>JABIGL010000079.1 GCA_018650185.1 Chloroflexota bacterium
GGAATTACGGCGTGAACGACGACGACTGGGAGTCACGTCGGATTCAGGTCCGCGGTTTTGTTGTTCGAGAAGACTGCGATCTGCCGAGTCACCGGGACAGCAATGGCACGATCCACGAGTACCTTGTCGAGAACGGCATCCCCGGCGTGTCAGGTGTGGACACGCGGGCGATCACCCGGAAGCTGCGCTCACGTGGCGTGATGATGGGACTTGTGACGGCGCAGGAAGATGTCGAGTACGGGTTGAAGCAGCTTGGCGCTGCGCCCCGATATGGAGAGTTTGACGTCGTAGCCGACGTATCAACGGCTGAGACGTATGCGTGGGAGGGCGGCTCTGCTGGGGATGGCGGCCCACACGTGGTCGTGGTCGATCTCGGGGTGAAGCACAACATTCTTCGAAATCTTGAGAAGCGCGGCGCACGGGTGACCGTTGTGCCGATGGACGTGACGGCTGATCAGGTGATGGCGCTACAGCCAGACGGCGTATTGCTATCGCCCGGACCCGGCGACCCGGTGTTTCTGGAGTCGGTAGTCGGCGTAGCGAAGTCGCTCTCTGATCAGGTGCCTATGTTTGGTATCTGCCTCGGCCACCAGGTTATCGCAAAGGCGTTTGGTGCCGAGACGTTCAAGCTGAAATTCGGCCACCGCGGCGGCAACCATTCGGTCATGGACGAGGAGTCAGGCCGGGTCTATGTAACCGCGCAAAATCACGGTTACGCGGTGTCGCAAGAGGGGTTGTCGGACGAAGTGATGGTGACGCACCGGGACCTCTCCGATGACACCGTCGAGGGACTGCGGCATAAGTCGCTCCCGATCATGACCATCCAGTACCACTCAGAAGCGTCCCCGGGACCGCAGGACGCGGAGTATCTGTTTGATCGGTTTATGGGGTTGGTTATAACCGGGGGCACCGTTAGTTGAACAAACCTACGTCAGTGATAGTTGAGGCTGAGGATTATGGGATCAAAAATCACACAAGCTGAAATACAGGCGGCCAGATCGTTGTTAGACGAACTCGAAAGCGACGGTGTCGATTGGATGCATGACGGTCCTGAGTTCACGCTTTGGAACCAACGGGTCGAAAACCTCATCAACAGAGTTTTTACAGGTGATGAGGCATCTACCCGGATTTATTCAATTTATCGGGCCGGGCATCCGAATTCGGTTTCGCCCAGCATGGACCTCCAAGGATGGCATGTTGAACACATTCCAACTCTCTCGGCGAATGTTCAGGCGTTGGTAGAGGATTTGGAAGCCCGAGGTGAACCTGCCACCACGAGGTCCGATGTCAACCCGATTACAGGCCGGAAATTACGGATATTTATTGCACACGACGGCCAGACCGCAGCACGAGCACGACTTGAGGATTTTGTTCGATCGTTGGATGCAGAGCCAGTGATTGCTGAACGAGAACCAAGCATGGGGAAGTCACTTGACGAGAAGATCGCTGCAGTGATGAAAAACTGCGATTTCGCAATCGCCCTTGCAACTCGGGTAAGAGCGAATCCGCAGGACGATCAAATGATTCCTCGAGCAAACGTTTTGGACGAAATTCCTCGCATACGGAGTCAATTCGGGGATCGATGGATGTTCCTGTTTGAGTCTGGAGTGAATCCACCGTCAAATGAGGCGCAATTCGTTCGCGAGCAGTTCAACCACGTGACGATGGAACAGGCGTATATGGGTCTTGTAAGAGAGTTAAGGGGCCACGGAATGCTAATTGTGACGGTACCAAGTAAATGAGCGAGTCTGCTCCTAAGAAAGTTCTTGTTATTGGCTCTGGTCCGATCATTATTGGTCAGGCTGCTGAGTTCGATTACGCCGGTACGCAGGCGTGTAAATCGCTTCGCGAGGAGGGGGTCGAGGTCGTCCTCGTCAACTCCAACCCGGCGACCATCATGACTGACGAAGACGTCGCCGACCGCGTCTACATCGAGCCGCTGACGGTGCCGGTCCTGGCGCGCATCATTGAGCGGGAGCGGCCGGACGGCGTGCTGCCTACGCTGGGTGGCCAGACCGGTCTTAACCTCGCCATAGAGCTGTCCGAGGCCGGTGTGCTTGAGAAGTACAACGTCAAGGTTCTCGGCACGCAGATCGCTTCTATCGAAATGGCCGAGGACCGAGAGAAATTCCGGGACCTGATGGATCGCCTCGGCGAACCTGTCCCGCCGTCCGTTGCCGTGGAGTCGATTGATGACGCTGTGAAAGCCGCCGTACAGATCGGCTACCCGGTGGTGATCCGCCCGGCCTACACGCTTGGCGGCACCGGTGGTGGAGTTGCAGGCGACGAAACGCAACTCAGGGAGATCGCACAGGGTGGGTTGTCGGCCAGCCTTGTCGGGCAGGTTTTGATCGAGAAATCACTCGTCGGCTGGAAAGAGGTCGAGTACGAGGTGATGCGTGACGGCGAGGACAACACCGTCACGATTTGCAACATGGAGAACCTGGACCCGATGGGGGTCCACACAGGTGACTCTATCGTCGTTGCACCAAGCCAGACGCTGTCTGACAAGGAGTACCAATTACTCAGGACGGCGTCGCTGAACATCATCCGGGGCCTTGGCATCGAAGGTGGCTGTAACGTCCAGCTCGCAATGCGCCCGGGTGCGGATGTCGAAAAGACTCTTCCAACCATCCCGGAAGGCTCACCGCACTACTACGTCATCGAGGTGAACCCCCGGGTTAGTCGTTCCTCGGCACTGGCGTCGAAGGCGACCGGATACCCGATCGCACGTGTTGCAGCGAAGATCGCACTCGGCAAGACGCTGCACGAGATTCCGAACGAAGTCACATCACGCACGTCCGCTGCGTTCGAGCCTGCGCTCGACTACTGCGTCGTCAAAATCCCGCGCTGGCCGTTCGATAAGTTCCCGACCGGCGACCGCTCGCTTGGTACTCAGATGAAGGCAACCGGCGAGGTGATGGCTATTGATCGCTCGTTTGAGGCTGCGCTGCAGAAGGCAGTGCGTTGTCTTGAAGTGGGTGGTCGATCCCTTCTCTGGCAGGACCCGGAGTGGGAGGAGGGTAACTTCGATCTGTCACCGGACGACAACCGCATCTGGAAGCTGACGGCAGCACTCAGGCGCGGTTGGTCGGCGATGGAGGTCTCGGAACTTACGGGCGTTGACCCGTGGTTCACGCGGGCGCTGGACCGGATCACATCTATGGAGCGTCGCTTGCTCGCGGAGGACCTGACCCGCAGCTTGCTGTGGGAGGCCAAACGGATCGGCTTTTCAGATACCCAGATCGGAACGCTGGCCGACCTGTTGCCCGAACAGGTCAGGGCGCAGCGGCTGGAATGGGGACTCAGGCCGGTCTACAAGATGGTGGACACCTGTGCGGGGGAGTTCGAGGCGACGACGCCGTACTTCTACTCGACCTACGAGCAGGAGAACGAGGCGCTGCCGATGGCTGGAGACAAGGCGATCGTGCTGGGCAGTGGCCCGATCCGAATAGGGCAGGGGATCGAGTTCGACTACTGCTCTGTTCATGCCGCATGGGCGTTGCAGCGCGGCGGCGCAGGTGCCGTAATGGTGAACTCCAACCCGGAGACGGTTTCTACAGACTTCGATACGTCTGATCGGCTGTACTTCGAGCCGCTGGACGATGAGTCCGTGCGGGACATTATCGAGAACGAGTCGGGGATGGGATCGGGGCAGGAAGATGGGTCCGCTAACGGTGATGGCCCGGTGTCCACAATCGTCCAGTTCGGAGGCCAAACGGCGATCAACCTGTCGCAGGGACTGGATGTCGCCGGTATGCCGATCCTTGGCTCTTCTGCCTCGGCTATCGACGCCGCGTCTGACCGAGGACGGTTTGAAGATCTGGCCGCGGAGGTTGGTATTCCCTTACCGCCAGCCGGGACGGCTATCACAGCGGAAGATGCGCTCCAGATTGCCGACAACATCGGATACCCGGTGCTGGTTCGTCCGAGCTACGTGCTTGGCGGACGGGCGATGGAGATCATTCAGAACGCTTCAGAGCTGGTGCGCTACTTCAGCAATCTTCTGGCGATTGGAGCGACTCCGGGACAGGCGATTCTGGTTGACCGTTACCTGGAAGGGATCGAGGTCGAGGTCGATGCCGTGTGCGATGGTGAAAACGTCCTGATCCCCGGGATCATGCAGCACATCGAACGCGCAGGTGTTCACTCCGGAGACTCGATGGCGGTGTATCCGGCGCTGAGTTTGACCGAGGCAGAGGTCGACACGATTGTCGACTACACGCGCCGGATTGGCGTGGCTCTGGGCATGCGTGGTCTGATGAACATCCAGTTCGTAATCACGGGGCGTGGCGCTTACAGGTCGCTATCAGACAAGGGCTCGACTGATGCCGAGTCCGAGGTCTACATCATCGAGGTGAACCCTCGTTCTAGCCGGACCATCCCGTTTATATCCAAGGTCACGCGCGTGCCGATGATCGAAATCGGCGTCAACGTGATGCGTGGCAAGAGCATCGTCGAGCAGGGCTACGAGCCCGGGCTTGCTCCACGGCGTGATCTGGTGGCTGTGAAGGCGCCGGTGTTCTCCATGTCCAAGCTGGTGGGCGTGGATACGTTCCTGGGACCGGAGATGAAGTCCACCGGCGAAGTGATGGGGATAGATACCGAGTACCGGGGTGCGGTCGCGAAGGCGCTTATCGCCGCGGGGCTGGCTATTCCGCAGGGGACCAGCGTCTTATTGAGTATTTCCGACGCAGACAAGGGCACAGCGCTGCCGTTTGTGCGTTCACTTGTAGAGAGCGGGCACCCGCTTTACGCGACTGCGGGAACTGCGGAGCTGATCAGGTCTGCGGGGTTGCCTGTCGAGGCGATCGAGAAGCGTTTATCTGAAGGTCACCCGAATGTGGTGGACATCATTGAGGACGGGTCGGTCGGCGCCGTGGTGAACACGGTGACCGGCGACAGGTCGATCATGCAGGACGGGTTCCACATTAGGCGGGCCGCTGCGGAGCGACGAGTGCCGATCTTCACGTCTATAGATACGGCAAGGGCGGCTGTGGAGAGCCTGGCGGCTGGTGAGGCGGCATACAACGTGATGCGGCTGGATGAGTACCTGGATTGGGAAGGGTAGGCACCACGGCGCGATTCGTGTGACCGCCCATTCGAGAACCTGATGGGATGAAACTGCGTTGGTGATCCGAACGCCTGTTGGTGCTACACCAATACTTCACCGCAGTTGCATGGACTGGAGAGGGCGGATAGTCATTCGCCCATACGATGTCTTTGTGCGGAGACGGTAGGAGAAAAATAAACGCCCCGGTCGCATGACCGGGGCGTTTTTGATTACTAATCTGTCCGGGAACTGGACTACGCCCGTGAAGCTACGACCATCATCCAATTGCGTGGGACCGTGTCGAGCCCCATCTCGTCCCAGGTCTCTTTGCAGGCCTTCTGCAGGCAGTCCCGGGCGATGTCTAGCGGTACGCCGGGCATCACGCCTTCGATGAAGTCCTGGAATCCACTGATGTCGTACCAGCCGTCGATCGGGACCTCGATGCGGTGGATCTCCTCGGCAGCGATCTCGAAACCGCCCTCACGAAGAAGGTCGTAGTACTCCTCTGGCGTGAGTTGCTGTCGGGCCTCCGTCTTGTCGGACTTTATCGGCCGCAAGCCGTGCTCACGCTTCAGCATCCGGAGCGACTTCATCATCCACTTGCGTGCAAATGCATCGGTCTCTGGCGGGTGTGCTCCCTTGAAGAAGGAGCTGTTGAACACAAATGTTCCGCCCGGCTTGATGGCTTCCCTGATCATCTGGAGTAGGGCTGCCTTGTCCGGGACGTAGTGGATGGCGTTGAAGTAGACGACGGAGTCGACCTTCTCGCCCAGCAGGTCCGACAGGCTCTGGACTTCACCCTGCACATACTTGACCGCAGCGTCCGTCTTTTCGCCGATGTTCTCTCTGGCGTCACGTAGAGCGGATGCAGAGTGGTCAATGGCGTAGATGACGCTGTGTTTTGCGTCTTCAAGGCGTGAGAGGATCTGCTTTGAGATACCGCCGTTCCCGCAGCTTAGGTCGACAATGCTGTGGTGCTTGCCAATTTCTGCGAGGTCAAGTGTTGCGGCGTTGACTTCTGTGTAGAAGTCCAGGCCAGCGAACTTGGAAAACGAATAACCTTGGGCTGTCTGGGCCAATGGGCTCTCCTGGAGGGAGTTGGCTCGTGGATTACACCCGTATCGCGAGCGGTCCGGGGTGGCGGATCACCGCCAGAGGATGCGCACGATTCTACCATGTTGCATCGTATCCGGAGCTAGAGTGACCGTCCGGTCGATGTATGTAGCGTTGAACTGAGGAAATTCCATCGTCGCCAACCTGATACATGCCCGTTTTTCGGCACTTGTTAATCGTGTGACGGCACTTTTTGCGATTGGTGCGTCGACGGCTTTGGTTGCGCTATTCGCCGCTGGCTGCGTGACAGATGGGGAAAACGATTCCATTCTGGTGCTCGCGGCTGCCTCCATGACAGATGCACTTGTCGAGATTGGAGACGCATACGAGGCTGAGTCAGGCGTGAATGTGACGTTCAGTTTTGGCGGATCTAACGCGCTGGCGCGACAGGTCGAGTTTGGGGCTCCGGCCGATGCGGTGATATTTGCGGGATCGGGGCCGATGGATCAGCTTGAGGCATCTGGCGATGTGGTTGCGGGTAGCCGTGATGACTTGCTTAGCAATCGGCTGGTGGTGATCGGAGGCATGGGGGCGAGTGCGCTATCAGAATTAGCCGGTCTTGATGAATTGGACGGACGTATCGCTCTGGCGGATCCGGCGCTAGCCCCTGCGGGGTTTTATGCAAAGCAGTCGCTGGAGTCGGTCGGGCTGTATGAGAGGTTCGAATCACGGCTGATCCCCACGCTTGATGTGCGGGCGGCCGTGGGAGCGGTGGACACCGGTGGCGCGTCGTTCGGGCTGGTCTACGCGACTGACGCGTCGGCCAATTCCGGGGTAGAGGTGCTTTTGGTGGTTTCAGAAGACTTGCACGACCGGATTGTGTACCCGGCGGCGGTGGTTGAAGGTTCGGGTCGCGGCGATGCAGCGGCCGAGTTCCTGGACTTCCTCGGTGAAGACCGGTCCCTGGTCATCTTTGAAACGTACGGATTTGAAGTCCCCGGAGGATAGAGGTGGCGTTCGCATTTGAGTGAGTCGCAGACTACATCGCTGGGATAGACTTCCGGTCCTCCAGACGATCAGAACGAGGACAATTTCTTGAAGATTACCGCCGTCAACGTATTTCACCTCGAAGGCCGGATGCAAGAAGGGCTCGCCGTTTTCGCCAGCATGCGCGCTGGTGCTGAACCCCGTCCACCACGACCCCACGCCGAGAACTTTGTCGAGATTGAAACGGACGAAGGATTGACCGGCTTGCAGTTCATCTCACACGGGGATGAACACGAGGTGAAGGAAGCGGGTCAATTTCTGATCGGCGAGAACCCGCTTCACACGGAAGCGATCTGGGAAAAAATGTACTCGGATGTACGGCTCCGCCAGCGGCTGCCAATAATCGCTGTCCTGGACCTTGCGATCTGGGACCTGGTCGGAAAGATCCGCAACGCACCTGTTTACGAACTCCTTGGCGGCCCAGTCCGGGAACGAATACGTGCCTATGCGGGGATGTTGGGGTTTTCTACGGAACCTGCCGCGGCCGCGGAGGCCTCTGCGGAGTACGCCGAAAAGGGGTTCACCGCTATGAAGTGGTACCTCCCGTATAACGGCTCTTACGGTCGGGAGGGGATCAACGGGAACCTGGCTCTGATCAAGGCGGTCAGGGAAGCGGTAGGCACGGATGTCGAGATCATGTGTGACTGGTTGCTGTCCAATCCACGCGTAAATTCCATCCTGTGGGCCACCCAGATGGCACGAGGCCTCGAAGACTACGGCGTCACCTGGATAGAGGAGCCTTTTGCGTTCGACGAGATCGATGCGCATCGGAAGCTGGCGGAGTCCACCAGCATCCCCGTGGCGTTCGGCGAGCATTTTTACAATCGATGGCAGATGAGGCAGGTGATCGAAACCGGTGGTGCGACCATCGTGCAGCCGGATCCAATCTGGGCCGGTGGCGTGACCGAGATGCGGAAGATAATCGCTGTGGCGTCTACCTACGGGGTTGCCGTTGTTCCCCACGGCAACGAATCGGGTAGAAACGCCCTTCACATTCTGTTCTCCCAACATGAGCGAAACTGCCCGCTGGCGGAGTGGGGTGTTCGAATAAATCCCAATACACAGCATTTCTTCAGCGACTATTACGAACCGGTGGACGGTTACTACCCGTTACCTGCCGGTCCGGGCTTTGGCTACGCACTTGATCCAGACAAGATTGTCAGCAGGACGGAGATTTAGCCCGCTGTTATCGGCGTGCGGCTGAGCGATAGACTTACGCCCGATGTCGTCTGATCTAACAATCGTCTTGTTGTCCCTGCGCGTTGCCGTGGTGGCGATGCTCATAGCCCTGCCGATCGGTTTCGGGTTGGCGTGGCTGCTTGTGCGAAAGCAGGTTCGCGGCCGGTTCCTGATCGAGGCTGTCGTGTCGCTGCCGCTCGCATTGCCGCCCGTAGTGATCGGTTACGGACTGTTGATTTTGCTCGGAAGTCGCGGGCCGTTCGAGGGCGTAGCGTTTACGGCATTTGCCGCTTCGTTGGCCTCGGCGATAGTGGCATTACCGCTTGTGGTTCGGACATTTGTTGTGGCACTGGATGCGGTCGATCCACGGCTTGAGTTGGCAGCGCGAAGTCTTGGAGCAGGGCCGTGGAGGGTGCTACTCACGGTGACGATCCCCCTGGCTTATCGGGGACTGTTGGCCGGTACGCTAATCGGCTTTGTGCGTGCTTTGTCTGAGTTCGGAGCGACGATTGTCGTGGCGGGCAACATCCCGGGCAAGACGCAGACGCTACCGCTGGGGATCTTCACCCGAATACAGGCCGGTGACGACAGTGCTGCAGTTCGACTGGTGATCGTGTCAGTGGCACTGGCCGTGATAACGCTGGTAGTTCACGATCTGCTACTTCGGCGCGGCGGGCTGTCCGGGCGTCGCCACCGTGCAGGGTTTGGTGCTTAGCTGATGAGTCGTACGCAAGATAAAGAGGCCATACTCAAGTTCTCCTTTACCCGGTCACAGGGCGAATTTCGGCTTGATGTCGCCGGGAATTTTGGATCCGGCATTACGGCGTTATTCGGACCTTCTGGAAGTGGGAAAACGACCCTCTTGAACTGCCTCGCCGGGTTGTTCAGACCTGACAGCGGGGAGATCGTTTTGCACGCTCGCGACCTGTATCGGGACACGCCGAAGTCGTTCGTCCAGCCGGAGAAGCGCCGAATTGGGCTGGTGTTCCAGGATGGGGCGCTTTTCCCGCACATGAGCGTCGCCGACAACGTGATGTACGGGTGGAAACGGACGCCCGAGGGCGAACGACGTATTGACGTAGATCACGTTGTTGAGTTGCTTGGATTGCGCCCACTGATGGAGCGTTCTCCATCGTCTCTATCCGGCGGCGAGAGGCAGCGGGTCGCATTCGCCCGGGCGCTTGCTATGTCGCCTGGATTGCTACTGCTCGATGAGCCGATGGCGTCGCTGGATGCGCGGTTGCGTGGCGTGGTTATCAGTTACTTGCGCCGGATACATGAAGACCTGGGGATTCCCATGATCTACGTGTCGCATTCGATATCAGAGGTGCTGGCCCTGGCGGACGATGCACTCGTGCTTTCTGATGGCAAAGTGGTCGCATCTGGTCGGCCTTCGCGGGTGTTGCTGGACCCGGCTGTTGGCGGGATGTTCCAGGACGACCCGATCGAGAATCTTCTCGATGGAACGGTGATGGAGGCGGGAGGCGATGGTGCTCCCGGACGAGTTCGTGTCGGGTCGTCGGAGGTCGTGACACCGCCGACGGGGCAATCGGTCGGAGCGCCGGTGATTGTGGCGTTGGGTGCCGAAGAAATCATACTGGCGACGGAAGAGCCGACGGGGTTAAGCGCTCGAAACGTGGTGTCGGGCTCGATAACGGAGCTTGAGCCGGTCGCCGACGGGATCTACGCAACGGTCGATGTAGGCGTGCCGATTATGGTGGCGTTGACGCAGGGGGCGGTGGTCGCGCTGGGATTGAAACGAGGCCAGGACGCGTATCTCGTGTTCAAGAGCAGCAGTATCAAGTTGCTGGAGGCCGCGCTGGTGGGGTGAGCGGCGAATTCTCCGGGCCAGTTGTCGTTGGGGGGAGTGCCTCTCCTACGTTGGCTCGAATGTCTTTCCCGTTACACATATGTCCTTCAAACAGCACCCATCGCACTTTGGCGTTGGACGGCAGACGGTTGCTGCGTGTTCATCTAGCAGGGCGTGGAATTCGTTAAACAGCGGGGCGTCGTGGGGCAACCTATCCGCGAATAGTGACTGGTAGTCCCGGTACTCGTCGCCATCGGCACGCCAGCCTAATCGGTCGACTATTCGGCGGGTGTAGGTGTCTATTACGAACGACGGCTTCTTGGCGGCGTAGAGCACGATATCGTCGGCGGTTTCATCGCCAATTCCCCATATCCCAAGCAATGTGGTCCGTAGCTCTGCCATCGGGAGATCCAGAAGGTCATCTAGTTGACCCCGAAAATCGTCTGAGATCAGCGATGCGAACTCGTGCAACTTGCGAGCCTTCTGATTGAAATAGCCGGACGGCCGAATCAGGGTTGCCAGAGCGCTGCGTTCCGTCACACGGATCGCCTCGAAAGACCAAACGTCCGCGGCGCGTAAAGCGGCGAGTGCCTTCTCGACGTTAGTCCAGTTGGTGTTCTGGGTGAGGATTGCGCCGACGATCACTTCGTACGGGCTATCACCCGGCCACCAGTGTTGCGGGCCGTACGCATCGAAAAGTCGGTCGTACAGGGACCGTACGTTGGCCGAGTCAGGCGTGGTCAATAGTTCAATCTCAAATTTGGAAGTGGTAATTCTTGTTCGGCTGGACCGGCGATCGGTCACGCGGGTGTGCGAGTCCTATACTCGTATGAGACTCGCACAGACGAGCCCGCGCAACAACTATTTATAGAAGGTTATCTGGAATGACGGGATGGGTCGAAAAGCTGGACACGGTGGCGCGTACTCGTAATTCGCTGGTATGCGTCGGTCTCGACCCTGATCCCCGTCGGATGGCGGTTGCAGACGTTGCCGAATTCAATAACGCCATCGTCGATGCCACGGGTGACCTTGTCTGCGCATACAAACCCCAGCTTGCCTTCTACGAGGCGCTTGGATTGGACGGTTTGCGGGCGCTTGAGAAAACGATTTCCCACATCAAGGATGTCGCCCCGGACGTTGTCTTGATTGGTGACTGCAAGCGGGGGGACATTGGCTCCACCGCGACCGCGTATGCAAAAGCTATGTTTGATGTGTGGGACTTCGACACGGTCACGCTTCATCCGTACCTCGGACTCGAATCGGTCGAACCATTTATCGAAGACCCGGATCGCGGGGCAATCATTGTCTGCCGGACCTCCAATCCGGGAGCGGCGGAGCTACAAGACCTCAAGTTGGCTGGCGACTCCGGCGAAGGGAAGCTGTACGAACACACGGCACGGCTGACGGCGGAATGGAACACCCGGGGCAATCTCGGGATTGTGGTCGGAGCGACCTACCCCGGGGAGATGACGGAGTTGCGGGCACAGCACCCCGATATGCCGTTCTTAATCCCCGGCGTGGGTGCGCAGGGGGGCGATGTTGAGGCGGCGACGCAGGCGGGCGTTAACTCGGATGGCCGCGGGGTCATGATCTCGTCGTCCCGAGGCATCATCTACGCCTCGGAAGATGCCTCAGACTTTGCGGACGCGGCACGCCGGGCAGCATCTACGTTACGAGATGAGATCAACGAGGCACGCGGGTGAATGAGATGGACGGGGTGGTTCCATATGCGGTCGGGGACCGTATAACCCTTAAGAAGGGTCATCCTTGCGGCGTCAATGACTGGGAGATATACCGGATTGGCGCGGACATCGGGTTGCTGTGCGGTGGGTGTGGTCATCGTGTGATGCTACCTAGACGGCAGGTGGACCGCAGGATGAGGTCGCGGGTGTCGGAGTCTGACGTTTCCGGTGCTTCCGAGCCGTCAA
>JABIGL010000082.1 GCA_018650185.1 Chloroflexota bacterium
CCAAAGAGGTCGAGGCCGCTATCTCTGCCGGGGATGCGACCGTGAGCGCTCCAGTTGCTTCCTTCGTGTGCCCGGTCATCCAGATTCCGTAAGGGATCAGGTAGACGAACGAGTCGATAATAGGGAGCGGCGGTACGGTAGCCGCTCCCTTTGTTGCCGTGTTGAGACGCTGTGGCGTGGTGCGATCAGATTCAAAAAACCACTACCAACTGCGCTAGGAATGGACCTCGCTGTGCGAATCCGGTCTATCGTCGGACAATCTCGTCTCATTAGTGATCACTGACGAGTCGCGTCGATTTCTACCTGAATCTGGACGCATACAGACTGGAGCCGGCCGAGTCGCTGGTTGCCGATGACCTGGATAACTCACTCCTGAATATGAACAACGTGGTCGTCACGCCGCACGACGGAGGGTCGTCGGAAGACTGCGTGGAGCGAGCGCTCTTCTTCACCTACAAAAACGCCCGGTGTGTGTTGGTGGGTGAGGTCCATATGGGCAGTTTGAGGTGCTCACCTAAGTAAACGGCGTCGTTGCGGATCGACGTCGTGGTTGGAACGCGCCTCGGCTGATCGCCGCTCTCGACGTGACTTCGTTCATTCGAAAGGGCTGGCTGTGGCGGTGCGGGTTAAAGATTCTTGACCGTACCGGGCGCCATACGTGCAACAAAACGAGGCGAAGAGTTTCACATCGAAGTGAAATCTGGACACTTCGGATACGGGACTCGATCACCTCGATATGGTGTAGTAGTGTGCCCATCGATCAAGCCACAAGGTGGACACGACCACGCGCTGATCGGAGGCTGACATGACAAAAGAACTACAAACGCTGATTGAACAGTACCGTTCCACTTGGGAAAGAATCGTCCGTGAGACCGGCAACGTGGATGAGGTAAATCAGTTCTTTCACCTCCCGTGTATTTTTTTGGGCGCAGACGGGACAGCATCATTGTTCAACAATGCTGAAGACATCAGCACATTTCACCGTCCACGGCTGGAGCTCTTCCAAAAGAACGGAGTAAAGAATCCAAAAGCAAAAGACTTCAAGGTAGTTTCACTTGGAAAACACAGCGCCCTCGTGTCAGTCACTTGGGAGCAATGTCGAGAAGATGACTCTATTGCAATGGCCTGGCATCATTCGTACAACGCCGTAAAGACAGATGCAGGGTGGAGAATTCTGTTGTCCACATTCGAAGCAGACGCATAGGACCCCAATTGACCGGCCCCGCGGGACCGGATCAAATTAGGTGATTTGGGACAGAACAGGGAGAAGTGTTTCGTCGCATGCCTGCAACGATTGGTGACGTCTGATCCGTTGTATATTCCGACCGTCGAGAGTTGATGATCCACGACGAGTTGGAGGAGTCATTGAGCGAGACTATGAAGACGCCATTGACGTCACGATGGTGGTTGATCGTGTTGATAGGTCTGATCCCGACACCAATTACATGGGTCTGGGCCCTTTATCTCTGGGTCCGGAGATTGAACTGGCGTCATCGCTCGTACGCCGCGGCCACCTACACGACTATCCAGGTAGCGCTATTAATCGTTATCGCACGGCAAGCAACCCAGGCTTTCGAAGTGGCCGGAGGATCCATGGACCCGACGTTGGGCGATGGGGATCTGGTGTTGTCGACCAGATGGTTCGGGGATTACGAATTTGGAGATCTGGTCGTTTTCCAGATTCCAGGTGGGAACGACGCGCTCACGATAAAAAGGGTCATTGGCGTTCCCGGCAATGAGATAGATATTCGAGGCGGTCAGGTTTTCATATCTGGCGCGGCGCTTGTTGAGGAAGGGACAACTCGATTGAGTGGGGGACTGAATTTTCCGGTCATCGTGCCAGAAGACAGCTATTTTGTGCTCGGTGACAACCGTGGGCGGTCCAATGATTCCAGGACCTGGGGATTCGTGAACTCGGACCTTATTACCGGACAGGTCATCGCCCGTTACTGGCCACCGTCTGATTTCACCATGAGGTTTCCCCTCCGATGACTCTCTTACTCGGGATCCTGAAGGACACGACCGAGGTCGATCCCTCCGCAAAATAGGTTCGGCCGGTGAGCCCGGAAATTTGGACCACCCGGAGTGGGTCGACGGAGTCAATGTCACCCGCCAAAGTGGGATGATCGCAAATCCGATGAGGAATTTCAGTCCCGTGGCAAGCGCCGGAACGCACGGTACTGATTGATCCGGTCGATAATGTTCAGACACGTGACCGACGGTCGCAGGGGCAAATCGAGCGAGAGCTGGGCGTCCGTAGAGTCGGGTTTGAGGAGCTGCTGGGAACATCCAATTAAGTGACTGTCTCCGTTCCTTCCCTAACCCTCCTGGCTCCTTTACCGGTGGTCGAGGTCTCCGGTAAAGGAATCCGAGCCAATGACGCGAATTACATAGGCATCCAACCTCAAAGGACCTGCACCGTTGTCCATGATTTTTAGAGAGATGCTTAAGGCGGATACATCGGACGCCACATCGCTTTTCGTTGAGCGTTACAAGGATCGGAGATCAAAGAATCCCCTGCACCCTCCGACACTGATTTCGGATGATGCCGTCCTCCCTCTGATCTCGGAGTGGTTATCGACCGGCCACGGTGTTGTAGCCGAGCAAGATGGTGAGATGGTCGGTTATCTGCTGGGACGGCAAACCACGGGTATGGGTGGTCTCGATATGTCGTTCACCCCGGAGTGGGCTCATGCCACGAAGGCAGGCTCTGCTGGGGACCTGACCGGGAATTTGTACACGAGGTGGTGCCGGATCGGCGGGAGGCCAGAATCGTCTCTCCACATGACAATCGTGTTCGCGGATGAAAAATCTGCCCATGACTGTTTTGTACAAAAAGGTTTCGGCCACCACCTGATCGATGGCGGGAGAGTTGTAGATGGGTTTAAGCCTGGTACGTCAGCGGTTCAAGTATCCCAACCTACCGCAACAGAGTTAGACCGGGTCAACGCGCTGGATGCAAAACTAACCGACCACCTTGATCAAGCCCCGGTCTATCGCCCCGCGTCACCCGCAAGTTTCGGTCGTTTCAGCGGCGGACATACCTACGACCTTAGTTGGATAACTGAACCGACGAAGAGTATCTGGGTGAGTCGTGAGGGAGACGCTATTACTGGCTTTATGAGTGCGGAGTACGGTCCCCAGCGGCCTAGCTCCCTGAAGTACCCGTCGTTACCCCAAATCGAGGGTGCTTTCCTTGATCCTTCGTTTCGCGGAAGTGGGTCGGCGAATGCATTGCTCGACGCAGTACTCGGGTGGGTCGTCGAGACGGGCAGCCCCTACTGCACTGTCGACTTCGAGACGTCGAATCCGGAGGGATCAACGTTCTGGCTAAGGAACGACTTTCAACCTCTCTTAATCACCATGACTCGCAGGTTAGACGCACGATATGGAGCCTAGATAAGGAACGCCTGTTACTACCATTTCCGGATCGCTCTCACGGGCCGGTGCATGTACCGGACAGTCGGCGACGGAACCGGCATGGATACGGATCCCTGATAGCGTCGCCCGGGTAACTTTCCGTGGATTCATGAATGTGGTGATCGTATGAGACCGAACTTCAAGACATCTGTCCGACGAGTGATCGTGATCATTTCGATCCTGCTCGCCCTGGCCTTGCTTTGGGTTGAACTGGCCGTAGGAGTTGTCGGTTCTCCTATTGGTGGATCTTAGTTACCAGTTGACCGATCCCAAGCGTGGGCAAGTGTGACCGAAACGATCCAGGGAGAAACGTCTCGCCGATCAGAGTCGACCCAGAATCGTGCTGTTGTAATAGACAACCAAAAGTTGAACTCAACCCAGAACCATTGATTCCAGCATCACAACCTACCGATACCCGAGTTCGCGACGTATTACGACGCAAATTTGTTGATGGGTACGCCGACACTGTCGTCACGCTGTCCAACGCCGGAAGTTCAGAGGAACGAGTGGAACGAGCGCGTATCTTCTCCCTCATTAACGCCTGACGTGTCCTGGCCGGAGAGGACTGGAATGCCCGTTCGAGGTGCCGAGGTGGGTGACCTCGGTGTGAGTAGTCGATTCTGAGTCTGATCGGTGCCGATATGCGACCGAGACATCCCGATCTGTACCGCAACAAAACGGGACGAGTAGTTGCGGTTGGTGAGTGAAGGGTCATGTAGACTCGCTGGCCGCGATGCGGCCAACGTTTACAAATGGTCAAAGGAACACGGTGATGAGCGACGAAAGTCAAATAAGAGACACGGTTCAAACGTATTTTGAATGCATGTATGAATCCAGCGCGGACAAGGTTCACGCTGCTTTTCATCCCAACGCCAAAATCACCGGCTACCTGGAAGATGGGCTGCATGAGATGTCGGTCGATGATTTCGCCGGGTTTGTGACGGCGCAGCAGCCGTCACCAAAAGAAAAGGGTGACTCCGACCGGATAGACATCGTGTCGATGGTGATTGCCGGTAACACTGCGGCGGTCCAGGTGCGGGACGATTATCTCGGTATGACCTTCCTGGATTCGTTGAATCTGCTGAAGAGTGATGACCAGTGGACCATCTACAACAAGCTATTCCACGTAGAAAGCTAGCCCGACTGAGGTCCCGTCACCTTTTGGCTCTGTCCTTGTTCCCGATATTAGTGACCACACACGAAGCACCCTGCGCTAGCTTTGGGTCACTTTGACGGCAACGAGACGCGCTCTCCTGGTCCCGGCGGGGTAAGCGGTTGATTGAGCGTGAATTACCGGCTGGCCATGCCGCCGGATCGCTCGTCCCGGGCCTCTTCCCCTGCCGCCGGTCGTAGGCCAGGATCACGGTCTGGTCAGCCACCACCGAATGAAACGAAGTAGCGGACAATGTCGCATTGATGAGAACGAGCGAGAGAGGGAATCCATGTCGGCTACTGTTACTTACCTGACTCCCGATGGCGACGTTGTGGAGATCGAAGTCTCGACAGCCACGAAACTTAGTTTCAGTGAAAGCGGAGTGATCTTCCTACAGACGTCTGACAACTCAATCGCCGGAGTATTTTCGACCGCCAATGTCATCGGGGCTGTGTTGAACTGAATGCTCCGATCGATCAGGTTGTACACGACGTTTGCTGTGAAAAATTGCACCTGTCTGAGTCACACCGTTGGAAGGTTTCACAGGGGTTAAAACAGTTTCCCGCAGCATCCGGCAGTCGAGGTGCGGGATGATTGTCTCGGGATGACCTTCCTGGATCCGGTGGACCTGCTCAAGAGCGACGGTCGCTGGAGCATTTACGACAAATGTTTCCATGTAGAAAGCTATTCCGGCATAGGAAGTGTCACTTGTCGATATTCCTTATTGCGTAACGGGTGGAGCAAGCCCCCCGTACGGTGAAATTGGCGGGCGTGGGTCCAGGGCACTCAAGACTCGGCCTTCGGCCTCGACCCCCTCAACCCAGTCCTCTCACGCGTTGGGGAGAGGGGGTAAATTGTTGGACGCGGGTTCAGGGCACTATCGCACCGGTTCTCCGCTTGCGACGGAGGCATAGCTACGCTGTGTTTGTCGGTGCCTGTGTCGACTTTTGTCCTTCAGTGTCGCCGAGTGATTGGACCCTTCGAGAACCTCAGGGTGCGCTACACATACGGTTTTTTGAGAAGGAGCCCGGTTGCTTCTTGCGCTTCGGGCAGGCGACCGTCTGTCTGGCGTGCCACTTTATGGGTGGATACGACTGACCATCGTCTCGACGGAATGTCCGGCGATGTTTCTATCTCGGCAGTTCCCGGCGGACGTCTCTCCAGCCCCCCGATCTCGAAGGTCCACTGGTACCAAGTACGTCTCCGCGACCCGGTTCTTACCGTCTATTTTTTCGGTGCGATTGTGCCCAAGCCCGGTAGGGACCCAATGGGCTCTAGGAGGCCCGTTTCTCTGTGCGAACTCGGCACCGTACGAGAGCTGAGTTCACCGATCAGCGTATTCCTCCCGTGGATATCCGTTATCGAGAGTGGTCGCTGACCGCTACACGTTAATAATAGAACGTATGTTCTGCGTTGGTCAAGAGATGAAGTACCCACGATCAAACGCTTCGGGGGATGGCGAAGTAATGCGTGCAACAGAAGTCGACAGACGGTTGCGGCGGGAGAATGGCGATGAGTAGACCGATTCACTGTCCGCGATGTGGGTCACCGTTTCATGTTCGGGAACGTCCGGACTGGGTAGTGTCAATCCAGAACGCGACGACAGGTGCGGGAGGATATGACTGCTACTTCGGGATCTGTGGATGGTCCGGCGACATTCATCCCGACGCCGAAGATCCCGACTATGAGTCGCGGTCGCGGCAGGAGATATTGAACCGGCGTGCGTGAAACAGAACGAGGCGAACCGTTGTGACGATCACGACCGCCGCGACCGGGATGGGGGCAACGGTTGGCGTCGTTGATCGGTCCAATTGAGTCGATAGACGAAGGCGTAATCAGTAATGCCCGTCGCGTCCTGATTA
>JABIGL010000033.1 GCA_018650185.1 Chloroflexota bacterium
CACATCACCCTCTCCCGGGTAGATATTGGCGGCGGCGTTCGGGAAGATATCGTTGATATTCGGAACACCGTCCTCGATGTCACGCTGGAAGTCAGCACGCCAGTGGAGGATGTTGACCGCGGCATCGGCAAAACCCATGCACACGAACGGTTCGTTCCCACCCAGTGGTAATTGAATGGCGACCGAATCCCGGAAGTCCGAAACCCTTCCACCAACGTCCTTGGTATCGTCCTCCCACTCGAATTGGAACGCTATCCAGTTCCCATTGTGGAGTGAGCGGGCGGTCACGGTATCGATGGCAGAATTGATCGACACCGGGGACGTGATGGCCTGCCCACTCAGTGGTACCTGGACGGACGGCACGTCATCCCAGAGGGCCGACTCCGGGTCTCCTATCGGTATTTCCGAGTCGATGTAGACAGACCGCAGATCTGTTTGCGCGGCACTGACGAGTGAGCCCCGTCCGACCGTGACCACCACGGCCACGGCGAACAAAACTCCGAGGATGGCGATTACGAACCTCAAGGCCGGCCCCCTGTTCCGGATTGCTGTGTGTCTCGTTTATCTGGCGCGTGGTGGTCGATCACGGCTCGTTGAACCTCTGAATGGCAAACTGCGTGTCGATCCGATCACGAACAATGAGCGGCTCGTCGAACGGCATGCGGAGAATCTCTCGACCGGCCCCGTCGAAGGCGATCGCCGTACGGTCTCTTACCTCAAACTTCTCGATGATGTCTTCGGTGGTGCCGAATAGTCGAAGAAGGCCGAACAGCTTGTCGTCCGGTTTCTGGTAGGTGTCTATGGCCTCATCTACGCCCGGGCCAAACAGTTGCTTGAGGAAGTCCCGTGGTGCCCAGCGCGGCGGGATGTAGTACAGGTTCGGCTCCGTCCCGAACTGCGGGTACAGCGGCTTGGCGATTTTCGCCACGTGGACCATGTAATCGATCGGGTTGTCCGGGTCGGCCTGGTCAGGTGGGCTGATCCAGCCTTGCATGCGGATCTTGCCCACGCAACCCACCACACAACGTGACGATTGGCCGGACTCGATCCTCGGGTAGCAGCCGATGCACTTTTCACTGACCTTGGAAGTCGGCCGGTACATCGCCTTCTTGTAAGGACAACCCTGGACGCACTCTCGGTAACCTCGGCAACGTTCCTGGTCCACAAGTACGACGCCGTCTTCTGGACGTTTGTAGATCGCTTTCCTCGGGCAGGCGGCAAGACAGCCCGGGTAGGTGCAGTGGTTACAGGTCCGCTGGAGGTAGAACATCCAGGGGTCGTGCTCCGGCAGCTCCGTGCCATGGTCGAGTGACCCGGAGGGAGTGTCCTCATAGATATTCGGGTGTGCCCAGTCTTCTTCAGTGGGCATGTGGCCGAGAACGTTCTTACCGGCAGGCGCTTGCTCGAAGATAGTCTCGCCACCGAACTCAGAGCCGGACCAGCTACCCGGTCCAAGCAAGGTCAACAGCTTCTTGTCCCAGTTCTGCGGGTAACCGCCGTAGGGCTTGGTCTCAACGTTGTTCCACCACATCTGCTCCTGGCCTTCTGAGTAGGTCCAGGTGTTCTTACAGGCCATGGTGCAGGTCTGACAGCCGATACAGCGATTGATGTTGAAGACGATTGCGAACTGCTTGTCCGGTCGGGACTCCTCGTACGGGTAGTCCATCTCCCGGTCGATCTGCCAGTTATAGACCTTGGGCATTTAGTTACTTCTCCCGGTTAACGCCAAATTAGCGCCAAATTAACGAGGGTAGGTTCCGGTGCGAGCCAACTCAGTCCGGCAGTCGGCGATCAGCTTGACGACGAATTCCTCGCCGTGGTCCTTGTAAACGGGGTAGAGCCCCATGTAGAAGGGCTTCCGGAAAAGCATCGTGATCATCAGATCCGTGTAATCCATAGTGATCAGCTCTTCCACGTAACACCGCGCTGCGTCGATCAGGCCCTGCTCTCGGTCTGGGACCGGTACACGCATGGCGACGGCATCGAACGGATCCGTCTCTTCGACCGGCTTATCGGCCGACCTGATTAGTGGGTGAACTTTGTCTGCCAATGTGTTTCCTCCCTACGCGTTTTCTATGAAGCCACCGGTGAGGAACCGCATCATGTCCTCGCTCTCGTTACCCGGCGACCAGCCCTGCGTCGCAGGCGCCCATGCGCCTTCACCACCGATGCCGCCGTCTTCCGCATGTGTCACCTTCACGAGCACTTCTTTCGGAGCGCCTGTTGGTGTGTGTGTGTCAACGGTGTAGCCCTTCAGGATCTTGTTGGTAAAGAAGTCCTTGTGGGCGAGTGACTCGGTCATCTGTGTCGGCTGCAACCACGACCGAACAGCACTCTGTTGCGAGCCGCTCCTGAATGTGGAGATGTAGCCGGTGTCGGTCAGGCTCAGTCCGTCTGGATTGGCCTCCTGAGCAGCTTTTGATCTGTGCGTGGCCGCGTGGCCGCCGTGGATGATGATCAACATTCCGCTTGGCATCGATGGGTTGAAGTGGACCCGAACCATGAGCCGCGCTATCGCAGCCAGCTCAGGCCGGTCTTCATGGCCGATGAACGGCCGATCTTCCGGATTGGCATCTACCCAGACGTAGTCGCCGTCCTTGATATCCAGTTCCTTGGCGTCGTCCGGATTGATGTCCATCTCTTCTTCACCGACCCACGGGGTCCGGACATCACGCCGATACGGGTCGCCGAAGTTGCTGGACCAGATGGCGTTCCAGTCACTGGTGCTCCACGATGAATGGGTCCGATGCCGCGGCTTGGGTGTGGACAGGTGGAACTTGAGTCCCTTGGCGTGCAACGGGTTTGTCGTGGCCAGGAGCTCATCCGTCTGCATGATCACGTTGTAGAGGGACTTGGCATCCGTCGTGTCCGCCGCCGGAATCCCGTAGTCCTTTGGCCGGAGCGTCTCAAGCCCTGGAGGGGCGATGATCACGCGTGGCTGGTGCGGGGTTGCCTCAATGGGTTCCCTGTGGACCATGACGTTCTCGCCCTGGTCGATCCACTCGTCCTCTTCCCGGTACATCTCCATACGTCCTGTACGGGTGAAGAATGGCGCGCTTTCCTGTATCTGCTCCCAGCCCGGGATTCGTGGGTAAGTACGGAACAGGGCGAGGAATCCGCGGTCTGCGGCGATCATTTCGCGGGCGTTATAGCCGCGCAACGTGTTGCTGGCGTCGATAATCCGTTGCAGGTAGATCTCTACGTTGTCTTCGCCGACAAACTTCCAGTGCTTTGCAAACCTCTCTTCGCCCGTGAGATCGGTCAGTGCTTCGGCAACACCGGCAAACGCCTCAATGTCCTGTTTGGTGTTGTGGAGCCTCTTGATGCCGCCGCGCGGGAACATCTGGACGAATGGGTTCGTACAAGAGGCCGTCATGTCCGGCCGTGAGAACTCGACCCATGAGTCCACGGCGAACACGATGTCTGCGTATTCGCAGGTCATGTTCCATTCGTAGTCCTGGGCCACCCACATCTCTTGCTTGGGCTGGACGTTGGCGATCTGGTTGTAGTGCCACTTCGCCACACCAAGGAGGTTGGCGTTGACCGCCCATATGATCTTGCTCGGGGTCGGCATGTGGCTTTCGCCCGTGAAGACGACGCGACCCTCTTTGGGCGTTTCGATAATCAGCGGGGCGTCGCCGTGGTCCCAGAAGTGGACCGACTCAAATTTGAGGTAGACGCGCTTCTTTATGTCCTGGCCGTCCACATCCGGGTCCATCGTCTGGTCAAACGGGTCTTCCATGATGTAGGAAGGCAGACCGTTAAATACCGGAGCCTTGTAGTTGCCGGCGTAGCTGCCGACGTTTCCACCGGGCTTGCCGACGTTGCCGGATAGTGTGGCCACCAAGTACTGCGTCCTGTTGATCAGGTCGTTGTGGAAGTACATATTGGAGCCCATGCCGGTCAGGAAGCCGACGTTCTCAGCAGCGATGATGTCGTCGGCAAGCTTTTTGATCGTGGCAGCCGGGATGTCTGTGAGTTTTTCGGTGTTTTCGAGCGTGTACTCCTCAGTCATCTCCATGTAGAGGTTGAATACGGTGCGCGCGGCGACCGGCCCGTCTGATGTCATAACGGTCCCGGACCAGTCCAGCTCGATGTCGTCAAGACTCAGACCCTCACCGCCGAGTCCATCCTCCATGAAGCTCCCGACAGAGGTACGAGTCATGGCAATTGGAGAGCCATCGTTGGTCATCATCACCGGGCTCGTCTTGAGCTCGTCCGGCATGGTCTGAACTGGCTCACCGTCGCCTTCAAGCCAGGTGTCGCCCGGGTCGATTAGCGTTGGGTTTGGGAGTTCTTCAGCACGCAAGACCTTGAGCGTGTCAGTGCGGACAAGGGTCGGGAAGTCGGTGAACTTCTTGATGTAATCGGCTTTGTAGGTCCCTTGCCGCATCATGTAGCCGGCGAGACCTAGGTGGAGCGCTGAGTCGGAACCGGCCCGGATCTGGACCCAGTAGTTGGACTTGGGTGCAGATGCGCTGTACTCCGGGGAGATGACGACGATCTTGCCGTCTCGCTCAATGAGAGACTGCCACCAGATCGGGTCAGCCATCTTGTTAGAAACAAGGTTGAGGCCGGTCATCACGATCAGGTCAGAGTTCGCAAAGTCGTTGAACTCCTGGTCAAAGGTCTGCGCCCCGTGGACCATCGGGTGGCCCGGTGGCAGGTCCGTGTGCCAGGCGTAGTTGTCGAACCCACGCGAGCCCATAGATTTTTCTGGACCCTTGCCGCGGATGTCGTTGTCCAGCAAGGCCAGCATGTTGCCGAATCGGTATGCAGCAGTGAGCCGCGTCGCACCAAGAAACGCCATGCCCCCGCGCATCTTGATGGTGCGTGTCCCGGCGTAGTCGCCGTCCGGGTCTTTCATCGCATCCAGCATCTCTTCTGGATAGCCCTGCTGCCGGAGATACTCGGCCCCATCATCCCCACTGTACGTAGTCGCGATGTTCTGCATCCCGAGGGCGACATACCGTTGGGCGTCGTCCCACGAAGCTCCGACCCATTCGTCTTCGCCACGTTTCATGTACTTCCGGTCGACCACGCCATCCGGCCCGCGGGGGAATCCGGCGTCCGCCCAATCCTTCCAGCCTTTTCGCACTACCGGGCCTTTGATCCGGGACGGGCTGTAGACACGTCGTGAGTAGGCGAGGCCCTTCAGGCAGCCGCGCGGATTCCAGTTGGCTGTGGCGTGGTTGCCGTAGATGTCGTCATACTCGGAGATGTCGTACGGCTGCTCAATGCGAGTGATCACGCCGTTACGGACCGAGGCGTTAAGACGACAGTTGTGTGTGTCGTTCGGAGCGCAAACCCATGAGAACTTGCGGTCGACCCGGTCCTGATCCCGGTAGACAGATTCCCAGTCACGATTTGGGTAGAAAGAGAGAGGGCTATCTATACCCGACTGCGCATGAAGGAACCCGACCCGGTTCAAGATCAAACCGCTTACTACCGCAACACCGGCGGCCCCGCCGACTTTCATGAAATCGCGACGATTGATCTCGGGTGCCATGCATCCCTCCCGGCAGAATCAGGTGATCCGATGGTTCGTATTCAATTCGCGGCAGCTATTGCAATCCTCATGAGGATCCGTGAGGGATGCGTGAAGAGAATCACAAACTGGTATGAGGAAAACGTGTTGATTCGTGCTGCGCACTCTTGAGCAGTTGACCCGGTCGTAGGAAGAAGGACCCGCGCAGAAGGGGGATCACATGGTGATCAGAGACCGGTCAGGCGCGTTTGGTGGACTTTGCGGAACGGTGGGTAGAACTCATCTCAACCCGTTTAATCTGAGTTGAACTGGGCAGTACGAGATGGCGGCAAATGCCGTCTCGATCATCGTCCCGCTGACATGATCTCCTTATGGGGACACGTAAGTTTCAGGAGTGTCGAGCTCTGCAGCGAGCTCGGAAGGGGGGTTCCGGGTGAATCCGTTACGGAGATTCGTTACAACTTCCTATAGCCAATACCTACCCAAACAACCGTGCCACGTGACCCGAAACGTATTCGGCATCTTCGCCTACGCCGATGAACTGAGCTGATTTCGAGCCGTACATCCACTGCAAGCCCATGAAGTAAAGACCCGGGTAATCGGTGACCCCTCGGAGCTGAACCGGATAATTGTGCTCTCCGGTGATCGGCAGTTTGATCCAGTCAAAGTCGTACTTGAATCCGGTCGACCAGATAATCGTCTTTATTCCCGCTTCCACCAGATTCAACGAATCAGGACTCTCGCCTTTGGGCCAGTCTTGAATATCGGGCGGGTCGACTGTGTCATCAGGCGGGACCTGAATCCCGTATTCCTCCACATACGCGTCAACGTCGCGCTTCCAGTTAACCGGGTGTTCGTCCACAGCTTTCAAGATCTCGGTGAGGTCGGTTCGTAGTGAGAGTGAATCGTCATTCCCTCCGATTACCGGGCCCACCAGCATCACGCCATTCTTGGCCATCTGGCGGAGGTAAATATCGTGCCCACCTCTGGCTCCACTCGTGTGGGATGAAGCCCCGTATCGGGCATCGTCAATCGACTCGACGTTTTCGATTGTCTTGTCGAAGCCGCCCATCGTGTAGTTCCACCATGATGAATCACGTCCGCGGTATCGTCTCGGGCGTCTCCCAGCGTTTCCGACCGACAACCAGACCGTCTTGCCTGCTTCATGCAACTCTTCGGTGATCTGTGCCCCAGACTGACCCGAGCCAACAACAAGCACTCCGCCTTCCGCCAGCGACGCCGGGTTTTTGTATTCGGCTGAGTGGATCTGGCTAATTGAGCCGGATAATACAGCGGAGTAATCAGGAATCTTGGGAACCCCGAAAGCCCCTGTAGCAACAACAACACAACCGGCCAGGAGTCTCTCACCGGAGCTGGCGGTCAGGAGATATTTGTCGTCCACACGCTCAAGTTTTTTGATCTCGATACCTGGCCGCACCGGAGCATCGAAATGGTTCGCGTAGTTCCGTAGATAGTCGACTGTCTCTTTCTTCGAGAGATAGCCGTCGGGCTCGGTGCCTGCGTAATGAAATCCGGGTAAGCGAACGGCCCAGTTGGGATTCACCAGGTGAAATCCATCCCACCGCTCAACATCCCAGGTATTGCCGACCAGGCCTCGTTCAAGAACAACATGACCGATGTTGTGTTCGGTTAGGAAATAACTCGTCGACAGACCGGCAGAACCGGCACCGATGATCACGATGTTGTGCGATTCGATCGAGCTCTCCTTCGACATGTGTTCCGGAAACCTTTTATGTCTGTCAGAGGGTTGAATTTCAGCTATCCGCCTGACACTCCAAACCAACAACCCACAGACGATGCGCCAAGGATATTAGCTGTTGAGATCACTCGATGCCGGTTGGAAACGCCCGGAGGGCATAAAGACCAATAAGGACGTGAGGCACCATTGGTCGCGATGTGATGCGAAGGCTTCCGGGCGGATGAGAATGCCCTCCGGAATAATGAAGAGACGGAGGTTCGAACTTTAATGACGTTTGGTGGACCTGGTGGGACGGTAAGTAGAACTCATCTCGACCGGTGCCGCCTGAGGTGATGTAGGCCCTGTTGGACCTGAATATCTGGCCGACGATCTACCGATCAGCGGATTAAAAGGCAGTACGTCGACGTCGATGGAATGGAGTCAGACAGCCGATTCCTCGGTCAGTAGTAAGTTGCCAGTGACTAAGCACAAGTAAGGCTTACTTACCCGCCCAATCGTTATGAGTCCACTATTAGTTGGTATGCTGCTGCGGCCCTGTCCCTATCCCGTTTCGCCGACCCCCGACAGGTATTACCGCAGTACTGCCGCGCCTGAGATCCACCCTCGATTTGCTTGCCGCAGTACAAGCAGTAGGTGATGCCTGAACCGGGCGTTAGCTCCCACATGAACTGAAGCCACATCAAGTCCCGCAGGGTCGGTAAAACAAGGCGCCACTCACCACCGCGTATCGGGAGAACCTGGGGGGAAGCCCGCATACGGAGACGTCTGTTTACCTCTCTTGAGAGGTAGATTCCGGTGGCCCCCAGTGGATCGAGGGGGTCTAGCCTCGCAAAAGTTTCGGGCTCCCGGGTACGAGAAGCTATCTCGGCCAGGTTGCCGCCAACCAGCCGAGCCTTACCGCCCTCCGATACCGAGTCTCCCGAAGCCAGTACATCTTCCCAGGGAGCTCTTTCATCGAGCGCCAGGCCGTCGTCGCGTTCGATGACGAAATACTCCATGTAGACCCCGCCCTCCCGCCAGATGACAAAGCGACTGAGTTCTGCCAGGTCTCGCCCTCTCAGCATGTCCTGCAGGGCAACCAGGGCATGCATATCTCGGATCTCCTTCCTCCATCGGTGTAACTGCTCGCCTGGCACGACTGAGCCCGGGAGGTCAGGTCGGTGCAGGAGCGTTGACACGCCGAGATAGCCCCACTCTGAGGCGAACTGGAGGATGTCGTCCGCCGTCCTTAGCTTTGCAAAATTGCGGTGAAGTCCCACGTCAGAAATCGGGGTAGTGATTTCTTCTTGTGCGCCTCTCGGGACTATCCACTCTTCTTGCACGTCGTTGCCGAGATCGACCGGCTTGGCATCGTCACCGGAGATTCCCGGCGCCGGAACGTGGAGATCACTAAGCACGAAGCCATCCGCGGGCTTGTGCCCCACGTGCATAAACAGGTTTCTCACCATGGCATCGAACGGAACTTCAGGATCTGTAACGCTAACCAAACGCAAACGACTTTCACTGCTGAGAACGGGATCGTATACCTAAAGGATTGTAACGCAAATGCTCTGTTATCTCTCCGATATAGCCATCTGCGTTGCGCCACCCCGAATGTCCCGAGGAGGACATCATGACGATCCCAGAACAGGGAGAACTTCAGATCGAGCACGTGGCGATCAACAGCTTGAAGATAGACGACGCGAACCTGACCTGCCCCCTGAAGCGGTACCAGGGATTATGTTAGTCCTGCCTCGTGTTAGACGGCAGGCATAAAATTCTCTGGCGCAGGCG
>JABIGL010000086.1 GCA_018650185.1 Chloroflexota bacterium
ATAAGTTCTGGCATGCCGAGTGCGGCCAGTACCTGCCGGCCTGGCACATCACCGGAATGTGGTTGTTCAGTACCGGGACGTCTTGCCACAACACGACGCCCACCGGCGACCGCACCCGAGGTCACGAGAAGGATCTCGTATCCGTCTCGTATCAGCGCCGCCATCTGGCCGACGAGATCCGTCATGATCTCAATATCCAGAGTTTCTTTGCCGCCGGTCAGCAGGTTTGTGCCAAGTTTAACTACGAGCCGTTTTCGACGGTCCTGAACGCGCGCTGATTTGCTTCCCTGTGCACTCATGATGAAATCGTCGGGGGTGTAGTACTGGGCCGAAAAACAAGCGCTGTGGTCCCGTGTCTGGACGGGACAAATTCACGCCACGTTGGATTATACCGACCATTCCACCACCAAATTCCGTGTAATCACCGGTGTGATTCATCGCTACACGATGGCGAAGTCCGCCGATGTGTTGTTATGATCAATTACTAGCCCGGCCAGCACATGTTGCTGGTCTTTTTGGCGTGCTACACAGGTCAGTAGAAACGACAGGATGACCCTCTCAGCACTCCTGCCTCTCCTCACAGAGAGTGAACGATTTCAGGAGCTGATAGAACGTCTCCAGGGACCCAGTGCCCGGGAGACCTTGATAGCGCCAGATGCCCCGACACCATATGCGGTCGGGGCGCTATGGCGCTCATTCGGCGCGCCCGTCGTCGTTGTAACGCCCCAGCCTGAAGCTGCCCGGAGACTTACGGATCAGCTATATACGTGGCTTGGCGACGACGCCCCGATACACCAGTTCGCTGAGAACGAGACGCTTCCGTATGAGCGCCTGACACCGGACAGGGGAGCCACACACCAGCGCATCCGCTCCCTTGCGGCGCTGGAAGACAGGCTCGCTCCCCGGCCTCCCCTGATCGTCGTCTCTGCGTTGGCGGCATCGCAAAAAACCCTGGAACCCAAAGCATTCCGTTCCGGGTCTTACCGGCTGGAAGTTGGTGACGTTTCAGCACCGGGCACGCTGGTCGATACATGGGTTGAGATTGGATACGAAGTCGAACCCACGGTCGAGGTACCCGGGACGATCAGCAGGCGTGGCGGAATTCTCGACGTATTCCCGGTGTCGTCCGATGTGCCTTACCGAATCGAGTTCTTCGGCGACGAGGTAGACAGCATCCGGGTGTTTGATCCGGAGACTCAGCGGTCCGTGGAACCAGCGACCTCGGTGACCATCGTCCCGGCGGAAGAGACACTTCCGGTGCGTGCCAACGGCGAACGTGTCCGAGACCTGATCGGTGGGTTGGATTTCTCGGGCCGTGCTGCCCGCGTTGAAGATCGCATGACGGAGGAGCTTGGCCGGATACTCCGGGGGGAACTGCGAGACGAGTTGGCCTACTACGCCGGCCTGTTCAACCACGGCACATTATTTGATTACATGCCCCCGGGCGCTCTTCTTGTAACCCTGCGTACTTCTGCCATTGAAGATGCCTCCCGTTCCGCGGACCGACGTCTGGATCAACTGCGTTCTACCAAGTTCACGCGTGGCGAGATTCCGGATAACTTCCCGCAACCTCATCTCGAATGGGGCCTGATGGCGGATGCCTTACGGGACCGAAAACGAACTGTGTCCATTTCGCCGTTCGGTGTAGATGACGATCGAATGTCGGGATCAGCGGAACGACTGCCATTTGAGATATCACCTGTCTCAGGCGGGGTGACAGAGAACGCGTTGGATGAGATCGAAAAGCGCCGCGCTGCCGGATACCGGGTCGTGGTTCTCACTCAGCACGCCGAACGTCTGGCGGAGATGGCCCACGAAAAGGGTCTTCCGCATGCGGTAGCGGGCGCAACGCTAAAAGAACCCGAGCCGGGCACCGCGACGTTTGTCCAGGGGCAGTTGCGCGAAGGCTTCGTAATGTCTCCGGTCGGCGAAAGCCCGCTGACGCTGTTCACTGACCGTGAAGTATTTGGCGTTTCCAAGGAACGTCGCCGCGTGAGACGACGGCCAATTCGGCGTGGCGCAAAGTTGAGCGACCTGCGGCCGGGCGTATTTGTCGTACACGTTGAACACGGGGTCGGTAAGTTCATCGGAGCCGAAGCGTCTCAGGGTGAGGGGCGCGAATATCTAATCGTCGAGTACGCGGATGACGACCGGTTGTACGTTCCAACCGAACACGTCGATCGTCTGACTCTCTATCGTAGTGCGGCAGACGCCCCGCCCCGTCTGACCCGCTTGGGCACACAGGAATGGACCCGCGCAAAAGCACGTGTACGACAGGCTACTGAGCAGATTGCAGCAGAGTTAATCGCCCTGTACGCGTCCCGTGAAGTTGTTCAAGGGTTGCAGGCGAAACCCGATACGCCGTGGCAGGACAGACTTGAAGCCAGCTTCCCGTTCGAGGAAACACCGGACCAGCTCGCCGCTATTGCCGACGTTAAAGCCGATCTGGAAGCGCCTCGACCTATGGACCGACTTGTATGCGGGGACGTGGGGTACGGCAAGACGGAGGTTGCGCTCCGGGCAGCGTTCAAGATCGTGGAGAGTGGCCGCCAGGTCGCAATCCTGGTGCCGACTACCGTCCTCGCCCAGCAGCACTACGAGACCTTCTCTGAGCGTCTTAGTGCGTTCCCTGTCAACGTCGACGTGCTGAGTAGATTCAGGTCAGATGAAGAACAAAAAGGCATCATCAACGGCGTCGTGTCTGGCGACGTAGACATCTGCATCGGCACGCACCGCATGCTGCAGAGGGACGTATCGTTCAAGAACCTCGGCATGGTGGTGATTGACGAAGAACAGCGATTCGGTGTGATCCACAAGGAACGTCTCAAACGTATGCGCTCTGAGGTCGACGTACTTGCGATGTCCGCAACGCCGATCCCACGCACACTCCACCTCTCGCTTTCAGGGGTGCGCGACATGAGCACTATGGAGACGCCACCGGACGAACGGCTGCCGATAAAGACCTATGTGTCGGAAGAGAGCAACGACCTTATCCGTGAGGCCGTCCTCAGGGAAATGGACCGTGGCGGGCAGGTGTTCTTTGTCCACAACCGGGTCAAGAATATCGAGCACACCGCTTACAAACTTCAGCAGATGATCCCGGAAGCCCGCATAGGTATTGGGCACGGTCAGATGCGTGAGGATCAGCTCGAAGGGGTCATGACTTCCTTTGCAGCTCACGATTACGACGTACTTGTCTGCACGACGATCATCGAGAGCGGTCTGGACCTTCCCAACGTCAACACTTTGATCGTAGATCGTGCAGACACGTTTGGGCTGTCCCAGCTTTACCAGCTCCGGGGCCGTGTTGGTCGGGGGACCAATCGGGCATACGCGTACTTCCTCGTGCCGCAGGGCAAACAACTTACCGAGACAGCTGATCAGCGCCTGAACACCATCCTCGCCGCTACGGAACTTGGCGCCGGGTTCCAGGTCGCCATGCGTGACCTGGAGATCAGGGGCGCTGGCAACATCCTCGGCGACCAGCAAAGTGGTCACATCGCTGCCATCGGGTTTGATCTATACACATCTCTACTGGCCCGCGCTGTTGAAGTGGCACGTGCTCAGCGTGAGGGCAAGGACGCACCCGAAGAAGAACTGAACTTCTCAAACACCCGGGTCGACCTCGGCGTTGAGGCTCTTGTCCCGGATTATTACGTCGAAGACCTCGCCGAACGGTTGGATGTCTACCAGCGTCTAGCCGCTATCAGGACGCTCCCAGAGATCGAGGAACTCGAAGCAGAGCTTGAAGATCGTTTTGGCAGGGTCCCGGGTCCGACCGCCGTGCTTCTCTATACCGCCAAGGTTCGAATTCTTTCCGAAGCCTGTGGCGTGAACGCCGTTGTCGCCACGGATGAGCGCATAACGTTCTCGCTGGATGAACCGACCGGTGGTGCAAAGACCGCACTCCAGAAAGCACTGGGCCGCGGGGTAACGGTGGGTCACATGCAGATCCGACTCGAGATCGATCGCGAAGATCCCGAGTGGCGAGAAGAATTGACCTGGACGTTAGAGGAATTGGCCCGCTTCCAGCAGCAGTTCCTCGCAGTCTTAGCGGACGCCGGTGCCGCCGCTGGCGGGAATTAATCGGCTAAGACCCGAACGATTCGAGAACGTCCGGAAGTTCCGTCAGCGTTGTTATGCGCGGACATGCGTCGTAATCGATGGCCGCTGAGTGACGGTCGATTAGCACCGGGTTGATCCCCGCACCCCTCGCTCCGTCTATGTCGGTTTCAAGTTGATCTCCGACATGCGCCGCCTGATCCGCCGCTACCCCGGCGCGGGATAACGCCGCCTGGAACATCTTCGGATCTGGCTTGCTGGCACCGACGTCCATAGAACTCAGCGTGAAATCTACGTTTCCGGCGAAACCCATGCTGGACGCGACGTCCTCACCCGGCCGACTCATATTTGTCACTACACCCACGACGAACCCGTCCGACCGCAGTCCATCAAGAACGGGCGTCACGTCGTCATACAGGGCGAACCCGTACTCCTGTTTTCGCACCGCTTTCCA
>JABIGL010000092.1 GCA_018650185.1 Chloroflexota bacterium
AGAGCCCTTTCATATCTGGGCTCCCGGGTTCGCACTCAAGCGCGTCCGCTGGAAACCGCTTCACCCGTTAAACGCAATCATCCTGCGCTGCTACACGATAGAAAACCCGACCACGATGCCGGTACTTCCTGAGTACAGCGGCTGTACTTCATGGGTAGATCTTGAGTCCGAAGTCGCACTCGGCAACATGACTCCGGCGCTATCCGATGAAGAGTTCGAACAACGGGTCGCTGAGATCAGGGGCGCTATCGCCTCTGTACCAGCGACCGCCTGATACCAGCCATCACTGCAGCGTCCCTGAACACCGACGCAAGAAAGGCCCAACGTTGAAATACCGGACCCTCGCCGGAACAGACCTCAAGCTTTCTACCATCGGCTTCGGTGTGTGGAGTGTTTCCACAGGCTGGTGGGGTCCGGTAGACAAAGATTCCGGGGAAGCACTGCTCAACCGGGCATTCGACAAAGGCGTGACCTTCTTCGACACCGCCGATACCTACGGCGAAGGCTACGGCGAAGAGATCATGAAGGACGCACTCTCCGACCACCGCCAGGAAATAGTGATCGGCACCAAGTTCGGGTATGACCTGGAGGCACCTCGCGAGGGTCACAAAGAACGACCCCAGAACTGGGATCCGGAGTTTGTGGTCGAAGCCTGCAACCGTTCCCTTAAACGTCTAGGCACCGACTACATCGACTTTTACCAGGCGCACAACGCCAGGCTTTCAGCGATCGAACGAGACGACCTTTTCGACACCCTGGAAGGCCTCGTGAAGTCAGGGAAAATCCGGACCTACGGTATCGCCGTCGGACCGGACATCGGTTGGGTGGAAGAGGGCGAGTACACGCTCCAGAAACGCCGAGTCCCGGCGCAAATCATCTACAACGTATTCGAGCAGGAACCCGGCCGTCGCTTTATTGAGGTGGCGCAGGAAGAGGGCATCGGCGTCGTCAGTCGGGTACCCCATGCATCCGGCCTCCTGGATGGGACTTACACCAGGGACAAGCCGATTGAGTTCGATCCGGATGATCACCGCACTTACCGCAAGAAGGAATGGTTGGAGAAGGGCCTGAATAAGTTGGACGAGGTCCAGTTCTTATTCGAAAACAATGACGGAACCGTTGCCCAGGTTGCGCTCCAGTTTGTGCTTAAGCCGGAGATCGTGGCGTCTTGCATACCCACGATGACCACTACCGAACAATTGGACGAGTTTCTTGCAGCGGCCGATATCGGCGATGTGCCGGACGACGAGAATTCACGGCTGGCCGAACTATACGACGGCAACTTTGGGCAGGGTGACCACGACCCGATCAAGTCCAGCCTCACCGAATCCGGATACCGCGACTAAGCCCTGCTGGGGCTTTCGTTCGGAGAGCGCTCCCTCAGGTGACGCGTGGTCGCGCGGAACAACGTTTGACTCGTCCCTGGCGAAACCTAGTCCTGAGTAGCAGCGGCGGCTGGCTGTTGTCGGTTGTCGCCACGGTTTCTACGCCCGCGTCTGCCGCGTCTACCTCTGCCACGGCGACGGTTTGACTGGTCGATATTAGCCCGCTTCAACTCTTCCTCAAGCATGGTGAAATCACGCTGGGGGATGATGTGAAGGGTACCTACCAGCGCGAGAGGCCACATCTCCGGTGGCCATTTGCGGACGTACTCAAGTCGCGGGCCGACCTGGTTAGCGTCGACCCATCTTTCTTCGTCAACTACAACATCTGATCGCATCTTGACTCGATGCGGGAAGTCTTCCTCTTCACGGTGAGTTTTCCAGATACGCTCGTGGTCCTCAAAGTGATCAGAGGTGAGCGTAGTGGATGCTGCAAATGCTTGACGATCGGATATGTAAAACATCATCCGATCTTCCTCAGCCATCCGAACAGCCTTGCGGCGCTGCCGTGTATCCACACCCTGGAGAGAGAACTCCCGATCCGCTGTGGCCCGGAAATTCTCTTCGGTCAATACGAGCAGCCAGTAGGTCTTGCCCATAGGTCTCCGATTTGCGCTCAGAAATGGGATCGGTGAAAACGCCGATCACTCCGCCAATCCTAGCACCCGAAGCGCTAGTCGCTGGCCGGCTGTGCCGCCCGGAAAGACGCGCTCACGTCGGTACGTTCCGGCGTATTGACCGGTGCAGCCTCTGATATCGGTAGACGGAGCGTGAATACGCTGCCCGTCCCGAGCTCACTCTCGAGGTCCAGCGAGCCGCCATGAAGTTCAGCCAGGTAACGGGCAATGCTCAGCCCCAATCCTGTGCCGCCATGCTGGCGACCGTCTGCATTTGAGCTCCGGAAATATGGAGAGAACACAAGCTCCTGCTCCTCTGCCGGAATCCCCTCACCTGTATCTGACACCTTTATGTATCTACTGTCATCGTCGCTGTAGATATCGACGGTTATGGATCCACCAGCGGGCGTGAATTTATGCGCATTACTTAAGAGGTTCGTGATGATCCGTTCCACGCGAGCCGGGTCCGCGGTAACCCTGGAAGCGTCATCAGCTACATTTAGCGAGAACTCCTGGTCCCGAGATCGCATGGCAGCGCCCAGCAAGCCAGACGCTTCCTCCACGATCTCATCAAGATCCATGGAGACCATGTTGAGCTCAAGGTTGGCGCTCTGCATCGCCGCGTAGTCCAGGGACTCCTGGGTCAGCCTTTCGAGTCGATCCACCCCACTCTTCAGAGTCCTGAGCAACCTGCTACGTGGGCTTGGCCTCGCGCCTTCCTCCGGTGGTGTTTCAGGTTGAGGCTCCGTGGCGTCCAGCAAGTCGGCCGCAGTCTTGATCGCCGTCAGTGGCGACTTCAACTCGTGGGACACGGAAAGCAAACTAGCTGAGGTGTCCGGTCAAGGGTCGATAGGACTACTCTCACGCTGGGGCCGTTGGCGACCGGTGGCGTGGAGGTGTGGGCTAGGTGTGCCTGCAGAATTAGCCCCTCTCACCCACCCCGATACACATGGGAGCCGCACCGGTCTCCCCAACGGCGGGCGCTCCCCTCGCGTGCGTGAGAGCCACGTAACGCGTTAAAAAAGATTCCGGATATCGGGCCGCCGGGAGCCCCGAAAACGCCCACACCCAAGGCACACTCCCGCTCAACTCGGCGCCATCCCCGGGTTCGCCATTATTCAATCCATGACGAACCAAACAGGAATTGGGGAGAGAAAAATGATTGACAAGCGCAGCACCGCCAAAGACGGCCAGCGCGGCTTCACCCTGGTGGAGCTCCTTGTTGTGGTCGGTATCCTTGCGGCTCTGGCCGCGGTTGTCGTGCCAAACGTTGGTCGATTCGCCGGATCCGGTGACGCAGCGGCCAACAGCACGGAAGCGGCAACGGTACAGGCGGCGATGGACCTTTACATGGCCGACACGAGCAGCCTGGCAGTCACGGCTAACGCGGTCGCCACCGGCGACTTCACGGTGTCAGACCCGGTCCTTTCACCGGCGTACCTTCGACAGAACCCGACCAAATGTACTTACACTTGGGACGTGGCGGGTTTAGCTACTCAGGTCGCTTGCCCGTAAATCCACTGGCCTAGCACGCTCCTCTTGTACTGGCGCCGCCGGGTTTGCACTACCCGGCGGCGCTTTGCGTTTAGAGATTTTTAATCGTGGGCGGCTTCGTACGTGGGTGTGTCTACACACATGAGCGGTGGCGTATCACGAATTACGAACGCCCAGTCCGCTGCTACGGTGAAATGAGCACATGACGCCCAGCCAATCGTCAACCGCGGGAGACGGAACCCAGATGTCACTTCGAGAGTTTGTAGGGCCGTCCGACAGCAGCGCCCAGCCGCTTTCGGATATCAGAGTGCTGGTGGTTGAGGACGACCCCGGATTCCGCGTCGCCATTGAGGCGGCGCTGGAGGACGCCGGTTGCGAGTTAATGGTGATCGACGACGGCAACGAAGCGCTTCGCGGCCTGTACTCGTTCAGACCGGATCTCGTGTTGTTGGATATTCGACTCCCCGGAATGAACGGCCTCGACCTGTGTGCCAGCATTCGATCGATGTCTGACATCCCGATTATCATCTTCAGCGCTCTTCACGACACCGGAGAGAAGCTGATCGCTTTCGAGCGTGGTGCGGACGATTACGTCGTCAAGGACACGCCGATGGAAGAGCTAACGGCCCGCATCGCCGTCGCCCTCCGACACGCTGGGTCATCTGCGACTGCTTCTGAAGTTGAAGAGAGTTACTCCGACGAATGGATGGAGATCAATTTCACAAAATTCTCTGTCCGCGTTCGTGGCGAGGATGTAGATCTCACGCCGACCGAGTACAAGATTCTCACGTTGCTGGTAAAACGAGCAGGAGAACCGGTGCCTCCCCAGCAACTTCTACGGCGGGTATGGGGCCCGGAATACGACAGCGAAGATCTGGTGAAGTGGCACGTGGGACACCTTCGACGCAAGATCGAGGTGAACCCGGAGAAGCCGAAACTGGTCGTGACACGGCGCGGATTTGGCTACGTGTACGCTCGACCAGCCGCGTAGCCTTTAATTTCCAATGTCCGCAATATTTGCGATTACGATTCTCGGATTGATCGTTGGCGCCATATCCAACGTCGCCATCGAACGCACACCGCCCATCGAGGGACTGGTTCCTCCGTCCCTTCGCAAGGACGTTCCATACAGGGTCCAGTTACGCCGGGTTGCCGTGGCCGCGTTGGCTGCTGTCCTGTTTGCCCTGGCATGGTCTCGCTTCGGAGACAGTCCGGTCGAGTTTGCGGCGGTCGCCGCATTCGGCACCGTATTTTTGATCCTCGCCTTCGTAGACCTTGAAACGCTTTACCTGCCGGACGTAATTATCTACCCGGCCTTCATCGTGGCCATCGTCGTACTCCCGTTCAGGTCAGACCTGGCCATCTGGGAAGGTGCACTGGGAGCAGTCGTGGGGCTGGCAATCTTCTTCCCGTTTGCGTGGATAGGCGATCGCATGGGTAAGGACATCATGGGCTGGGGTGACATCAAGTTCTCTGGTCTGATGGGTGCAGTGCTGGGCATCCAGTTCCTGTTGTTGGGCCTCTACCTGGGAGTCCTGATCGGCGGCATGGTCGGCATCGGCGCGTTGCTGGCTCGCGGATTCGGTGCGCGCCAGACTCTAATCCCGTACGGCCCGAGTCTTGCGATAGGTGGTCTGATTGCCCTCTACGCAGGAAGCACCATCACGGACTGGGCAGGCCGAACGCTGTAGAGCGGGTTCCGTAACGCGCCGCTGGTCACAGAGTTGGCGATCTAACCCCCGTAACTCCACAACTGCTTCCAAATTAGCCGCCCGGCAGGGCCTCTGGCACAATGTCGCGAACTTTTATCTCAATCGTTGGTATTTTGTGAGGATCCGGGAATGTCGCTGGAACAGGCTCAGCAACTCAAAGCCCCCGACGCGCCAATCACCTTTACCGTCTGGTATGACTACATCTGACCGTGGTGCTACATCGGGCTGGCTCGGCTCGACAGACTGGCGACTGAATTCAACATCGAGTTCGATTACCGCGCATTCATGCTGCACCCGGAAATCCCACCCGAGGGCAAGATCCGTGAGCAGCGTCCCGGTGAGCCGGAAGACGGCCTGAGCTCACGAATCGCATCGCTTGCCGAGGAAGAAGGCATCGTGATGCGACGGGCGAAGCTGACCCCGTACACGATTCACGCACAAGCGATCACGGAGTACGCAAAACAGTTCGGCAAGGCAGACGAATTCCACCACGCCGCGTACAAGGCGTTCTGGGAGGACGGTGTCAACCTGGGTGACTTCGATGTCCTGGCCGGTCTGGCAAAAGGGGTCGGACTCGATTGGGACGATATTCTGCCGAAGCTGGAGTCGCGGGAGTACGACCGGCTGATTCAGGATCAGTTCGATGAGGCAATGCAGCTGGGCGTGACCGGAGTTCCCGGCTTCCTGATCGACGAGAAGTTCTGGTTCACCGGAGCACAGCCCATCGAGATGTTCCGCCTGGCCGCCAAAAAGGCGCTTGAGATACGAGAGCCGGATCAGAACAACGGCCTGGGTATAGGAATACAGGCCGGCGAGGGGTAGGCACGGTCGGGCACACCGATGGACTGAGTACCCCTTTTACAACGGGGCATGCCGAGCAACGTTCGTAGATGTCATCCTGAGCCGGAAGCGAGGGAATTCACACCGGATCACTCGACATGGCGTCTGCCGATTTTCGCCTTTGTCGCATCGCCCCTCACGAATACGCATGTGTGTTGAGTAACCGTAAGCGTTGACTACGAACGTAACGGAGTCACTTGCGGAAGATTCTTCGTTTCAAGCTCAGAATGACATAGGGTTGCAGCGCCACCTCAATAATCCATCCATTCAGGAGACCAGAATGCCCGTCCGTCCCCCGTTAGAAGGCGTCAGAATCCTGGCGATCTCACAGTTCGGCGCAGGTCCATTCGGTACCACCGTCCTGTCAGACATGGGTGCCGAGGTCATTAAGATCGAGGATCCCGGCGCAGGTGGTGATGTGGCTCGATACGTTCCGCCGTTCGAGATCGACCGGGACTCTCTCTATTTTCAGGCCTTTAACCGTGGCAAGAAGTCGGTAACACTGAACCTGCGAACCGAGTCCGGGATGGCGGTGCTTCACGATCTCGTGAAGGAGTCAGACGGCGTCTACAACAATCTGCGTGGTGATTTGCCTGCAAAGCTCGGGCTCGACTACGACGCACTCGGCAAGTTCAACGAGAAGGTCGTCTGCTGCTCCCTCTCCGGCTTCGGTTCCACCGGGCCTCGCGTCTCGGAACCTGGCTACGACCACCTGATACAGGCATACGCCGGGTACATGTCTCTCACCGGCGAACCGGACGCCCCTCCGGCCAAATGCGGCGTCTCGATCATCGATTTCGCCGGGGGTTACGCCTCGGTACTCGGTCTGATGATCGGGTTGTTCGACGCACAGCGCACCGGGACCGGTCGAAACGTCGATGTTTCATTGCTCGATACCGGCATCGCGATGCTGTCCTATTTTGCTTCGTGGACGTTGAACCGTGACTGGGAGCCGACCCGGCAGGAGAATTCCAGTCACCAGACGCTCCTCCCTTCCCAGAACTTCCGTACCCGTGACGGATGGATCGTCGTTTTCTGCGCCAAGGAGAAGTTTTACGAGAACCTTGTCGTGGCGATGGGACGTCCGGACATGGCGACCGATCCGCGTTTCAATAACTTCGCCGCCCGGCTGAAGCACAGGGAAGAGTTGATCCCGGAGCTTCAGAGGGAATTTGAGAAGAGGGACACTGAGGCCTGGCTTGCCGATCTCCGGGGTGGCGTTCCATGCGCTCCCGTAAATTCCGTGGCTGACGCTCTACAAGACCAGCAGGTGCTTGCTCGCAAGATGATCCTTGAGGTTGAGCATCCCGAATATGGCACGATGCGGCAGGTCGCTTCACCCATAAAGACCGAGGGCATGATCGAGAAGCCGACTCCCGGACCGGGTTTGGGCGAGCACACGGATCAGGTATTGGCGGAGGTGCTTGGCTATTCGGACGAACGTGTGTCATCGCTACGTGCGGAAGGGGCTTTCGGTAACTAGCCAGCACGCGCCTTTACAGGCGAAAATGCATCAGATACGAAGACCGGCTAACGCGGACGTATGCCGGTGTAACTGGGATCAAGAGGGAACCTTTGCAGATCCTGATGACGGACGAGGTCCGGGACCACATAAAAGAGCTCGGCAGACCGATTGCACTGGACTACCTCTCCGCCATCGGTTGAGGTGGCCACGCCAAGGTGTCGGTCGACACCTACGCCCGCAAGGCCAACATGAAGTTCTACGAGCACCTGCGATACGAAGGCGCCGAGATTCTGGTCGCCAAGAACCTCGTCTCGCAGGCCGCCGGGGTGACACTGGAGCTTAAGAAGTTCCTGATGTTCAAGTGGATCAAGGTCCACGCCATGCTTTACGGACACTCCACCTGAAGCGCCAGCCACTAAGCGACCTTGCGTCGCTAAGAAACAGTCAGACAGCCCATCATACCGAGTGTCATCTGGACCTTCACCGACGGATGTTTCGGACGAATACGCGCGTTGATCCCAGACCTCGAACCTCCCTCACCCCAGCCCTCTCCCACTGGGAGAAGGGGTTTCACCCGTCATTTCGAACTTAGTCGAGAGCACATTACCGGCATATCTTCCGGCGCTATTCGTCGGCAGGCGTCCATTCCGTCAATTCATCAGCAAGCAACACCTCAACGGTTGCCGGATCCGACAGCGCGCGTACTGAATCAGGAAGTTGTTCCATCTCGCTCCTCACCTTCTCCCGAACCGACTCAATGGACGGGAGTTCACCGGCACGCTTCCCGTTTCGCATCACGTCACGTAACAAAGGCACGGCAAGGGGATCAGGCGCTGGGGCATCGGCCGAGGTCAAATGGTCGTGCAAAACCTTCCCGTCGCCCTCGTCGTGGCACCGCCATACCTGCTTCGGACCCGGTAACGTCGACTTCCCCGGACTGAACTTGGCGACGGGTTGCCCGGCGTACGTGACCTGCTTGTACGCGGCGTCCGACCACGGAGCATCCGCAGAAACGCCCGCCTTCGTTCCGACTCCGTAAGCGTCTACAGGCGAGCCGCCACTCGCCAACGTCTCAATAGAAAACTCGTCCAACCCGCCGCTGGCGACGATCTGCACATACGGCAGGCTTGCCTCGTCCAACATCTTTCGCGCCATACGAGAGGTGACGTCCAAGTCTCCGCTGTCCAGTCGTATACCCACCAGTCGATGGCCTGCCGCCTCAAGCTCATGGGCTACGGTGATCGCGGCATCTACACCCTTCGCCGTGTCGTAAGTGTCCACCAGCAGCGTGGTCGTGTTCGGAAAGGCCGCTGCGTACGCCCGGAACGCCGCCAACTCGCTATCAAAACTGGTGATAAATGAGTGCGCCATCGTCCCGATGGTCGGGATGCCATACATGGCTCCGGCACCCACATTGCTCGTACCAACAAACCCACCAATATAGCTCGCTCTCGCAAACTTGTTACCGGCGTCCGTGCCATGCGTCCGACGCGCCGCAAAATCCGCTACGCCCGCTCCAATTGCAGCGCGCACAACCCGTGATGCTTTCGTGGCGAACAGACTCTGCATATTCACCTGGTTGATCAAAAACGTCTCGACGATCTGCCCTTCGATGACTGGGGCCGTCACCTCTATCACCGGTTCGCCTGCGAAGAATGGCGTGCCCTCATCCATTGCACGCACGCTCCCGGTGAACCGGAAGCCAGACAGGTACTCGATTAAGTCATCACCGAACTGCCCGGTGCTACGCAGGTAGTCGAGATCGTCCTTGGTGAAGCCCAGATCTTCGAGAAACGAGAGCACATCCTCAAGCCCGGCAAACAACAGGTACCCGCGGTCTGGTGGGAGGTTGCGAACAAACAGGCTGAACGTCGCTTCATCGGTCTGACCAGAACGCAGATAGGCCTGCGCCATGGTCAACTGATAAAGGTCCGTGAACAGGGCGTTCGATGGGGCGAATCGAGACATCAAGGGCAGTTTATAGCTCGACACTCTTCTCGAACGATATCGTCACACCGAATTACATCGTGCCCTCAAAGGAAGAGATCCAGAAAACGGCACCAATGCAATCACTCGCCCAAAGGGAGGAAACCGTATCTGGATTCCCGATTACTCGGGAATGACGATGTTGAGCGATATCTGAACGCGATAGCGTCTCTATGTCAGTTACGCCATCCAAATATGGCAGGCGACCACCTGCTAGAAGACGTATTCCGGGCCGGGGACGTACTTGAATCGTTCCAGTGCATCGTCCCGGAGAGTGAATCCGAGTCCCGGGGCGGTTGGTGCGTAGACGCGCCCGTCTGGCCGGACGTCGTACTCCTCGTTGAACAGCTCGTACATCATCGGCATGTAACCCTGGCTGACCTCAAGGATGTGGCAGTTCGGGGTCGACATCGCTACATGGATGCTGGCGGCGAAAAGTACGCCCATGCCCCAGGCGTGCGGTGCTACCCGGACACCGCGTGCCGACGCCAACGCTGAGATACGCCTGATCTCCGTGTAGCCGCCTGCGCGGGCGATATCTGGCTGTGCTATGTCACACGCCTGGTTGTCGAATAGCGACTGGAAGTCAAATCGAGTGAACTCCCGTTCGCCCGTGGCGATCGGCGTCGTGGTTGCCCTTCGGATGTAGCCAAGGCCAGCGTGATCGTCCGGGGAGGTTGGCTCCTCGAACCACGCCACGTTGTACTTCTCCATCATCTTCGCAAGCTGGATGGCTGTAGACACAGCGAACGCCCCGTGTGCGTCCAGCATCAACTCCACATCCGGGCCTATCCCACGTCGTGCCGCGGCGATCCGCACTTCGGCGTTCTTGATCGAAAAACCGTCTCCTCCGACCACCCGCATCTTCACGGCGTCAAAGCCTTTGGCGGCATACCCCGCCATCTCAGCTTCAGCCTCTTCGCCGGGAGCCCATCCACCGCTACCGTAGCCACGCACGTTGTCCCGCACAGCACCCAGCGCCTGGTAGATGGGCACTCCCATGATCTGTGCCTTCACGTCCCAGACGGCCAGATCGACGCCCGAGATCGCTTCCAGCGTCACGCCACGACGACCGTCCTGCGGCTGCGTGTTGCCTCGCTCCAACGCGGGCTTCCAGCGGGAGCCGTTGTACATCTTCTCCCAGATGAATTCGGAGAACATCGGGTCCTCGCCGACGACAGCAGGTCCGAGCTCGAACTCGACCAGCGCCACTACAACTTCAGGGCTGCCAAGTGATGCGCCAAGTCCTTTGTATCCGTCGTCGGTCTCGACAACGATCAGCGTGGCGTCGCTCTTGACCTTGGTACCCAGGTCGTTCCGGTGTTGCCTCTCAAGCGGCACCGGGTCAGACATCGGGATGGCTTTAACGGACGTGATCTTGGACATGGTTATCTTTCTAGGACACTACGGCACTGAGTGCGCTTATTTGGACGTTGCCTGACGGTGTGTTGTTGTGGCCGCGAGAAATGATGTGTCGCCGCATCGCTACCCACATACTCCGACAGGCTCAGCAAAGGCTCGGAATCCTCACCCACCCCGGGGAGAGGACGAACACTCGGACTACTTGCCTTCCCGGGCGAGCGCTTCTGCCACCGTCTCCCGCACCCAACTACGTGCCGGGCTGACGGTGTCTTTGACGTTGACGGTGAGCTTGCCGAGATTGCCGATCTCAAGGGTGACTTCGTCACCGTCCTGCATCGGACCAAGGCCGAGATGGTTTGTCCCTGTCGCAAGTACATCGCCCGGCTCCAGCCGCATCAGGTTGGAGAAAATTTCGATCACCTGCGGCACTTTCCGCGCCATGTCGGACGTGTCGAAGTCATGTCTAAGATCACCGTTGTCCCACAACTTCACATCCAACACCTGCGGGTCCGGAACCTCGTCCTTCGTGACGATAGCGGGACCGATAGGTCCAAACGTATCCCACGACTTCTGCCACCAGAAGCTGTTGTTGCCGTTCGGGTTGATGCCCCTCGCAGACACGTCCATCAGGTTCAGATAGCCAAAGACGTGGTCCATCGCGTCGGCAGCATCCACGTGACTCGTCGTCTTCGACATCACCACGCCCAGCTCAGCCTCGTGGTGAAACACCTCGGCAGGTGCGTCCGGGAGCACGACGGTCTCGCCGTGTCCGATCAGGGAGCTTGGAGATTTCAGAAACGCGTCTATCTCATAGGGGCCGGGGATAGTGCCTGATTCCATGTAGTTCCCTGCCATGCAGAGCACACGTCCCGGCGAGGGAACCGGTGCCCGTAACTGAACCTCTGCCAGCGCCACCCCTTCCTGCGACGCGGTGTGCGACTCCAGGTCGCCATGGACCTGGTCCCAGTGTGTAATTCCCGCCTCAAGCCTGTCCTGCGGCTTGATCACCGTGAAGTGAGATGTTGGCTCGGTGAGATCGACTATTCGATCGCCCTTGATAGCGCCGAAGGTCCAGTCGTTGAAGAAGGTCAATCGCATTCCGGTGCTCCTGTCGATTAGTTAACGGAGGGTCTCTTTAAAAAGCCTCAGGTTGTTTGCGCCAAGCATTTTTGTAACGGAAGGTTCATCGTGGCCACGTTCTAACAGGCCACGTGTGAGATTGGGTAACTGACTGATATCGTCCATCCCTATCGGAACCGAGGACACGCCATCGTAGTCGGACCCGATGCCGACGTTGTCTACACCGGCCAATTTGACCGCAAGATCAAAGTGGTCCAGCAGTCGGTCCATGGGCGCACCGGGCTTGCCGTCTGGTTTGTGGATGCGCTCGAAATGGTCCCGGAACTGCGATCGCTCCGGTTTGAGCATCGGCACGAACGGTGGATGATCCGGGCCGCCTATGAAAGGCGAAGCGAAGTTGATGTTGATGACGCCATCGGCCTGTCCCAGTGCGACGATCATGTCGTCCGTCATATTGCGCTTTGCGTCCTGGAGCGACCGGCATGAAGAGTGAGACGCAAACACGGGTGCTTCTGAGGCTTCGAGTACGTCGTAAAAGGCCCTGTCAGAGATGTGGGACACATCTGGCAGCATGCCGATCTGCCCCATCTCTTTCACGATGTCCTTGCCCAGTGCGGTGAGGCCGCCATGGGGCTCATCGTTGCAGGAGTCACACCAGGGTGTGGCGTACTGCCAGGTCAGGGTGATCGAACGGATTCCCGCTCGGTGCAGCTCTCGCAACACACCAAGGTCGCTGCAGATGGCGTTGCCGCCTTCAATCGTCAGCAGGACGGCGATCCGACCTTCACGGTGGATGCGCTCGACATCATCGCCGGTGTACGCAATCTCAAGGACATCGGAATGCGCGTCTACCGTCCGGCGCATCGTGTCTATCCCCTGCATAACGTACTTCAATGAGCCGGGCTCGTCGTACACGTCGTCATCCAGCCAGATGGCAAACAGTGCGGCTCCAACACCACCTTCGCGGAGCCGTGGAATATCCACATGACCCGCCTCAAGCCGCGTCCCAAAATCAGGATGGCGCGACATGATGTGGGTGAGCGTGTCGATATGTGTATCGATCATCAGTGAGCGGCTATGTAGTTGCTCTGCGGCGGCGGCGAGCGTGTTTTCGGTAGTCATCCGATAGTCCTGGTCGCCCTCCTAACGTTAGGAGGGGATTGGCGGTAGTTAGGTCACGCGGCAACACCATAACGAAAGTAACCGCAATTCACGACCCACCTCCAGATCCTTCAGGGGCCTCAGGACAGGCTCTCCTCCCTCCCAGGGAGGAGGCTAACCACGGGTCCGATCTGTCCTTACGAGAGGGTTGGGGTGAGAACGCCGAAGGTTGTCCCACATCTAGACCCTTCGAGAGCCTCAGGGTGGGTTCAGATTGAGCGTCCGTCGGCCTTTTGCCCCCTCACCCCTAGCCGACTGTCGCCTTGGCCACTGCGTCCTCGTCAAGCTCAAGCCCTAGACCCGGTCGGTCCGGCAACTGAATCCTGCCCTCGTACGGCATGATCGGCTCCTTGAAGAGACCTGCTATCAGGTCGAGGTCGCCTGAGAACTCGTCGGAGAACTCATGAGGCCGGATACCGTTGCCCACGGTCGAGTACGCGTGCAAGGACGCCGCGCTGTTGATTCCGGCGACCGGGCTGTGCGGCATGACCGGCTTGTTGCGGATCACCGCCACCTCGTACACCCGCTTCACCTCTGAGATACCGCCAACGTTCAGGATGTCCGGCTGCAGGATGTCCGGGTTTGCCTGATCGATCAGGTCCCGGAACCGCCAGCGTGACGTCTCCTGTTCGCCCGTTGAGATCGGCACGTCTAGCGCGTCCACGACCTGCTTCAAACCTGGCAGATCGTACTGCGGAAGCGGTTCCTCAAAGTGAGAACAACCCAGGTCCTGGAGTCGCTTGCCCTGCATGATCGCGGTCGAGACCGAATAGGCGTTGTTGGCGTCGAATCCAAGTGGGCAGTCGTCTGGTAGCCACTCGCGCGCCATCTTGAAAATCTGGAAATCCTTCTCCGGATCGGCGTCCTGCCGATAGTCCCGCCAGTCCATACGGACCTTGAAGAACTTGAACCCCTGTTCATACCCGCGCTGGACATCGGAGAGCATCTGCTCCGGTGTCTTTTTCCAGCCGTTGCCCTGGCTCCAGTAGAGCGGGATGTCGGTGCGCGCCGCGCCGCCCATGAGGGCCGAGAGCGGCATCCCGGCTGCCTTGCCCATGATGTCCCAGAGCGCGATGTCTATTGATCCCACTATCTGCGGGGGCAGGCGTGTCGCAACTTCTCCGTCTCCCAGCATCAGCGCTTCCCAGTGCCGGGTCGGCTGAAGGGCGTCTTTGCCCACCAGCATCGGCTTGACCACCTCGTCCAGGTAGGCCTGCGTGATGGCGACGGATCGACCGCCGTCCGCAATGCCGTTTACGCCTTCGTCCGTGAAAACCCGGACGAGCGTTCGACCGGTTGTGAGCAGGTTTACCGTGATGTCGGTGATCTTCATGGGGTTCCGGATTGGCCTTTCCGCTGGACTCGGTTGGATGTGCGCGCGGTTGGTTGGATCAGATCTGTGTCGTGAAGAACCAGTAGATGGCTGCGGCCACAACGATCAACGGAAGAAGCGCCATGACCAGCGCCATCAGGATCGTCTTGCCGATCATGATCGGTATACCAATAACTATCTTCTTGATAATTCCGATGAGGATCTTGAATGGCAGGGTAAGCAGGGATCCAAGCACTTCACGCTCCTTACAAACTGACTGAATGTCTATGCAGCGCGCACTATCCCATGATCGGTCGATTGCGTCGAGAGGTGTGTCAAACGGATCGCGACCAACCCTCATCCTCGCAACACATCGTAGTAGCGAATGACTATCCGGCCTCGGGTCGATACAGATCGACCCCTACCGCTCAATCTGGCGACCAGCTCCCGCCAAGCAGTTCCACCAGCCGTGCCGCATCGGCTTCCGGAAGAGGACCGCGTTCCAGTGCAGCGACGTTGTCCTCAAGATGCTCGATCGAAGAAGTACCCGTCAGGACTGTACTCATCGGGTCCTGGTCCATCCCGAACCGGTACGCCGCTTCTGCAACCGATCCCACCTCGCCAGACAGGAGCCAATCGAAGGGTGTATCTCCGGTCAATGCGTCAGGGCTGATTGTTCCATCGGCGCGCCACTCAGCCAGCCGGGCTTGCATCGCATCCGGGTTCGTCAGCGTCGTGCGCACGACCGCCATATTCACGATTCCGATGTCATGCTTCTTCGCCAGAGGCAGGGCCTCTTTTGTGGCCCACTGGTTCATGATCCCGTACTTCAGCATCAACACGTCCCACAGTTCGGGATCGCCGGTTAACGCCTTGACCACGCCCTCAAACTTCGGCTCCCGCTTGATGGTCTGGGTGAACCCGATGTGGCCGATCTTGCCCTGTTCCTTGAGGCGAGCGGCCTCTGGATAAAGACGGTCCCGGTGTTCCTCATATATCCCTGCATCGATCATGTGGAACATGAACACCTCGATGTGATCGGTCCGCATTCGCTTCAGGCTGCGCTCGACCGAGTCCGTGAGAGTGATACCGCCGTTTTGCAACCACTCTCCCCCACCCCACTTCGTCTCAAGCACGTATGAATCCCGGGGCACGCCGACCAGCGTCTCGCCGAGGTATGTCTCGGAGTCGCCGTACCCACCGGCGGTATCAAAGAAGTTGACGCCCAGATCAAGAGCACGACGTATGAACGCCTGACGTTCGGGCGCGGACGTGCCCTGAGCCGCACCAAACTTACGCGCTCCACCGGTGCCATACCCGAGCACCGAAACCTTGAGGCCGGTCCGGCCAAGCGTTCTGTATTCCATGCCTAACCCTCAATCACCGGCAGCGTAATACGGGACGGGTGCGCCGCATCGTGGAACACCGTCTGGCGGGCAACGCGTAGCTCAGCGTCCTGCCAGTCGTCAGCACCGGTGTTGTGGTTGCGGTCATGGTTCGGATAGTCGCTCGACGATATGTCGATTCGGATTCGATGGCCGACTTTGAACAGGTTGCTGGTGGGCAGCAGCGTCAGGTCGAACTCGTAGATTTCGCCGGGTGTCATCAGTTCCGTCGGCTCGTCCAGGCCGTTCCGGAATCTCGCCCTCTGGAAGCCGTAGCAAAGATTGATCGCCACTCCGTCCGGGTGCACGTCAATGAGTTTCACCGTGAAGTCCGTATCCACCGCATCGGACGTCGCGTGCAAGCGCAGCACCGGATTTCCGGTCACCTCGATCGCTCGGTCCAGCGGGGCGCTTTGATATACAAGAACGTCCCGTCGGTGGGCGTTCACCCGTTGATCAAACGGTCCGTCCTGTCCATTTGGAAGGTAAAGGCTCATCACCGGGTCCCGTGGGTCGTACATATACGAATCGGGGCTTTCCGGGCCCGGCCCCTCCAGGGACAGTTCGCCATCGCCAGCCGGAGTATTTGCGCCGCCGCCTGAGTGCAGGAAGAACTCCGTGTCCACGGCTCGCGTCGGCGGCCACTCCGTCTCACGTCGCCACTTATTTGCACCCATGACGAATACGTTGACGGGGTCGCCATCCATCACGCCGTTCTGCTCGCCCTTGAGCCAGTAGTCGAACCACGGCGTCGCCAGCTCAACCCAGTCGATCTCGGCGTCCGGGCCGAAGTCCATGTCACCCGTCACCCGGGGCATCTCGTTGGCATGGGTATACGGCCCGACAAAGAGCCGTTGGTTGGCGCGAGCGTGTTCCGTCGGGGCCTCGTTCACCATGTGGTTGTACATGTCGGTAGTCGCGACCAACCGGTCGTACCACCCGGTCCGGTGAAACACAGGGAGGTCGATTTTCGAGAAGTTGCCGATGAAGCCGAACCGGTCTTTGTGGTGATTCCGAAGCCAGTCGTGGAAGGACTCACGGAGTCCCCCGACTGCCTCCAGAGGAAGTTCACTCCAGGGCAGGAACCAGAGCCACTTCTCCCGGTTGGCGACCTGTGTGATGGCGTCGTAATCAGCGATCGTGCTGGGGCCCTGCGGATCGTCCAGCCATTTTTGTGTGTCTGGTGCGATCAAACCCAGTAACCACTGGAGCGCCCGACCTGGCCTGAACACGCCACCCATCTCCCAGTCGGTCGTCTTCGGCCCCATGCCACCGGCAAACATCGTCACCAGGTGTGGCGGCATGAGCGGTGCAAGCATCCATTGGGTCCACGACGGGTAGGAGTATCCAAAGGTGCCGACCTTGCCGTTTGACCAGGGTTGCGCCGCCGCCCACTCGATCGTGTCGTACCCGTCTTCCGGGTCGTCGAACTCCGATCCGTACATCGGCCGATACAGCCCGTCAGACTCCCATCGCCCGCGCTTGTCCTGCACCACGACCGCGTACCCGTTGGACGCCAGTCGCCGGTAGCGCTCCACGTCCCGTCCCCGTGACTTGTCGTACGGCGTCCGGCACACCAGCGTTGGAAACCCGCTTGAGGAGTCTGCCTGCCCGACCTGTCCTATCGGCACCACGCGATCCGGCAGATACACATCGGCCCGCAAAATAGTGCCGTCCCGCATGGGCGTGACAACGTTTAGATCCACAGTGATATCGGGCTTAACCAGAGGCAATGAGCGGCCTTTCGTTTCGGGTCATTTCGGTCGGGCGCGTAGGTCGGAGAGCCGGTAGGATAGCGTGCCCCCGCACTGCCCCATGCAGAGTGGTTTAACAGATTCCAACGATTCCGCTATTCTGGCATCCGAAGACAAGAAAGGCAGGCATCGCCTGTGGCTGAGCGCAAGACACGAGTCTCTATCGACGGCGAAGACTGGCAGATCAACGGCGAAGTCACGTTCCCCGGACGAGAGTACCGCGGCTGGCGAATCGAAGGCCTGCTCATGAACAGCCGGATGGCGAGCGGGATTTTCGATGACGAGAACCCCCTTACCGCTGACCTGTGGAAGTACCCGGACACCGGCAAATGGGACGCTGACCGCAACACCAACGAGCTGATCGCCATGCTGCCGGAGTACAAGTCATACGGCATCAACTGCCTGCCGTTCAATCTCCAGAACTCCTCTCCGCTCGGCTACTACCGACGCGACCCTGAACACCTCGAAGAGCTGCGAAAGCGCATCCACGCCGACCATCCAGGCGCAAAGGACGAGGACATCTGGGCGGGGCTGCTTCTTGAAGTGGAGTCGCAGCCATGGATCTCCGGCGCGTTTAACGCCGATGGCTCGCTGAAGCCAACATTCATGGACCGCACGGAGCGACTGATCGATGCGGCTGATGCCCAGGGCATGGTCGTGATTCTTGGATTGTTCTACCAGGGACAGGACGAACGCCTGACCGACACGAAGGCCGTTAAAGCCGCTGTGGTGAACGCTTGCGAGTGGGTCCTCGAAAAGGGATACACGAACGTCATCATCGAGATCAACAACGAGGTGAACGTCCCGACTTACGAGCACCCGATCCTGAAGGAAGACCGAATCCACGAGCTGATCGATCTGGCGAAGACGGTGACGAAGGACGGCGAACGGCTCCTGATCAGTACGAGCTGGACCCGACGCAGCGTCCCGACGCCGGAGACAGTCGCATCATCCGACTACATCCTGCTGCACGGCAACGGAATGGTTGACTCGAACCTGGTGTCCAAGTCCGTGGACGACACACGCGCCGTCTCGACATACACCACGAAGCCGATCATGTTTAACGAGGACGACCACTTCAACTTCGATCAGCCCTTGAACAACTTCACGGCGGCGCTCTCACGCCACGCCGGATGGGGCTATTTCGACCCGGCAACCGGAGCCGGTGGAACGCCCTTCTACGGCGACTACGAAAACGGCTTCCAATGCCCGCCGGTCAACTGGGGCATCAACACAGAACGTAAGAAGGCGTTCTACGCATTCTGTAAGGAAGTGACCGGGGTTTAGGGGAGCGACGAAGCGTCCTGAGGCTCTCGAAGAACCCGTGCAATACGGCAATGGCGTAGGAGCGGGACTTACTCCATCCCCAACGACGCACCGCAGGAATTTGTGGCCCCCTCTCCCGGTGGGAGAGGGTTGAGGTGTGGGAGGACAAAGCCTTCGTCCTTAAGGTGAGTCCCTCCTGACCTCATCAATTGGTGAAGGTCCCTCGGCTACGCTCGGGATGACGAATCAACCCTCGAACCTGTAACAACAAGGAAGACAACATGAGCACGGAATCGCCCACCACGCCGGACTGGGACGGCAGGCCGTTCTACGGTTACGACTCGAACGACGTTCAGGCCACCTATTCCGGGCGACAGGCTGAATCCGTGGCCGATTTCCTGCTGCCTCACCTGACTCCCGGGATGAGCCTCCTCGATGTCGGCTGCGGTCCCGGCTCGATCACGCTAGGACTGGGCGCTGTGGTTTCGCCGGGTAATGCCGTCGGCGTCGATCTCGAACCGGGGATGATCGAACAGGCGAAGGCTATGGCCAGTGAAGCCGAGATCAATAACGTCGAGTTCCAGGTGGCCAACATCTATGACCTGCCATTTGATGACGGGCAGTTCGACGTTGTGTTTACGTCCGCCATCCTTGAACACCTGGCCGATCCGGTCGGAGCGCTTCGGTCCTTAAAACGCGTACTCAAGCCCGGTGGGATTGCGGCAATGATTCAGACCGACTGGGGCGACCCCTTCATCGTTCCAGAAAGCAAAGCATTGAGCCGATTCCTGGAGCTGTTCGAAGCCGGATTCAATCGGAATGGCGGCTCGCTCAACCGGGGCCGTTATTTGCGTGCAAACATGCAGGAAGCAGGGTTCGAAATAGAAGAATTCGCGGCCCAGCTCGCCAACTACACAGACTCGGATAGGGTGACCGGGGTGGTCAACGGATACATCGCGTGGATGGAAAATCTGCCGCTGTTCAGGGAGTCCATCGAACTGGGCCTGACCACGGAAGCAGAGCTCGTAACGCTTAAGGCTGAGATGCAGGCGTGGAGTGCTGGACCGGATGCCTACTTCGCCAACGCCCGAACCTACGCGATAGCCCGGAAGTAATGGCGGGTCGTCCCGTTAGGGGCGTGTGTCATTACGCCTCCAGCCTTCGGGCGGCGTGAATCAGGTCCGTCGCACCGTCAGCGACGCCGCCACTAGTAGACCGATGGCGTAAGCAGCAAGTACAGCCAACTCTGAGGTCACGTCGCCCAAAGACTCCCCACGCAGCATGATCTCCCGGAGTGCCCGGACGGCGTGAGTTAGCGGCAAGACTTCCGCCGGTCCCTGGAAGTAGCCGGGTAACTCCTCCACGGCGATCACCACGCCGGACAAGAAGATTTGCGGCGCAAACAACAGCGGTATGAACTGCACGACCTGGAATTCGTTACGAGCAAAGGTAGACGCGAAGATGCCGAGGTTCACACCGAATACCGTGAGTAGCATCAACACGGCGAAGATCTGCCAGAGATCGCCCTCGTAACTGACGTCGACCACGAAAAGGGTGAACAGCAGAATTATTACCGACTGCAACGTGGCGAACACGAGGAATCCGAACAGGTACCCGATGAGAATGTCGCCACGACTCACGGGGGGGACGAGCAGCCGTTCCAGCGTCCCCTGCGTCCTCTCTCTCAGGAAGCTGATGCCGGTGAGCACGAAGGTGAACAACAGGGCGAAAACGCTGATGAGCGCGGGCGCCACGCGGTCAAGCGTGTCCGGCTTTTCGGCGAAGCTGAAGCCTACCAACGCCATCACGACGAGCGGAACCATGAAGATCAGGCCCAGCGATCGGCGATCTCGCACGATCTCTCGGCCGACCCTGATCGCCAGTGCTGAAGAACGGCTGAATGTCATTCCACCACCGCCTCACTTCCGGCACTTGAGCGGACCAGGTGCAGAAACGCGTCCTCCAGTGTTGCCGACTCGTCGCCGGTGATCGCTCTCAGTTCATCTGGCGTTCCCTCGGCGATAAATCGACCGTCTCGCAGGAATCCAAGCCTGTCGCAATGTGCCGCATCGTCCATCGTGTGACTGGAAATCAGAAGTGTTGTGCCCTCGGCGGTCATACGGCCGAAGTGCTCCCAGAAGCTTGCCCGCAGTTCCGGGTCGAGACCCACGGTTGGCTCATCAAGCAACAGGACGGGAGGCCGATGTACGAGAGCGATCGCCAGGCTGACCCGTTGCTGCATGCCGCCGCTCAGGCTCGTTATCCGGTCATCACGACGGTCCGATAATTCGACTAGTTCCAGGACTGATGCAATCGCATCTGCCCTCTCACTTCGATCATTCAGACCATACATTCGGGCAAAAAATTCGATGTTCTCCCGTACCGTCAGCGATGTGTAGAGGGCGTTGAGTTGCGGCATGTAGCCGATGCGACCGGAATCACCCTCGCCAGCCGTTTGACCCAGAATCCGGACATTCCCGGAAGCAGGTTTCAGAAGACCGGCCAGTATGCGGACTAGCGTCGTCTTACCGGAGCCGTTGGCCCCGAGCATCCCGAACGCGATTCCTGCCGATACTGAAACGGTCAGCTTTTTGAGCACGGGACGGGTGCCAAACGCGAACGACAACTCGTGTACGGCGACGGCCGGTTGAACAGCGGCGACGGAGGGCGTTCCAGCAGGGTTTTCGTTGTGGCTGACCATCATCACCAGCCTAACGCCCGAGGCCTCTCCACGTGTGATGTGGGCGTGGTGACTGGGCTACAGCGGCGTTGTCGACGTACAACTGGACCAGTCGAGAGCCTCAAGGAGGGCTGACTCCATCGGGCGTGTTTGCGTTCTAGCGCATCATCTGGCCGTGGAACAACGGGTGCGTTGGACCAAAGGCGTCTATCGACGTTCCGGTCACCGCTGAGCTCTCATCAGACGCCAGGTAAAGCACCACGTTCGCCATCTCTTCTGGCGTCATGAGATTCCGATCCGGACGCACACCACCGATCATCCGCAGCATCTCTGTTTCCACGCCACCCGGGCATACGCAGTTGACGCGCACCCCGTGCTCAAAAGTCTCGGCCGCCAAAGTCTCAGTCATATTGATCAACCCGGCCTTGGCGGCACGGTACGGCCCCCTGCCCTTGCCGCCGTGCCGACCACCAATACTGGAGATATTCACGATGGTACCCGAGCCCTGCTGAATCATCCCCGGCAACACAGCACGGGCACAAAGGAATGGGCCGGTCAGATTCACATCGACCACCGACCGCCAGGCGTCAGGTTCCATATCTACGAGATCGATGTTCGGAAGGTTGATGGCGGCGTTGTTAACCAGCACGTCGACTCGCCCCCACTGTGAGATCGCTTCGTCGACAAGCTGCCGAACACTGGTTTCGTCCGACACGTCGCACACCACGCCTATCGCTTCGCCACCCTTGAGGACGATCTCATGCGCAACATCGGCAACTTCGTCCGCCGTCCGGGCGGTCACGACAACACGAGCACCCTCAGCCGCAAACCCCTCGGCAATGGCCTTCCCGATACCGCGCCCACCACCGGTAACGATGGCGACGCGTTCTTTGAATCTACCGTCGGTCATCTGACTCACCCGCTAACCCGAGCCCACTTGCGCAGACTTACCATTTCTCGTGGTGGGTCCTGGTGGCGGCCTACCTCCACGTAGCTAACCTCGGCGGCGTAGATGTCGCCCTTCGAATCCACGGCTACCGAATGCAGCCAGTTGAACTGGTCTGGTGCCTCGCCCGGCAGGCTTGCGCCAATCTTCTGGATCACGTTCCCGTCGCGGTCGTAGATACCGATTTTGTGGCCCAGGTTCGGGACGCCGTATTGCACCGGTGGCGGTCCCTGCTCGCATATGTAAACGTTGGTGTCTTCGCCCTTGCCGGTGAAAGCGGCCACCGCCTTGTGCACGTGCCAACCCTTCACGAACTCGCCGCCTGTGGTAAAAACCTGTACACGGTGGTTCTCCCGGTCGCACACAATCACCTGTCCGTCGCCGAACATCGATACGTTATGCGGGAGTGAGAACTGGCCGGGATCCGTTCCGGACTCTCCCCATGACAACAGGTGGTTGCCGTCTTTATCGAATCGATGCACCCGCGAATTACCATAGCCGTCTGAGACGAAGATGTCGCCATTTGATGGATCGACCGCAACAGAGGTCGGCCGATTGAACATTTCGCCTGACTCGCGCGGCGATGGCACGCCGGTGCCGATGGTCATCAGCGTGTTGCCTTTCTTATCGGTCTTGGACATCCGGTTTCCGGAGTCGTCCGTCAGCCACAGATTGTCCTCGTGGTCGACCGTGATGGCGTGTGCGCGGGTGAAGCGGGTGCCGATCCACCTCGGGACCATATTTCCGTACGGGTCCTCCATGAGGGTCACGCCCTCGTACGGAGTCTCATTGCCCCAGCTATCGACCATGTTTCCGTCGCTATCGAACACCAGCACCGGCATGTTGCCGCGATTGAAGACGTAGACGCGGTCGTCCGAGTCCACGGCGACCGAGGTTGCTTCCTTCATCCAGATGCCGTGCGGGATCTTGGCCCAACCTTCGACGGGCTCGTAGACGGTGGCGGATGTAGCGGGTGCGGGCATGTGGTTGCGGTCTTTCTATTGAATGTTGACGTGCGTACGGAGGCCGCATGGTACCGGGTTGGGGAGGATGAGGGAGGCCTTCGCCAGAAGGATGGTTGGGTAGCGCTATGAATCGGCGCTAAAGAGTGCTCCGGCTGACTTGCCTTCTCCCTCACGCCAACCCTCTCATCGATCCGTCGTCACCCACAAACGCTCGCCGTCTGTCTCGACAACCACGTCTCCACGGTCCTTTGTGATCAACACCGACGCGTCCGGCACGCCATCCGCGTAACGCTGAAGAACATCCTCATCCGGGTGACCAAACGGATTTCGCTCTCCGACAGGGATGACAACCACAGTTGGGTGGACGGCGTCGATAAACGGTCCGGACGAGGACGTGTCGCTCCCGTGGTGGGGAGCCTTCAGGACGTCGGCCGCCAGCGGGATACCGGCACCTAGAAGCCGTGATTCCACCGATCTCGGGATGTCTCCGGTGAGCAGCATCCGCATTTCGCCGTGCCGGAGCATCAGGACCGTGGAGGCGGCGTTGGTTTCTGAAAACTCCGATGACCCAGCCCAGATCACCTCCAGCGATACATCGTCATCCAACTGCACGACCATGCCTGTTCTGGCCTCCACGACCTGCGCGCCCAGCACACCGATCCGATCACGCCACTCCACAAAAACATCTGTCTCAGCGATACCGGTCGTATCGACGACGGCGCCAACTTCGTACCGACCCAGTACCTCAACAAGCCCGCCAACATGATCCGCATCAGAATGCGTCAACACCATCACATCGATGCGCCGATCCCAGAACGGCAGTGTCTCCCCTAACGCCTGCGCCGCACCGTCTACGTCGCGTCCGCCATCGATTAGCGCCTGTCGGCCCCCGGACGTTTCGACAAGGATCATGTCTCCACGGTCCGTCTCGAAGAAGGTCACCGACAACCGGTCACCAGATGATTGGGCCACCGCTATCCACGGCAGGACGGCAAGCATCAGCGCCGGAAGGCCAAACCAGGAAAGTGAACGTCGACCCGGGAATCTTTGCGAGGAAGCGAACTCCGCAGCCCGTGTCCGCATAATCCCCGGTGCGGCCGTTGCAACGCGACGCAAAGTGTCACGTCCGAGCCAGGCAAACAACGCTCCGTACCAGAGAGCGGCCAGCCAGCCGCTCCATCCCTGGGTCGAAATCGTCCCGCCGGGTACAGCGGCGAACAAACGTGCAACAAGAACTATCCACTGTGCGCATAGCCACGCCAGCCAACCGATTGGCGAGGCTCCGAACGACCAGACCGGCTCGATCGCGGCAACCAATCCCGATGTCACGATCAGCAGAGGGACCGCTGGCAACGCAAGTAGAGTGGCTATCGCTCCAAGTATCGGGACTTCCTCGAAGGTTGAGCCTACCAGCGGCAGCGTCGCCACTGTCGCGGCCAGCGAGTACCCGAGTCCTCTGGTGATCGCGACCAGCGGCCCGTGTGCAATGTGCCCCTCTGGCGCCATCCGTCCTACCACAACCTCCATACCCCCGCGCATCCGTGGCTCGAGTGTGGCGATACCCAGCACGGCGGCGAACGAGAGTTGGAACGATAGCGTGCCGACCGACTCCGGCTGTATCAGCGCCATTGCCGCCCCGGCGAGAGCGATCGCGGGGACAACGCTGCGCTGCCGCCCCAACGCGATTGCCAGTAAGTACACGGATGCCATGAGTGCAGCCCGCGTGACGGACGGCGATAGACCGGCCATCAACGCGTAGACAACTACGGCCAAGAAAGGCATCAACAGATAGAGCTGTCGTTGCCGACCAAACAGGCGCGCCGCTACCGCCAGCACGAGCCCAGCAACGATGGCCACGTGGAGACCGGAGATCGCCAGGAGATGGCTCAGCCCGGCTTCCTGAAAATCATCACGGAGGCTTGGCGATAGCCCCGTTCTATCTCCTGTTGTGACCGCGGTGGCTAGCCCCGACGCGTCACCTGGAATGGTCTTAGAGATGGACGCCGATACACCTCCCCTGAGATCAGCGATCTCGCGCCGCAAATCACTCCCGGCAGAAGAATCAAGGAGCCGCACCGAGCTCGATGTGACGACCCCGGCGGCATCCGGAGTGATTCCGGGCGGGAACTCAGCTGCATCCGATCGTGATTGAAATCGGCCCGACACCCTGTATGTGTCGCCATACCGGAACCCTCGCAGTGGCTCGACTGCGCCAAAAAGTTGATCCGCAAGTACATCGATCTTGATGGGGTCTGAGAGCGATATGTGTTCGCCATCGGAATCAACGACGCGATTCGCCCTCAGTGGCAGTCGTGTCACGCCGCCATACGAACGCGGTTCAGTTTTTAGCACTCCCTCGAACTCGACACGCTCGGCCAACAGGCTGACCGGCAATTCGCCCTGATCGTCGTTTGTACCCGGGGTGCCTGTCCTTACCAGACCGAGCACAAGGAACAAAACTACAACCGCCAGAAAAGCCGGTCGTTTCGTTATCCGTTGGTGCCCGACGACCAGCAAAATCGCTATCGCCCAGAAGTGCAGGACGAACCCTGGAGGGTCCCAGCCTCCGCCCGGCTGAACACCTAACCAGACTCCTACCACGAACGCACCCGATAGCCAGAGCAACGTCATTCCGGGATGACCAGCCCGCGCAGGCCTGACACGGTCTCCGGTCCTATCCCGGGCACGTCACGCAGCGAATCAAGACTCTCAAACGGCCCATTGCTCTGCCGCCAGTCGATGATCGCCAGCGCACGTGACTCTCCGATATTTGGCAGTGTTTCTAACGCTGACTGGTCCGCGCTGTTGAGATCGATCAGACTGCTTACCGGGGACGCTGCGATAACTACTCCGCCGGTATCGCCGATGACGGGATTCGATGCGCTCAATACCGACAACATTTCGACTTCGATCCGCTGACCGTCCACGACAGTTGCCGCCAGATTCAGAACCTCGATGTCCGCACCGGGCAGGCCACCGCCTGCTGCGACAATCGCGTCGCCAACACGGGCGTTCGCAGGCACCTCATACACCCCGGGCGACACCACGGCACCGGTGACATGCACGACGGGAAGAGGGACCTCGGTCGGGGTAGCTAAAAATATCTCAACCGTGTTGGAAGACGGGCGTTCAGCCAACCAGAACGCCGTTCCAGTAGCCGCTGTAAGGACGGCAAGACCAAGCAACGCCGTCGGCAACCACCTGGTCCAGCGGCCGCTTGTAACTCGCACCTCGGGCTGGTCTGTCTCCGCCCGTTCATCCGCTTCCTCGTTTTGCACTCACTTCTTCCACAGTCGTCCGAAAGCGCAGCACCTTCGGTGTCGATACCTCACCCCGGACAGTTTGTCCGGCGGCGGCGAGGTTAGCAGAGGTGCGGCGAGCGCGTGAATCTTAATGCCCCAAACCAGGGCGTTATAGGCGTCGGATGGCGACGGCAGATTGAAACTCCGTCACTTTGATTACTCCTATAAATTGCTGCGCGATGGGCCCCTTCATATAATGGCCGCTGTCCCCGGTAGCCTCCGGCCATCAGGGACGAGAGAACGCAATCTCTAATCCGACCGGGTAATCGACCCAACATTCCAGAAGGAGCCCATACTTCATGTCGCCCGAACCTTACGCATTCCTCGGCGGGAAACAGGTCCCACTGGCCGAGGCGAAGGTAGGTGTCATGACCCACGCCCTGCACTACGGCACTGCGGTGTTCGAGGGCGTTCGGGGTAACTGGAATGAAGAGCACGGCAAGATGTACGTGTTCCGCCTGCGTGAGCACTACGAGCGACTGCTTCGAGGATCAAGCATCCTCAAGATCGAATTGCCGTACAGCGTCGATGATCTTATCGACATCACGAGGGCACTCGTGGAACGCAACGGTTACCGAGAAGACGTCTACATCCGTCCGCTCGCATTCAAGAGCGCGCAACTCGTGGCAAACCTCAAATTGCACGAGGTGGAGTCCGACTTCACGCTGATGGTTCAGCCATTTGGCGCGTACATCGAGAACGATGGCGCCATCCGGTGCCAGACCTCCTCATGGCGAAGGCCGGAGGACACGATGATGCCGACCGGCGTCAAGTTGTCCGGGTTGTACACGACAGGAATCCTCGCCAAGACCGAGGCCGTTATGGCCGGTTTCGACGAGGCGATCGTGATGAACCACGACGGGACCGTCTCGGAAGGCACGGGTGAGAACCTGTTCCTTGTGCGTGACGGCGTCCTACACACTCCCAGCGAAACCGACAACTGCCTTCTGGGTATCACCCGGGACTGCGTTATTCATCTCGCAAGAGAAGAGTTCGGGATGGAAGTGGTTGAGAGGCGCATGCACCGCAGCGAGTTGTACCTTGCGGACGAGGTTTTCCTGACCGGCACGGCAGCGCATTTGACCGCCGTCGGAGAGTTGGACAACCGGAAAATTGGTACCGGCGAGATGGGTCCAGTGGCGGAGAAGCTTCAGGGGATGTACTTCGACATCGTGGCTGGAAACAACCCGAAGTACATGCACTGGCTCGAAGAGGTCACTCCGAGCGGTGGGTAGGTTACCGGGTGGGGTGTTTTGCAATACACCACCCTTGCCCGCGTACCGAATGGCCCCCTCTCCCAGCGGGAGAGGGTTGGGGTGAGGGAGAACGTCTTTCCGGCTACACGACGACTGTGCCGTAACAACTCGCCGGTGAAGAACCCTCGGTTACGCTCGGGACGATGGATGAGCGTAACCCTGCTCCCGACGCCGGGGGACACCCCGGAATCACATCAATGCTGACGGTGGATTAGAGGGGCTGCCCTATGCTCCGCGTGCCCAAACTTTCCACCACTTGCGTTCCGAATCGAACGCACCGCGCTCAAACGCACGACCCAGGTCGTGGTTAGGCTCCCGTCCAGCCAGCAACATTCGCGGGTTCTCATCAAAAAGCTCGAACGCTCTCTGCTCGTCCGTTAACTCCACGACACGCTGATAGGCGTCGGACAACTCGGGCGTCCGCGCGTCAACCGGTCGGTGTGTATCGGATGCAATGAAATGCGCCGTCCCGTCTCGAACAAACTGCTCCGCTGCTCGCTCCGCCGCCCGGCCAAAATCGCCCAGGAGGCTACCTGCAGTCAGTTGTACAAGCATCCCGTCTTCCACCATTCGACGGACCTTCTTCGCGTCACGCTGAAGCACAGCGTTACGCTCAGGGTGTGCGATTACCGGCACAAGTCTCAGATCCTGTAGTCGGGTCAACACGTCATCGACGTAGTCCGGATAGGAAGAGAATGGCGGCTCCGAAAGAATAAAACGAGTGTCCGAAATTGGTAACGCCCGTCCGTCCTCAACCCAGTCTGGCAGTCCCGGCTCGATGTGATTCTCCATGCCGATGACGATGCGAACCACCGACCGATGCGGCTCTTCTTCTGCCCGTAATCGCCCGTTCAGCTCGCTGACCAGATTTCGCACGTGCTGCACGGAAGAACCCAGCATCACGTCACGCTGGTGTGGCGTCGCCACCATGATCTCGGTGCCGTCTACAGCCGCACGTCGCGCTATATCCAGCGATGCCGCCATCTCACGTGGACCATCATCGATCCCCGGCAACAGATGGGTATGGATATCAACCCAGCCCAATGAGCGCTCCGTTCTATAAGACCTCGCCGCCGACACTGACTCAACGGTCGCTTCAATTGCGCGGATTTTGGATCGCGGACGAATTCCGGTCAACAACATCAACGTGCTGAATTGGTAGTGGATCGGTCGATTACGCTCGTGCTATTAGCTGTCGGAACGTCTCGCCATGATCGAAGTCGTTCGCATCACCGGCTCGTCGTGATCTATCACGTAACCGCTCACCAAATCGTCCCTGCTTCCCGGGATCATCAGCCGATCTCTCGTTAGCCAGTCCCATCACCTGCGATGCATGCTTCGCAAGCGCCTCGATCTGCGTCTCAACGTTTTCGCTTGATACCTGGACTACGACGTCCGGGTTGTCCGCGCCCCAGAACAGTAGGCGACGGACCTTGTGTGGCTCCAGCCCGTCTTCCAGTTGCTCCGGGAAGTGCAGGTGGTCTCGCGCGTACGGGTAGATGGCATCGGA
>JABIGL010000032.1 GCA_018650185.1 Chloroflexota bacterium
ACGATGTTGGATACCTCTATGCCGTTGTTCACACCGTACTCATGCATCTTGTTGGAGATGAAGATCGTGGTCGGTCCGTCGGCCCCGCCGATGATCCCGATTGACGCAGCTTCCAACAGTCCGAAGTCGAACACGCCTGTGAAGGATAGAAGTAAGGCACCAAGAAGCGCCACGAATACGCCGAACTGTGCGCCCGCTCCAAGTAGAAGCGAACGTGGACTGGAGAGCACCGGCTCGAAGTCGGTCGCAGCACCGAGACCCATAAATATCAGGAGCGGCATCAGGTCATTGTTGAGGGCGTTCTCCTGGAAGAACCGAAACAGTCCTTCGTCGCCATCAGGTCCGGCTTCTCGGGTGAGCGCTTCCAGCGGCATGTTGGCAAAAAGGATGCCGGCCGCTATGGGAAGTAGAAGAAGAGGTTCCTTCTTCTGGGCTATGCCCCAGTAAAAGAGAAATCCGGCGATGGCCCACATGATGACCATGCGGGGATCGTCGCCTATCTCTGTAAAGCCTGCCCAGAGGGATTCAAATTCCATGTTTTGCGGCTACTCGAACTCGACCAGCATCTGGCCGTGGGCGACGGTGTCACCGTCTGAGACATGAACGGCGGAGATCGTGCCGTCTCGGGTCGAACCGATCTGTTGTTCCATCTTCATGGCCTCTATGACGCAGACGAGATCGCCTCGACTCACCGAGTCGCCGACGGACACGGCCACCGTCAGTACCCTGCCCGGCATGACAGCGGTCATGGCGTTCGCTGATGCGCCTGGCGAAGGTGCGGATGGCGTTGGCGTTGGTGCAGCGGCTGCCGGTCTAGCGGCCGGAGGTGGCGCGGAAGGAGCTGGGTTTGTGGATTGTCCGCGTGCGGGCTTGCCCGGCACCTCGACGTCGTACTCGACGCCGTCCACGTTGACCCGAACCGGGGAAGATGCGACGTCACCGACCTCTACGTCATGACTGGTGCCGTCTACCGTGATCTTGTAGCGACGTGGGCTCATCGTGACGGCCTCCCGCGCTGGTTCATGAGATGTCGACGCCCCGCCTGTGCCCAGGCATCAGCCGAGGTTCCGGATGGTGGGTTGTTCAGGACCTGTCGTACTTGCGATTCGTCCTCGGCCAGCGCCAGCGCTGCAGCGATCGCCGCAACGATCTCACCGGTCGGTGTTTGTTCTGTTGTTACAGGAGAAACCGGCGTGACTGCGGCTTGTGTCGGCGCGTCCAAGACGGCGGCTGCGGCCTGACGTCGCTTCACAATCCGGTCGAAAAGACCCAGTCCCTGGATCGTGAACATAAGCAGTACGAGAACGCCTACCGTGACACCCATTCCGATGCCAGTTACAAGCAGTCCGTCTTCGAAAAGTTCAGAGTTGGACGTGGCCCGACTCCCTGGTGATTGATGTCCGGGATTTTCTGATGCGTAAGCGTCCGGATGACAGCTCTGTGAATATCACCGAATCCATCCCCGGAACGGGAATGAATCTTATCAGGACAGCGATCTTTTCTCATCGCAATCGGGTGGAGAGAACTTATTCCCCGGGATCTACTTCGATGGCGTACTCGATACCGTTAACGACGGCTGTTGATTGACCCTGACGCGCACCGGAAGTGAGGTCCACCTGGTAGTCGTATCCGTCGATCCGTACTTCGTAAAGATATTGGTTTTCGATTACAGGCGGTGCTTCTTCAAAAGTCATGTCTCGCAGCGATGCCATTCGCTGCCTTGCGAGATGTGCCGCTTCGTCAGCCGTGATGCTTTCGAAATGGATTCTGGCCCCGGGAGCGGCCTGGGCCACTAAAGCGAGGTCCACGCTGGCGATCACGCCAATTTTTGCGTAGCCACCGGTGGTCTGACGGTCAGCGAGGAGGACGATCGGTTTTGCGTCTCCCGGTATTTGGATGGCTCCGGTAACAACGCCGTCCGAGATTATGTCGTGTGCGTCATCAACGGCCCGTACTTCCGGTCCATCGAGACGACATCCCATTCGGTCGCTCTTCTCGGTGACGGTGTAACTGGATGTGTAGAACGTTTCGATTGCATTGGCGTCGAAATAGTCATCCTGCGGCCCCGGCACGACACGGGCCGTTATCTCACCGCTGTAATGGGGTAGCAGATGGCCGGGGACACGCCTGCCTGCCTGCACGGGGTTAGTGACCGGACCAAGAGGTATCTCATCGTCAACTTTGAGCGCGCCGCCATCTATTCCCCCGAGCCGTGCACCTATGTGGGTGGAGCGGGAGCCAAGCACTGATGGAGTGTCGATGCTGCCGGATACGTTGACGTAGGTGCGAAGTCCGGCATCGGCGCTCGCTGGTGCGCTGAGGGATAGCCGGTCGCCTGTATCCGCCTCTACCGTTTGCCACATCGGTATTGGCGCGCCGTTGAGCGACGGGCTCAGGTCGGCCCCTGTGATGGCGAACGTCGTGCGCGTGCTGAACTCAAACTCCGCCCCGCCCAACGTGACCTCGATAGCGGCCCCCCGCTGGTCGTTACCGACAAGCAGGTTGCCGAGCCGGAGGGCGTAACGGTCGGCCGCGCCGGATACGGAAACGCCGAAACGTTGATATCCGCTGCGACCGAGGTCCTGGATTGTGGAAATAGGGCCCGGGGAGATGACCTTGAGAATGTTGCCGGTCATGTCCGCTGCTCCGTCATACGGACGATGTATGTGCCGTTAGCGACCTGCTGCGCCACGTCCTCGGCCTGTTCTGACGTTACGGGAACGAACCGGATGAAGCTTCCCGGTAGGAACGGGACTGGAGGATCGGCACTCTGGTCGAACAAGGCGACCGGTGTGTTGCCGATCAGTCTCCATCCGCCGGGGGATGCCTGCGGGTACACGCCGGTCTGGGATTCGGCGATTCCAACAGACCCTGCGGGCACGCGGATACGCGGCGTCGTCAGCCGCGGAGTGGCGATGCGCTCGTCCATGCCGCCGAGATACGGGAATCCGGGTGCGAATCCCAGCATGTAGACCCGGTAGTCGGTCCCTGAGTGTATGGCGATCACGCCATCGGTCGACATCCGGGCATGTTCCGCGACATCGTCGAGGTCCTCACCGTACTCGCCTCCGTACGCGACAGGAAGCTCATAGATACGACGGGTCGTATTGTTCTCGCCGTGGTCAGAATCATCAGATTCGGCGACAAGCCCATTCAGAAATTCGGTCATTTCGCCGAGCGACGTTAACTCTGTGTCGTACTGGACCAGCAGCGACCGGTAAGTTGGAACTAGCTCCACAACGAATCCGTTATTAGCCGCATCAATGGCGTTCGCCAGCGCGTAAACGTGGTCGTTGATGGTGGGGTCGATTACATCGCCAAACTCCACGACGAGCGCGTCTTCACCGCTGACCAGGATTCGAGGGTCAGGTTGTGAGTTGGAGGTCACGACGCGGCTCAGGGGATGAACTCGCGCATCGGGCGAATCTGGAGGCCTTCCTTCTCGAACGCCTGTCTAAGTGCTGCCGCTAGCTCCACCGCTCCCGGGTTGTCGCCGTGGAGACATATCGAGTCGGCTACGAAGTCGATATCGGTGCCATCGACGGCCGTCACGCGGCCCTCTGTTGCGAGCCGTAACGACCGTTCGATCACTTCGTTGGTGTCGTGCAAAACGGAGTTGGGCTGCGAACGAGGTGCAAGCGCGCCGTCCGGGGTGACGGCTCTGTCGGCAAAACACTCACGGGCCACGCGGGCACCTGCGTCCCGCGCTACCTTCTCCCACTGCGATCCCGCCAGCAGTAACTGGATCATGGATGGATCGAACTCAAGCCCCGCACGGACTATTGCCGCCGCTTGTGCCGGATCACGTACGGCCTTGTTGTACATAGCGCCATGCGGCTTCAGGTGCTGGAGTTTCTTGTCGCTGGTGAACGCTGCGAGGGCGCCCATCTGGTAGGTCACGGCGTTTGCGACTTCGTCCGGCGTCATGTCGATGTCCCGTCGGCCAAATCCAACGAGATCCGGGTAGCCGGGTTGCGCTCCGATGCCGACACCTAGCTCCTCCGATATCTTGACCGTGGACGCCATCACGTCGGGATCACCGGCATGGAAACCGGTGGCGACGTTTACCGAGGTGACGTGCTTTACCACCTCTTCATCCAGGCCAAGTATCCAGGACCCGAACGACTCGCCAAGGTCGCAGTTGAAATCGATGACGGTCGCCATGTGAGCTCCGAGCCAGGTTGCTGAGATTGTCTGCGGGGCACCCTAGCATAGGTCTAGCGGAGCGACGAACGGCGTTTGGGCGCCGTATGAAGTTTGTAGACCGCCTATTCGAATCCCAGCCTTCGCTCTTTCAGGCTGACGTATCGCTGGGCACCAATCACAACGTGGTCGAGTACCTCTATGTCCAGGATCTCTCCTGCCTCGATCAAGCGTGAAGTCATGGATATGTCTTCAGGGCTGGGCGTAGGGTCGCCGGACGGATGGTTGTGCACGATAACGATTGCCGGGCAGGTGCGCTTCACCGCGGCAGTAAACACTTCGGCCGGTCTTACCAGCGCCGAGTTGACGCTCCCCTGATAGAGGCGTTCGACTCCCAGTACCTGGTTTTTGGTGTTCAGGAGGAGCACGCGTAACTCTTCGCGTTCAAGCAACGACATCTCGGCCATGAACAGGTTGGCGATGTCTTTTGGCGAGGAAATGGCGACCCGGTCTTCCGGTGCAAGCGACGAAGCACGTTTGCCAAGCTCCAACGCAGCCAAAACCTGACACGCCTTGGCCTCAGATAGGCCCTTCTCTGCACACAATTCATCGAAGGTGACCCGGGATAGCGTGGCCAACCCTTCGAATCGAGCAAGGATCCGTGAGGACATCGCCAGGACGTTCTCACCCTGCATCCCCGTCCGAAACAGGATGGCGAGTAGTTCAGCATTACTCAGCGAACCTGCGCCGTGATGACGTAGCCGTTCACGGGGTCGTTCGTTTATCGGGAAGTCACGAATCAAGGGAGATGTGACAGGTCCTGTTGCGATGGGAAGCGCTGGTTTCGTCTGAGTGGTCGTCATCGCCGCTTGTCCTCCGCGTGCCCCGCACCGCGATCAACTGTTGAGTGCCGTTTCAGGTGATCGGAAGTCTAGGTGCGTCCAACTTCGCTCGGAAGAACCGGATGTCACAGCACCCGGAAGCTTGCAGAATCTCAGGCCAGGGGCGGTTCGCTTATTTGATAAGAGGACTGGGGATGACAGCGTTGGGCTGCTACCGTGGCTTGTGATCATTGACCTCTGCTTGTGTCGCTGATACCCAGAATTCAAAGCTGGCTGTGCTATTCTCACGGTCGCCTGAAAGCGGCACTCTTCCCTACACATAAATCATTCCGAACCACCTATCCAACAGGAGCCATAAATGGCCAAAGTCTCCGGTAGTCAACTGGTAGCGAAATCACTCCAGGCGCACGGCATCGACACACTGTTCGGCATCGCCGGAGACCACTTTCTCCACCTGCTGGACGTGTTGGTGGACGAGCCTTTCCGGATGATCGACACCCGGCACGAAGGCGCCGCCTCTCATGCTGCCGACGCCTACGCCCGCACGCTCAATCGACCCGGCGTCGTGATGTCCACCACTCCTGGCCACGCAAATGCAATTCCGGGTCTCGCCAACGCTATGCACTCCCAGGCACCCATCATCAACATCGCCGGGTCATCCGACTCCCGCAACCTGGGTCGTGGAGCGATGCAGGAGTTCGACCAGGTCGGAGTGGCTGCTCCCGTCACCAAGGGTGCCTGGCAGATCCCCAGTGCGGACCGTATTCCTGAATTCATAAACCTGGCCGTTCGCACCGCCATGACCGGAAAGCGCGGCCCCGTCCACCTGACTATCCCACAGGACCTGCAGGAAGCCATGGTCGATGAGTCGATCCTGGATCGCTACGGAATCGGCGAGGACAGCATGCCGTTGACCGTTTCCGGTGACCCGGGGCAGATCGCCGCCGCAATTGAGATACTCAAGCGCTCGGAACGGCCACTGATCATCGCCGGAACCGGGGCCGGGGCGACGGCTCTTCCGGAGGAACTACAACGGCTGGTCGAGACGATGGGCATCCCGATCACCACCACCGATAGTGCCCGGGGTCTGATCTCGGACGACCATGATCTGTCGATCGGATTTGGATATTTGCCGCTGAACAAGGCCGTTGCGCGTATTGGTGAAGCCGACGCCGTGATGTTCCTCGGCCAGCAGATCGATTACACATGGGGCCTCGGTGGATCGCCGCCATTTGCCGAAGGTGTGAAGCGGATCATGGTTGACCCTTCACCGCACCACATGGGTACTTCACGAAGCGTGGATGTCGGCATCCTCGGTGATGTCGGTCCGGTCGTTACTCAGATGGCTGACGCTGCATCGAAAGAGACATGGCCTTCGTTCAGTTCATGGAATAGCTCACTTCAAGCAGAACGTGAGAAGCACCAGGCTGAGTTGTCTGAGTTGGCGGTCGAGGCTGACCCTCCGCACCCGATGTTTGTGTCCGAGACGCTCCAACGGCACATCACGCCTGAGACGCCGATGGTGTTCGACGGCGGTGACTACGCACATTTCTTCCGGGCGTCAGTGCCTGTGCACGAGTCGCAGCGATGGCTGTACGTCAGCAGCTTCGGGATGATCGGCATCAACATGCCATACGCCCTCGGGTTGCAGGTTGCACTACCAAACCATCGTGTGGTCTGCGTGACCGGTGACGGGTCTTTCGGGTTCCACGGACTGGAGCTGGACACGATGGTCCGTCACAACCTCCCGGTTGTGACGATCCTCGGTAACAACAGCATCTGGGGCATCGACTGGCAGATCCAGAAGGGGCTATATGGTCGACCGGTCTGGACGGACCTGCTGCCGACTCGCTGGGACACGGTTGCCAAAGGTCTGGGTGCTTACGGAGAGAACGTGGAGCACGCAGCCGACCTGGATGGAGCGATGACACGGGCGTTCGCACAGGACAAGCCGGCGCTGCTGAACGTGAATATTGAGCAGATCATCAGTCCGGTTGCGGAAGAGGCAGTAGGCCGAAAGCTTGGTGCTCACGGATAAGGCGGTGCACCGAGGGGATGCCGCAACTCATTCCTAATTCTGAGGAGTTTGCGATGAAGAATCTCGTCCCCGGAAAGCCGGGAGATCCTTCGTCAGCGGACTCAGGATGACAGTTAAACGTAATATCGAAGGCAAGGACCAACTCTTGAAAATCGGAATCATGGCTGCGGGTGGCGTCGGCGCTTACTACGGCGGGGTGCTCGCAGAAGCCGGGCGCGACGTATGGCTCGTGGCGCGCGGTCCCAACCTTGAGGCGCTCAAGAGCAATGGCCTCAAGATCACCAGCGTCGGATCCGGAGAACGGACGGTGCAGGTGAATGCGGGATCGGCATCCGAAGTCGGCGTGTGCGACCTGATCCTGTTCTGCGTTAAGCGATATGCGACCGAGCAGGCCGTAAAAGACATGACGCCGATGATCGGCCCGGACACCCTGATACTGAACGTCCAGAACGGAGTCGACGCTGCCGAGCGATTGCAGGACCTGGTGCCGACGGAGAACCGAGACAACGTCCTGTGGGGACTGACCTACATCGTGTCGCATATGGAGGGACCGGGCGCAGTCAACCAAAAGGATGGTCCACGACGGATCGTGTTCGGGGAACACGCTGGCGGTCTGAGTGAGCGGGGGCAGAAGGTGCACGGAGCGCTGGATGTCGAGGGCATAGATTCGGTGTTCTCGGACTACGTTCACCGCAACCTGTGGAACAAGTTCATGTTCATTAACGGCCTCGCCGGGATGACGGCCGTAACGCATCGGACGCTGAGCGCTCTGAAGTCAACCCCAGAAGCATGGGCCATGCTGAACAGGGTGATCGATGAAGTGGAGGCGATTGGCCGTGCGAGCGGAATCGATCTGGACGGGGAGCGCGAGGACGTGATGGCCTACCTGGATCGACTTGGACCTGACACACGCTCATCTATGGCGGTCGACACGCTGGCAGGAAACCGGCTGGAAGTGGACTCACTCCACGGAACCGTCGGGCGGATTGGCCGTGAGCTAGGCATTGAGACTCCGGCCTGCGATTTCATCTATGCAGTGCTGAAGGCACAGGATCCCGGCGAGTAGGGCGTTGTGGAGAGACTGCCCGCCCTTCGAGAGCCTCAGGGTGGGTTTGGTTCGGTGAATCGACCCGGGTTTGCTGCTGGACGTCGTGCGCCCCCTTTTGGTCGGTGACTTTAGATCGTTCTAAGGGTTGGAGGAAGTTAGGCCTGAGCGCTATCGGTGTCGGGTTCCCGAGTTGTGTTGTTGGTGAAGGTCCCTCGACTTCGCTCGGGATGACCACTTGAGCATCCTTACTTTTGATAGATGGGCGGGGCAAGCACCGCCCCTACGTTGTTCCGCCTCATCGGCCCCGTGGCGCACTGAACGTCACCCTGACGTATATTGCCTTCGATTCTGATTCTTCTTCCCGCCCGTTTTCGGGCCTAGCGAGGTGCAGCGATGGCTGTTGTTGATTTCACTGTTTCCGGTCGGGAACCGTATGCGGATGGCGTGTCGTTTGGTGATACCGGCACATATGAGCAGGTTGACGGTGTGCTGACCTTTGCGGTCGACCCTGCGCACGCCGCAAACCGAGGCATCATCGACCTGGATAAAGCGTCTTGTGATTCTGAGGGGCGTGTCCAATTCAAGGCAGATTTTTCCGTGGTGATGCCATGTGATGGATCACGTGGCAACGGAAGGGCACTGGTCGAACTGCCGAACCGGGGACGTCGACGTATGGTCCCGGTCTTCAACCGAGCCCCGGCCTCCGCACCGGTGGCACGCGTCGCTCACCCGGGCGATGGGTTTCTGTTCAATCATGGGTACACCGTGGCGTCCATCGGCTGGCAGTGGGACGTGATGCGGACCGAGTCGATGATGGGACTCGAACCGCCTTACGCGGAGGGAGTTACCGGACAGACGATCGTAGAAATCCGGATCAACGATAGGCGCACTACGTATCAGCTTTCGGACCGCGGTATTCATGAGCCGCTCCCGGTAGTGGACGTGGATGATTCCACCGCAAAGCTGCTCGTTCGGGACTTCGAGGACGACGAAGACAGCGTTGTTCCACGTGATCGCTGGAGCTTCGCCCGGGAGACGGATTCCGGTGTGGAGCCGAGCACGACGCACGTCTACATGGAGGGTGGCTTCGAACCTGGGAAGATCTACTACGTCGTGTACCAGACCGACAGCGCGCCGATCGCCGGGACCGGGCTGCTGGCGCTACGAGATGTGGCACCTTATTTGCGAGCCGTTTCGGACATCAATCCCACTTCAGGCGACTTCATGGCCATATACGCATGGGGGGTGTCCCAGACAGGGCGGTTCCTCCGCCACTTCATGCATCTGGGGCTGAACGCAACGGAAGACGGTGAACTGGCTTATGAAGGCATCCTTCCGCATGTGGCGGGCGCGCGACGTGGAGCCTTTAACCATCGATTCGCCCAGCCGTCTAATCAGTCGACGCCAATCTGGGGGCACGTCTTCCCATTTACGGATGAGCCGACCAGCGACACGCTGACTGAGGAGTCAGGCGGGTTGCTTGACGCGCTTCGTGCGGCGAATGCTGTGCCGAAGACGATTTACACCAACAGCTCGGCGGAATACTGGCGCGGCGACGGCGTCCTGGCGCATATCGATACCGCTGCTACTCAGGACATAAAGGAAGCTCCGGAAAGCCGTAGTTACCTGTTCGCCAGCACGCAACATGGCCCCGGATACCTCGGCCAGTCGCGGATCAACGCCAACGATGGATCAGGCGTTCGCCACGAGCTCAACGTGACTGACTACTCGCCGCTGCTTCGGGCTGCGCTTGTGAACCTGGACCGCTGGGTTATGGAGGGAATCGAACCTCCGCCGAGCATGCACCCGCGCTTGAGTGATGGCAGCGCAGACGAGAAGTCACACGTGCTCGAAACCTACAGCGGTATTCCGGATGTGCTTGTGCCGGACGTGGACAGGCTGTTTTATCTGCGGACGGTGGACCTGGGGGCACGGAGCGCTGAAGGCATCGGCGAGTATCCGGCCAAAGAAGGTGACTACTATCCATCGCACGTGTCGGCTGTAGATGTGGATGGGAACGAGACAGCCGGAATTCGGCTGCCGGACATCGAGGTCCCGGTCGGAACACACACGGGCTGGAACCCGAGGGCACCCGAGACGGGATCACCGGAACAGATGGTGCCCATGACCGGCACGACGGCGTTCTTCGCAGCGACCCGATCTGAACGAGAGAGGACCGGCGACCCACGGCCGGCTATAGAAGAGCGATATAAGGGTCGAGACGATTATCTGAACCGAGTCCGAGTCGTGGCCGAACAACTGGCGGGGGACCGATATGCGCTGGAGCAGGATGTCGACTTGATGGTCGAGAACGCGGCTGAACGTTATGACGCTGCGATCGGTTCAAGCGTGGAGGTAGAGGCGCAACCGGCTGACGACTAGCCTGGATTGGTCACTGAATCTATGGGCGGAGTTCGTAATCGTAAAAATTGGGCCAACCGGGTCTTTCGTCTTCGATCCGGATGTACTTTTGATGACGGATCCGTTTTCGTACCGATTTGAACGTTTGAAGCTTGGCCACATTGCGCGTGACATGTTGTTCACGAAGAACGATCTCGGACCCGGCGACATCGTGGAGTTTGATCTGCCCGTAGCGGGCGGCGACCAGTTTCGGAGCGCTGATCTTTCGGAAAACAGGTCGGCTCTGGTCATATTCGGTTCGTACACCTGCCCCGTGACTGCCAGCGCTATTCCCGGTCTGAACGACTTGCACGCTCTTTTCGGCCAGGTCGTTCGGTTCGTCATGGTGAATGTCCGTGAGGCGCATCCGGGATCTCTGGTTCCAGTTTCGGACGCACTGGGCGAACGACACCAAGGCAATTGGACGAGCGCTCGAAGCCGTAGTTGCGGGACACCCGATCAAACACACCAAGAGCCGCGGAATATTTCGACCGATGTGGCCAACGATGCGGTACATAGCACCGGTACTTGAAGAGGCTGGCGAGGGTGCCTCGCGAGACATGTGGTGCGCCGTCCCGCCGATGGTGGCAATGGCCTACTTGATGCGGTTGGTCCGGCTTACCTCGAAGAGTGTTTGAATCCGGTGTTGGAGGTTGATTGGTCGAACAGTGGGCGTATGCGCTGGGGATCAGTAACGAATGTTGCCGTAAGACGGACCCTTCGAGAGCCTCAGGATGGGTTTCCGTTTAGCCGGATTTGTTGGACAACCATCCGGCCTCGGTCCGCCTACTCGCCTCCGGGCCTGATCACCGAGTGATACGTAGCCGCTCCGAGTCCGCCGCCGACTATCGGACCGATCCAGTAGATCCAATGGTCCGCCCATTCACCACCAATCAGCGCTGGCCCGAAGCTCCGAGCCGGGTTCATGGAGGCTCCTGTCAGCGGGATTGCAACGAAGTGATCTGCAGCGACGACCAGTCCGATGGCGAGCGGGGCAATCGTCGCAGGACCTCGTTTGTCGGTCGCCACGGCGAAAATCGTGAACACGAGGATGAACGAAAGCACTCCTTCAAGGAGAAGCGCTTCGAAGTTGGATTCCAGGGCTGTGGTGTTAACGGCATGCACGCCAATATCGTCGATCCCAAGGATCCCCAGTATTAACGCTGCTGCGGCTGCTGCACCGACGACCTGGGCCACGACGTACGCCGCCCCTTGCACCACGCCGATCTTGCCTGTGATCCACATCGCAACGGTGACCGCCGGGTTGAGATGGGCACCGGAGATGTGAGCGACCGTTGCTACACCCAACATAATTCCTAGTCCGTGCGCCAACCCGACGATCAGTATGAAATCACCGTCGACTTCGCCCGAACCGGCGACTCTCAGCGCACCTATTGCGCCCAACCCTATAAACACGAACAGGAATGTCGCGATCGCCTCTGCGGCGATGCTGCGCCACTGGATGGTGAGTGAGAACCGGTTCAACAAGGGCCCCTTTTAGCTTCCAACAAATGGAAGTCCCAAGCGTCTCTAAGGTGCTCGCGCGAGATGAGAGTAATAAAAACGAAAAAGAAGTGAATAAGCGTTTTATTGTAATGACAAACGCTTCGGAGAAGTCTGGGTTAGCGGAGAAAAGTTGGCGAGAATCGCCCTTGATGTGTAGGCGTTATCTCGGTGCTCCGGGATGTGGAGCATCCAAGATTCAGTGGGCCGGGTTTGTCTCAGTCGTTACCGGTTAACTAAGCCAGCGAGCCGCCTCTTTGGCGTGATAGGTGATGATGATGTCTGCGCCTGCCCGTTTGATGGAACCAAGAATTTCCATCGCTACGCGCTGGCCGTCTATCCACTCATTACCCGCCGCCGCCTTCACCATCGCGTACTCACCGCTCACGTTGTACGCGGCGACTGGTAGGTCAGTGATACGCCGCGTTTCCCGGATAACGTCCAGGTAAGCAAGCGCCGGTTTCACCATCACGATGTCGGCACCCTGGTCGATGTCCGACTGCACCTCAAGCATGGCCTCGCGGCCATTACCCGGGTCCATCTGGTAGCTGCGCCGGTCACCAAACTCTGGCGCTGAGTCCGCAGCGACCCTGAACGGACCGAACAGTGCGGATGAATACTTGGCGGCGTAAGCCATGATCGGAACGTTGAGGAAGTTGTTGCTGTCCAGCCCGTGGCGCAGTGCCGCGATCTGGCCGTCCATCATGGACGACGGAGCGACTACGTCAGCCCCGGCCCGTACATGTGAGACCGCCTCTTTTGCAAGTAACTCCAGCGTGGCATCGTTATCTACCGTGCCGTCTTCCCGGACTATCCCGCAATGGCCGTGGTCCGTGTACTCACAGAGGCAGACGTCAGTGATCACCAGGAGGTCCGGATGGCCTCGCTTCGCCTCACGAATCGCCTGTTGAATGATGCCGTTATCGGCATAGGCGTCTGAGCCGACCGGATCTTTGGTGGCCGGAAGCCCGAACAGAAGCACGCCCGGAATTCCAAGTGCTTCGATCTCGTCCAGCTCTTCGCCGAGCCGATCTACCGATACCTGGTAGCACCCGGGCATCGGCGGAATTTCTTCCTTGATGTTTGTCCCGGCGGTGATGAAGAGCGGGTAGATGAAGTCATCCACGCTGACCCGAGTCTCGCCAACCAGTCGGCGGAGATTCGGCGTTGAGCGGAGTCTGCGGTATCGGGCGAAGGGCGGTATGCCGTTATCGGGCATCTGAGTCTCCGTTTGAGAAGTGTTCAACAATCGCCCCGGCCAGTGATTTCATCGTTCGCTCCGGGGCTACGATGTCCACTCTAAGCCCTCGTTCACGAGCGCGCCCTGCGGTTATCGGCCCCATCGCCGCGGTGGTGGTCTTGTTAATGAGGTCCGGCCCACCGGCAAGATCTACAAGGTTGTCCACCCCGGAGGAGCTGGTGAAGGTCGTGATGTCTATGCCGGGATCGGCAAATGCCGCTGCGACCTGTTCCCCGGAGTTTTCGGGCTTCTTGGTCTCGTATCCGGCGACGCGGTCTACGGTGGCGCCGAGTGCTTCGAGACCCTCCGGAAGAACGTCACGCCCGATGTCGGACCCGATGACGAGCACCTTCTTGCCGTCCATACCAAGAGACTTCATTTCCCTTAGCACGGCATCTGATACGTATTCGTCCGGCACGAGATCGGCCGTGATGCCCATTTCTTCGCGAACCGTCACACCGGTCGCAGGCCCAACGGCCGCCACCTTGACGTTGTTGAAGGCGCGACCGTCGAATCCAAGCGCGTCCATGCGGGCGCGCATCCCGCGAGCCCCGTTGCTGCTTGAGATGGTGATCCAGTCATAAGAGGAGATCTGTTTGAGTGCGTTGTCCAACGAAGTCGGATCATCTACCGGGACGATGTTGATGGCCGGAAATTCGACACACCAGGCACCGGCGGATTCCAATTCCGTCCTGAGCCGGGATGCCTGTGAACGGGTGCGGGTTATCAGGACGCGCTTGCCAAATAGTGGCCGATTGTCGAACCACGATATCCCTTGGCGCAGGCCGACCACGTCGCCCACAACGACGGCAACCGGCGAACCAAGCCCTGCATCTTTACCGACTTTGGCTATCGTCGAAAGCGTGCCTGTTACCGAACGCTGTCTGGGCGTTGTGCCCCATTGAATGAGTGCAGCAGGGCGGTCTGGGGATGCACCACGTGAGATGAGCTCTTTCGTGATCGCCGGGAGGGCGCGCCATCCCATGAGGAAAACCAGCGTTCCGGGCAGTGCAGCGAGCGCGTCCCAGTTGAGCTGTGAGTCGGGCTTGGACGGGTCTTCGCTACCGGTAACGACGGTGAAAGATGTCGATACTGCACGGTGCGTGATAGGGATTCCGGCGTAGGCGGCCGCTGCAATTGAAGAGGTGACACCGGGGACGACCTCGAATGGGAGATCAAGCTTCGACAGTGCCAGCGCCTCTTCACCGCCTCGACCAAAAACAAAGGGGTCGCCGCCCTTGAGTCGGCAAACAGATTTGCCTTCCGATGAAAGTTTGACCAGCAGATCATTGATCTGATCCTGTGTCATCCGGACATCGCCCGGACCTTTGCCTGCGTCGTACATCTCGGCGTCCGGACGTGCTTCTGCAAGAAGACCGGGATCTGACAGTCGGTCGTAAACCACAGCGTCTGCCGCCTGAAGTCGTCCCATCGCTTTCACGGTAATGAGTCCTGGGTCGCCGGGGCCAGCGCCGACAAGCGATACAAGGCCTGCGTTCGATCGACTCTTAGCCACGAATCAACTCCAGCGCGCCTTGCTTGATCATGTCATTGGCCAGCTCGTTACCGAGATCACGGGCATCGCTGACCGAACCGGTTATGGCCTGTGTGAGAGAGCTACTGCCATCAGGGTTTGCGGCAAATCCGCGTACGGTCATCGCATCGCCGTTCAGTGTGGCGTATGCCGCCGCTGCCGTTGCGCACCCCGCACCTAAACGGGCGAGGAATCCTCGTTCAGCGTCTGAGGCGGCGCGAGTTTCTGCGTGATCAACCGCCGCGACAAGTTCGCGGAGTCCGGTTGCGGATGAGAGCGTCTCAACCGCCAGCGTACCCTGTCCGGATGCTGGGATGAACTGTTCAGGGTTGAGCAACTCAGCGACCTCGCCCATGCGTCCCATCCGGTCCAGGCCCGCGGCCGCGAGTATTGCGCCGTCGTACCCGGTCTCGTCCCCACCAAGCGCTTTGGTCATGCGGGTGTCTACGTTGCCGCGTATCGGAAGAATCTCTATGTCTTTCCGTGAGGCGCGCAACTGGGTTGCACGTCTCGGGCTACTGGTGCCGATGCGCGCACCAGCGGGAAGGTCAGATACTCCGCCGGTAAATCGACTAACCAGGACATCCCTGGGATCGCCGCGTTCCGGCAACGCCGCCAGTGTGAATCCGTCCGGCAACTGAGAGGGCATGTCTTTCAGGCTGTGGATGGCGATATCTGCGCGACCGTCTTCTAACGCTGCCTCCAGCTCTCTCACGAAGATAGAAACGCCGACCGACTCAAGAGCGGATCGTTTGTCGCGATCACCCGCCGTGCTGATACGAACCAGCTCAAACTCGATGTCAGGGTGGGCCTTCCGGAGAAGCGAAACGACCAGGCCGGTCTGTATTACTGCCAGGTCACTGGCGCGCGTTCCCACACGGACGTGGGCG
>JABIGL010000030.1 GCA_018650185.1 Chloroflexota bacterium
ATAGGTACGGACCGTGCGGATGCATCGGGCATAGACGGGGTGTTCATCATGGTGTTGGTCGCATCCGGGATTGCACTTGTGTCGGTCATGGGACTGGCGTCCCGACGCCCGGGTGAGGCAACGGATGCCTCGCCCACGGCCGAATCAACGGTCGTGGCGGGGAATTAGACTCGTACCGATCCCTGGCAAATCGCTGTCATCCTGAACTTGATTCAGGATGACCCGTCAGCTGGGCAGCACGGATCAAGCGTAGTCGCGTCAACTGCGTGGGCGGATACGAATCCGCCCCTACACCCAAATCCGATCATTGCAACGGATTGATCGCTTCTCCTTCTCCCCGCGCGAGAGAATCCGAAGAGCACCCATGCCGGTGTTAGAGCCTCGCCAGCGCCCGCTTTGCTGCGGCAACCGTGTTGGCGATGTCCTCGTCCGAATGCGCCAGGGAAACGAACCATGCCTCGAACTGTGACGGCGGCGGGTACACGCCCTCTTCGACAATGGCGTGGAAGAATTTTCCGAAGCTGTCGCGGTCCGTGTCCGAAGCGGATTCCATGTTCGTCACTGGCGAGCCGGTGAAGAAGACTGTCACCAACGATCCGACCCTGTTGATCGTCGCCGGGACCTCTGCCTCTGCAAATGCCTTGGCGAAGCCACTGGCCAGGGCCGCGCCCTTGCGGTCCAGTTCTTCGTATACACCGGGTTTTGCTAGCTCTTCCAGCATGGCAATACCGGCCGCCATCGCTACCGGATTCCCGGAGAGAGTTCCCGCCTGGTACATCGGCCCAAGCGGTGCAACGGTGTTCATGATCTCGGCGCTGGCACCGTACGCGCCGACGGGTAGCCCGCCGCCGACGATCTTGCCCAGGCATGTGATGTCCGGCAACACACCAAACAGTGATTGTGCGCCGCCCAGAGAGGCCCGGAAGCCGGAGATGACTTCGTCGAATATGAGTAGAGCGCCATCCTTTTCGGTGACTGCCCTGAGTCCCTCAAGGTAGCCTTCACCCGGTGGGACGACGCCCATATTTCCGGCGATCGGTTCGATGATGATGCAGGCGATCTGGCCAGGGTTGGCGGCGAATACTTTTTCGACCGCCCCGAGATCGTTATACGGCACAACCAGTGTGTCTTTGGCGTAGTCCGGGTGGACTCCGGCGCTGTCGGCAATTCCATGCCCAGCGGCGGCCGAGCCTGCCGCTACCAGCAACGCGTCGTCGTGGCCGTGGTAGCCGCCGTCAAACTTCATGATCTTATTTCGGCCCGTGTACGCCCGCGCCAGCCTGAGTGCGGACATCGTGGCTTCGGTACCTGACGACACGAATCGGACCATCTCGATGGATGGCACGGCACTCACGACCAGTTCCGCCATCTTGACTTCCAGTGCGGTGGGCGCACCGAAGCTGGTGCCTTTGACCGCCGCATCTTGCACAGCGGAAAGCACTGCCGGATGGGCGTGCCCCAGGATCATCGGCCCCCATGAGGACACGTAGTCGATCAGCTCATTGCCGTCTTCATCCCAGATGTGCGAGCCCTTCGCCCGATTGAAGAAGAGCGGTGTGCCGCCGACAGATGTCCAGGCCCGTGCCGGGCTGTTTACTCCCCCGGGAATCAGTTCACGAGCGCGGTCGAACAACTCTTGCGAGCGAGTGGTATCCAAGTTTGATCACCTGTCGGTCAGGCTAGTGGGTTTGCGTTTGGGTGCGGCGAGAATCTTACCCGAGAGGCGGTTTTAAGGCGACTACCTAGCGGTCGTCTACGTGCTCTATCGGTTCCGCATCTAACTCCGTATCTGGATTGGGCAGACCAAATAACCGTGAAACGGCGTTTACCGCTTCGTCGTCATCGCCGTGACGGAGGAACGTAATCGGGTCCGCAAGGATCTTCGATACGACAGATTTTGTCAGTGATTCGATTATGGACCGCTGCTCGTCCGTCAGACCTTGAAGCCTGCGTAGTCCGTTCTGCAGCTCGCGCAGCCGGATCTCTTCAGCATGGGCGCCCAGGGCCCTGATTACCGGTTCCGTGGCGAGTGCCGTCAGTGATTCGTTGAAGCGGGGAACATCGTTGTCGATGATCGTTTCGGCTTCGGCGGCTGCGTCCGTGCGCTCCGCACGGTGTTCGTCTGCGATGGCCTGCAGGTCAGGTAACCCGTACAGGGTTACGCCCGGAATTTCGCCTACCGAAGCATCGATGTCACGGGGCATTGCGAGGTCAAGCATGACGAGTGACTCCGTGGAGTCACCTCTGGCCTCTTTCACCATGTCTGCGGTGATCAGGACCTCGCTAGCTGCGGTAGCCGAGATCACCACGTCAGTGTTGGCGAGTGCTGAGCCGAGGTCAGCCCTCAGTACCCAGTCGCCTCCGAGTTCATTGGCGATGCGTTCGGTGCGTTCAGCGTTTCGGCCCACTACGGTCAGATTACCGGCACCCATACGTCCTAACGTTCGTGCCGCAAGTTTGCCCGTTTCGCCCGCGCCGACGAGCAGCACGCGGCGTTCATTTAACGAACCGATGGCTCGCTCAACGAGTTGCACGCCGATCGAGCTAACGGTGAGGCGGCTCCTGCCGATGCCGGTTGCCTCTCGGATTCGCCTGCTGCTGCGGAGGGCAAAGTGAAAGAGTCGTGAAAGGGGTGTATCTACGGATCCGGCCTCACCGGCAGCGCGGAGAGCGGTCTGGACCTGCCCGGCTATCTGGTGCTCACCGATGACCATAGAGTCCAACCCGCAGGTCACGCGAATGGCATGGCGGACGGCATCATCGCCCTCGTGGACGTATACGACGGTTTCAGCCTGTTCTTCGCTGAGACCGGTCATGTCAGACAGCACCTGCATAAGTTGGGTGCGGGCTACGTCGAGGTCATCACCGGTGGTGTAGACCTCTGTGCGGTTACAGGTAGAGAGGACCAGCGTCTCCCCAAGCTGTTGTTGAAGCTTGAGAAGGAGGTCAGGAAGAGCCCGGTCATTGACCGAAACTCTTTCCAGCAATTCAGTTGAAGCGTTCCGGTAGTTCAGCCCGGCTACGAGGAAAGGCAAGGTAGCTCCGTGTTGTGCGCGACAGCCCGCAAACTTTAGCACAGCGTGACGAATGTCACAAAGGTACGAAAGGTAACCGCAAAGTTCCTGTGTGCTACTATCCGCACTCGCCGCAACAAACGTGTGATGAACTCGTGAAAAACCTGTGAAATATCTCGCGAGTATCGGTCATATAGCCTGACCCGCTTGACCCGGAATTCTTACATCCGAACCGGAGATTACTGTTGAGCCTGAATATAAAAGACCCGGCTGACCGCGGTTACGCGCACCCTGAACACATGGCCACGACTGACTGGCTGGCCGAGCACCTGGATGACCCGAATGTCGTCGTGGTGGACCAGGATCTGCCCGACAACTACGCCCGGGTCCACATTCCCGGCGCGGTGGTCTACAAGGATCACTACTACAAAGAGCTGTCCGACACCCCGTATATACAGGACGCTTGGACTTTTGCGATGACGATGGAGTCGCTCGGCATTGGTGACAACACCACGGTCATTGCGTACGACTCCGACGCCAATCACGTGGCGGCGCGACTCTTCTGGGCGCTTAAGTATTACGGACACGAAGACGTCAAGATTCTTGACGGCGGATTTCCCAAATGGCTGGCCGAGGGCAAGCCGCTGTCACGAAAAGTGCCGACTCCCGGTTCGGCAAGTTTCACGTCCCGTCCACAGGCCGACCTCTTCTCAGATAAAGACGAGGTTCTCGCCTGCACGACCGATAACGACGCCATCATGCTTGACGTCAGGTCTGATGAGGAGAGAAACGGTACGAACAAACGTGGCACGGCACGTGGCGGTCGGATCGGGAACTCGGTCCACATCGAGTGGAAGAACTTCATCACAGACGGTGACGTACCAGTTATCAAGCCCGCCGATGAGCTGAGAGAGATACTTGAGGCGAACGGGGTGACACCGGAGAAAAAGGTCGTCACGTACTGACAGGGCGGCATCCGTGCGTCGCACGGATTCCTGGTCCTCAAGCTTCTTGGCTACGAAAACGTTCAGGTATACGACGGGTCGTGGCGTGAGTGGGGAAATGCGATCGGTTACCCGATCGTCAACTAAGACGCAGTCTGGTCCCGCTTTCCGATCTGTCCGGTTTTCGGACAAAACAAATCAGGCAGAAATAGCGTGGACCAAATTCGCCCCAACGGGCACTTCTACAACCACGGGTCGTCGTGCCCTCACGACACCTGCGGGACGCGCCGCGTGTGGGTAAACCCCGCCCTCATCTTTGCGTCGATTCTTGTTCTGATCGCCGTGGCCTGCTCCGGCGGTACGGAAGAGACGGCATTCCCCTCCGCTGCGGCTGACGCCCCTGTCATAGCCGCAACCGACGCCGAAACACAGACCGAGTCATCGGCAAGTACCAGACCCACTTTCAAGATCACGGGGATTACCAACTGGCTAAACGGCGAGGCGACCACCATCGCCGACGAAGCAGCGCAGGACAACGTGGTCCTGATCGACTTCTGGACCTACACCTGCATCAACTGCGTCAGGACCATTCCCCGGCTCCAGAGCTGGCACGACAAGTACGACGACCGCGGTCTCACCATCATCGGCGTGCACTCACCGGAGTTTGAGTTCGAACAGGATACGGAGAACCTCCGCACCGCAATCGACCAACTCGGTGTGGACTGGCTTGTCGCCCAGGACAACGATATGGCCACATGGCGTGCCTTTGACAATCACGTCTGGCCTGCAAAATCCCTTTCCAGTGCCGGTGGGTTGCAGGTCTACCAGCATCTCGGGGAAGGCGACTACAGCACGACTGAGACCCGGATTCGCGAGGCGCTGGTCGCCGCCGGTCATGATCTAACGGATATCCCGTTTGATAAGCCATCCGACGATGTCAGAGACCCGTTCGCCTTCCCCGAGACGGGGGAGATATACGCCGGTTACGAGGCCTCATATCAACCTCAAGGTTTGTACAACGGCCACCCGGAGTTCTACACCGGGCCCAACCAGGTACTTGAGTACACGGATCCAGGAGACGGCTTCCGTCTGGACGGCAGTTACTACCTTCAGGGAAGCTGGGAGAACCGGGCGGAATCTATCGTCCACGCGCGTGAAACCGAGAATCTTGAGGACTACATCGCCATCGACTTCAGCGCCCGCAGCGTGAACGTGGTCATCAACCCGTCATCAGCCGGGACGCCATTCGAGCCGTTTGAGGTGATTATTGAGATAGACGAACGCCCACTAAAACCGGAAGAAGCCGGGGGCGACATTGTGTTTAACGAGCGGGGCCAGTCTGTGATCCTTGTGGATGAATCCCGACTTTACGCGTTATTGGAGCTTTCTAAGTCCACACAGGCGAATCTAAAGATGCGGTCTAATTCGAATAACTTTGCAGTATTTGCCTGGACCTTCGGTTCTTACATCGGAGGCGCGTAGCGACATCCGCCGTTATGTTCCACACGACAATTTCCTTCCTCAGCAGAACAATGAAAGAGAGTGACGATGGGTCTGGATCTCATCGATAACAAACGACTGCTACTGTCCATCGGGGCGGTCGTTATCCTCGCGGTAGCGGCGTGCGGCGGGTCTAGCGATTCCGCGGGTTCCGCGGATGCGACCTCGGCACCAGCGAATGTCGACGTTCCCGTGGATGAAGATTCACAGCGAGATTCGCTTCTTCCAGAGATCACAGGAATCGCAAACTGGATCAATTCCGAACCGACGACCGTTGAGGCGGAGATCAAAAGCGGCAATATCGTGCTGATCGATTTCTGGACCTACACCTGCGTCAACTGCCTCCGGACCATGCCGCACCTGAGGGGCTGGCAGGAGAAATACGCGGATAACGGGTTGACCATCCTGGGCGTGCATTCACCTGAGTTCGAGTTTGAGAAGGACACCGAGAACGTCGTGAACGCCGTCGAGAGCCTCGGCATCGAATGGGCGGTAGCACAGGACAATGAAATGGAGACGTGGCGGGCCTTTGGGAATCGGTTCTGGCCTGCCAAATACCTGTTCAGCGCCGAGGACGAGATCGTGTATTCCCATTTCGGCGAGGGCGACTACGCGGAGACAGAGGTCGTTATTCGTGAACAACTGACTGCCGCCGGTCACGATGTAAGTGACATTCCTTTTGACCCGCTACCGCCGGACGTACGGGACGATGAAGCGACGAGCCAGTCTCGTGAGCTGTACGGCGGGTATGAACGCTCTTATACGCAACAGGGAATCTACAACGGACACGAGGAGTACTACTCAGGACCGGACCAGATTCTCGAATATGAGGACGAAGGGCAGCCGATAGACGGTCAGTACTTCCTTAACGGGCTGTGGGAGAACCGGGCGGAGTCGATTGTCCACGGACGGGAAGACCCGGATCTTGAAGACTATCTGCGCGTGCCGTTCAGCGCGCGTAGCGTAAATATCGTGATCGAGCCTTCCGGCCCGGAGCCCTTCGAGGTGGTGGTCGAATTAGATGGCGAACCGCTCACACCTGAACAGGCTGGGACCGACATCGTATTCAAGGACGACGGGACCTCCGTGCTGCAGGTGTCCGAGGCACGGCTATACGCGGTGCTTGAGTCGCCAGAGTACATACAAACAAACCTGTTCTTCCGCTCGACATCGCCCAACTTTGCCATGTTCGCCTTCACGTTTGGCGTTTACCTGGAGGGTGCTTAGCCATGCATCCGACGAGGTGGACTGCGGTGAATTTTTCTGGTCGTTCGCTGCTGATTGGCGTGTTGCTGACGATGGTGGTGGCCGTAGCGTGTGGCAGTGATGATGGCGCGGTTGCCGCTCCTGACGCCGTGCCGACCTCCGTCAATGAATCCGAGCGCCCCACACTCTCAAGCACCGACGATTACACACAGCGGAATGACGAGAACGGCCTGACCACTATCCTCGCGACCACAGATAC
>JABIGL010000180.1 GCA_018650185.1 Chloroflexota bacterium
CCGGGCGTCGCCCGGCCAGTCAGTCAACACCCACCCTGAGGCTCTCGAAGGGTCCATATACCTGTCACCCTTCATCAGTGTCCTGGAACCTTCGAGATACCGGTAGTCACTGCTAGGACACCATTACTCGAAAGTAAGGTGTTGTGCGATGAATCGATTCCACCAGCACGAACGCGGGAGAATGGTTGAGGCCACACGTGTCGCGGGCTGGTACCCGTTCTGAATCCACACTCATCGAGTAACTGGACCACACCGACATACCGTCGGAAGCTTATTCCTTGTCTCCTAGCCGACGGTGATGGTCGCTGTTTCCGTCCTTAGGGTCGTCCATTGGCGACATACGGCCAATGGAATCTGTCACCTTGGATTCGCCCTCATCTTGTCCGTTTTCTTCGTGTCGATCCTCTGCTTCATCTTCAAGGGCCTCGGTGAGCGTCGTGGGCTCGCCGGTTTTGTGATGCGAGATTACGAATTCAGTCGCGCGGGGTTCGATCTCCTCGAATACTCGAGGTGCCTCATTTGGATCAAGAACAGATCCTCGTGGGTTCGCCACACCAGCGACACCAGGCCCCACAGGCCCTCCAACCACCTCATCCTCAGGCTCGCCCTGTGCGACTTCTTCACGTTCTGTACGGATCGAATCCGCGGCAAGAGCTAGCTCGGCGAACTGTGCCTCACGTTGCTCTTGAGACGCGGTCTGGGCCAACAAACTCTCGGCGGCATCAGTGGTGACGGACAAGTTGGCCCGGTTGCCAGGGGCTTCGCCCCAGTAGACCGTCTGGTGTGGGAACGGAATTTCGATGCCCTGTTCATCAAACCGGCGTTTGATCCTCCTCCTCAATTCACCCATGATTCCCCATTGGGTTAATGGACGACACACTCCGAGAACGCGAATCGTGATGCTTGAGTCGTCAAACGAATTAACACGCAGCACTTGGGGGGCTTCAGTCATCTGATCAGACCAATCAGGATCTTCAAAAACCTCTTGACCTACCTCATTCAATACTCGAATCGCGTGGTCCAAATCGGTGCGATAGGCGACGCCGACATCAAGCAATACTCTTGACCAATTTTTTGAGAAGTTCGTCGACACACTGATCTCGCCGTTAGGCACCACGTGAACACGTCCCTGCAAATCCCTGAGGACGGTTCTTCGGAGGCTGATCTCTTCAACTAGGCCCGCGATACTTGCGATTTCGACTACATCACCGCGTCGATATTGGTTCTCACCGACAATGAAGAATCCAGCAATGAAATCCTTGACGAGAGATTGGGCGCCGAATCCCACAGCGATCCCCGCTATGCCAAAGCCAGCAAGCAGCGGGCCAACGGGCACACCGATCTCTGCGAGAACACTAAAGAGAGCGATAGCCCATATCAAAACCGCAACTGACCCTGCAAGGACGGACGCCAGCGTCGATGCTCGGGCTTGGGCTTCGTCGAGACCAGCGACTACGGTTCCGTCTGACTTCACGAATTGTCTGATCATTGGTGGTACAAACCGCTGCAAAATTCGGGTACCGACGTAGGCGAGGAAAATGATCACGATGACCGGAAGCCCATGCGCCGCAAAAGAATCCCCGATTCTTTGGAGAGTCGCGACTAAGGCCTCGGTCGCTGGTCCTACATCCTTATCAAGAACTGCCATGATCCAAATGGTCGCTGGTGCGCCGATCAAGGCAATAAGAATTGGACCTTCGGCGGCGAATGCGACTATCGCCCTGCCACGCGATCCCACGACATCGAGCTCGACCTCATCCAAGGCCATCGCACCACGTTCGAGCACTTTGTGTAAATAGTGTCGGAGTAACAGCCACAAAACAACAGCGGAGACAGCTATCAACAGCGCCCAAATTCCGTCGTCAGCGAACCATGCAAGGAAGCTGCCATCTTCGGGGTGTCCAAACAGGGAACGCATGTATACCTATGTGACTCAACCATGTCGCTGCAATCGTGGGCGGGACGAGATGGTACTACATGGGAACGAACGAATATCAGCGATGAGCTGGACGACTCCAAGTTCAGATTAGATCAGCTTGAGAGATTGGACCACTTTATCCCCGGGACCTGCTACGGCTCACGCTAGTGGCCTTTCTAAAAAGGGAACCCTTATTTGATCTGGTTTTCCTCCCCATTGCATACTTTATGCGTCGGGGGACAATCGACTCCCCTAATTTGATGTTGGGTGGAAACCTGTTGAGACAGTGGTCAGGCGCAAGTTACCCATTAAAGTGCGCGCCGGACAGATGGATGCCCGTCTGACGCGAAAAGAAGTAACCGGGCTCCTTCTACGACGTAAAGGTGGACCTTTCGGGAACCTCAACGTGGGTTGGGGTGAGGGGGCTACGGATCATCGATCCGCAGCCTTTCAGCGCGTGGTCGCACATCTCACCCTTCGAGAACCTCAGGGTGAGTTGTTTTGGGATAAGTTGAATTCGGTTCCACCCGGTTAAACTTCCCGGATGCACGACGACGGATACTTCAACGAATCCATAGCCGCGAAATACGACGATGACTCGGCCGAGAGGTTTGCGCCTGAGGTCGTCGAACCAGTCGTTGATTTCCTGGCTGAACTGGCGGGCGATGGTCGTGCGTTGGAGCTCGGCATCGGTACTGGACGCATCGCACTGCCACTGGCGCAACGTGGCGTATCAGTCCATGGCATCGAAATGTCGCAAGCAATGGTCGACCAGATGCGTGCAAAGCTCGGTGGCGAGGATATCGGCGTCACGATCGGTGACTTCGCTGCAACGCGCGTAGACGGCCAGTTCACCCTCGCCTACCTCGTGTTTAACACGATCATGAACCTGACCACGCAGGAGGCCCAGACCGCCTGCTTCCGCAGCGTCTCAGCGCACCTCGAACCCGGGGGATGCTTCGTTATCGAGGTGATGACGCCAGAGATCCAGCAGCTCGCTCCCGGCGAGACCGTCCACAAGTTCAGGGAGGGCAATGAGCGGCAGGGTTTCGACGAATACGACATCGCAAACCAGGGCCTGACATCCCACCACGTCACGCTTGTAGACGGGAATTGGGAGCGCCGCTCAATTCCCTTCCGGTACGTCTGGCCTGCAGAGCTAGACCTCATGGCGGAGCTGGCCGGAATGCAGTTTCGGGAGCGTTGGTCCGGGTGGAAACGGGAGCCCTTCACCAGCGATAGCAGACGCCTGGTCGCCGTATGGGAGAAGCTTTGAACGCATCAAACCAACGTTAAATCGCACATCGCCGTAATAAGCCGTTTCCACTCAAGCTAACTTCGGCAGAGAAAACTCAGGAGTAGATCCGGTTGCCTCAGAACATTTACGACGATCCAACATTTTTCGCTGCGTACGACAGGATGCGGACACACGGAATCGCGCTCGCAGGGGCCTTAGAGGAACCGGCGATCCGCAGCCTGTTGCCAGACGTGACCGGTATGTCAGTCCTGGATCTTGGTTGCGGAACCGGAGTGATGTCACGGTGGCTGATCGAATCCGGCGCGGATCAAGTCACAGGCGTTGACGTCTCAGAACTCATGCTTGCGAAGGCATCGGAACACCAAGATTCCCGGATCAGGTACATACATAAAGACGCCGAGAGTCTTGAGTTTCCGGAAGGCTCGTTTGACCTCGTGGTTAGCTCGCTGATGTTCCACTACATCGATGATTTGCAGCCTGTGCTGTCGAGTATTCGTCGCTGGCTGAAACCCGGCGGGCAACTCGTATTTTCAACCGAGCACCCGATTTATACGGCAGCGCAGGGCGTCCACGGTGATCAATGGGTCAAAGATGATTCCGGCAAGAACATGGCGTGGTTGGTAGACGGGTACTCCAGCGAGGGAAAGCGTGTATCGACGTGGTGGGTGGACGGCGTAGTTCGTTATCACCGAACCGTCGCCACACTGGTCAACTGGCTCGTTGAATCGGGATTCCATCTAACTCGAATGCTAGAACCGTATGCCACTGAAGAGGCAGAACGCGACCAGCCGCTTTTCCTCGATGAACGCAAGCGTCCCGTGTTCTTGTTCATCTCGGCATCTGCGGACGATGATTTGTAAGTCTTGTTTGGGTTTGTCCGGGGAGAGACGAGGACCACGGGGCGTTTCTGCACGTCACACCCTTCGAGAGCCTCAGGGTGGGTTCTTGCCTGACTGACGTGCCCGTTTTGCCCCCTCTCCCCTACGCGGGAGAGGGTTGGGGTGAGGGGGATCGTCGATCGGCAGTCCGTCAGAGCTTACGCGTAACCCAGTCGACTGAGCACCGTTCGTACCGCACCAATCAGCCCGTCGATGTCCTCTTCCGTGTGTACTGAAGACACCGTTCCCTGGCAGCTTGGTGAGAGCAGGTAACCCTCATTCTGAAGGCCCAGGAACATCGCCCGGGTCATCGTCTTATCGTTGGTCATGGACGACCGATAATCGGTCACACGTTCCGGCGTGAACTGCAGGCACCACAGCGATTCCACACCCGTCACGCCCATCGGCGCTTCAACCTCGGCGATTAACGCGCGCAGCTTTTCGCGAATCACCCCGCCCATCCAACCGACGTACTCGTAAACCTCTGGGGTTGCCGCCTCAAGCGTTGCGACACCTGCCGCAGCGGTCATCGGGTTGCCGTTGAAGGTGCCTGCGTGCTGAACGCGTGGCGCACCGTTGCTGGGATCGTAGAGCGACATGATGTCGGCCCGACCGCCAAAGGCTCCGACCGGTAATCCGCCGCCGATAACCTTGCCGAAAGTCGTTATATCTGGCGTCACGCCGTAGTGCTCCTGAGAGCCGCCGCGTGAGACCCGGAACGAGATCACCTCGTCAAAAATCAGGACGATGCCAAGCTCGGCGGTTACGGCCCGTAACCCCTCAAGAAAACCCGGCTCGGCCGGAACGAAACCGTTGCGACCGTTAACCGGTTCCACGATCACGCACGCCAGCTCTGACGCGTTTGCCCGGATGATCCGCTCGCAGTTCTCGATGTCGTTGATCGGCATCACCACAGCACCGTCCGTCACGTACGACGGGAGACCCTCGTAATCATCAAGTGCGTTCGGGTCGTTGGCGTCGCCCGCCAGATCAAGGTTGGGAGCGACGCTGACGGCAACCGAGTCATGCGTGCCGTGGTAGCCGCCCTCCATCTTGCCCAGCTTCTGGCGTCCGGTGAACGCACGAGCCGCCCGGATGGCGTTGAGAGTGGCCTCCGTGCCTGAGTTAACAAATCGAACCTGCTCGACTGAGGGAACACGTTCAACGATGATCTCCGCCCAGCGGATCTGAGACGGTGACGGGCCCGGGTATGACCAGCCTTCAGACACCTGGTCCTGCATCGCCTTAACAACGTCTGGATTACGGTGCCCGACGATAAGGGTCGTCATGTTGTTGATGAAATCGGTCCGGACATTGCCGTCCGCGTCCGTGATGCTCACACCATCGCCGCCGACTATGTAGGCAGGATAGGGCGGCCAGTAGATCGAGTTCCGGGAGTCGCCGCCCGGGAGGTACTTTGATGCCTCAGCGTTGAGCGCCTGCGACTTCGGATTTTTGGCGATGTAGGTGTCGATCTCGCGCTGAAGAGCGTCCTGCGTTGTCATGTACTGGACCCCGGAACTAAGCCCTGATGCGATCGCCGCTCGGCGCGCACGGGAATACTAACCCCAGCGGGGTCTCTTGCGTGGCCATTTTAGGAGATTCGTGGTCTAGTCCGGGTTCGAGTTCGGATGATGATCCATTAACTGGGACAACAAGGCAGGCAGCGCGGTTCCCGCGGGTGCACGGATGACGACGTCACAGTCGGAACTCAGCCGCGTCTCAGAGGTGTTGATCTCGACCAATTTAGCGCCGTTAGCTCGTGCGATTCTGGGCAGTCCACCTGCGGGCCTGACAGTGGATGAGCTTCCCACAACGAGGACGCAATCGGCCTTGTCCGTCTCGGCACGGGCATTAGCGAGCACTTTTGGCGGTATCGGTTCGCCAAACAGCACCGAGTCATATTTCACCGGACCGCCGCACAGTTCACATGGCGGGGCCGGTCGCCTGGCGAACAGATCAGGGCGTGGCGTGCGGTTCTCACACTCGACACACCTGAGGAAGCGTCTCGAACCGTGGATCTCTACGACGTTCTGCGTCCCGGCGTCGGAGTGAAGGCCGTCAATGTTCTGGGTGATGAGCGAACGCACAAATCCCGCGTGTTCCATCTCGACCAGTGCGATGTGGCCAGGATTTGGTTTCGCGTTTCGGACCGATTGGCGTAGCTCCGCCACCCACGGCTCAACGGTGCGTTCCATCTCACGCTTCCACCACCTATCGGGATCTTCCAGGAAGCTCTGGTATCCGTTTCCGGACGGTGTGCCGTGTTTGGTCCAGAGGCCCTCTGAACCCCGGAACGGTGGGATGCCGCTCTCGACTGAGACCCCGGCACCGGTCATAGCGACCACGTACTCCGAAGACGAAATGAGACGTGCGGCGGCAACAAGGTCGGCGGAGATTTCAGCCTGAGTCACGCGTCACCTGACCAGATTGAACGGTCATTCGTGTCGCACCGGACAAAAAGGAGTCCTCGACTCGGTCGAAATCGGTGGTCGTGATGAGGACCTGCTCGTAGGGGGCCACGTTCTCTAAAACGAGCCTGCGGCGTGATTCATCCAGTTCCGAGAGTACGTCGTCCAGTGCCAGGACGGGAGTCCGGCCCGTCGCTGAAGTGACAAACGCTCCTTCAGCGAGCCGTAGCGCCAGTGCGATGGTGCGGGCCTGTCCACGGGATGAGAACGTACCTGCGGGTTCGTCGTTCAGGCTCAGCGCAATCTCGTCTCGGTGCGGCCCGATCACGGTCTGGCCCTGGCCGACCTCACGCTGTCTCGCCGCGGTCAACGCCTCGCGCATTGTGGACATGAGGTCGATGGCGGATGCCGGGATCTCTTCGGGACCGTCCTCCGCCACCGCGGTAACTCGTGGCCGATAACGGACACCCAGCCTTTCGCGACCACCGGAAAGCGCCAGGTGCCGTGGAGCAGCCTCTTCAGCCAGACGCTCTACTGCCCGTGTTCGCCGCTCGACAATCGCGGCGCCCTCGTTGACCAGCCTGTCGTCCCAGAACTCCAACTCGTCGGAGCCTACGCGCCCGTCACGCATCTGGCGGAGGAGGTGATTCCGTTGTGTCACTACACGCCCGTAACGCTGGATCATTTTTAGATACGCGGGATCGCTTTGCGAAATCAAGATATCGAGATAGCGCCTCCTTACGGATGGGCTACCGGTCACCAGTTCGATGTCCTCAGCGGAGAACGCAACCACGTTCACCGCTCCCACAAATTCGGACGCCGGTCGTTGGACGCCGTTGACCCGCAGTTCTTTCTTCACCGATGGGGCGGGTCTCGCGCCTCCGCTGCCGGGTTCCGGAGTACGGGGAATGACATCGAAATCGATCTGGGACTGAACGGTCAGCTCCGCATCGCGCGCAATCCCGGCGATCTGCACGTGACCGCCGTTCTGCACAACGTCCCAGCCGAGAAGCTCACGATCGGACGAGGAGCGTGGTGACTTGGCGATGGCGACCATGTATATGGCCTCCATCAAGTTGCTCTTACCGTGCCCGTTTGGACCCTGGAACACCGTGATCCCGGGTTCTAGTTCGAGCGTGCATTCCGGGTAGTTCCGGAAGTTTGAAAGATTGAGTTTCGTGATGCGGATTTGGGAGGTCCCGGGTAGGAGCTGGTTTTTCTTCATTCCCTGCGGGGCGGATGAGCCCAGGTGAAGCGAGATGGACTCACACTCACACGGAGGCACGGATTTTAGCACCGGCGTCCCCGTATGAATCCACCAGCGTCACACAGGCATCGCGAATCGATTCACCCACATCTAACCGAGCAGATCAATACAAAACGGCAACTCATCAGGGCGTAGCAAAGGAAGCGATTGAGAATTCCGTGGTCATATCTGTTCATGGGTCTGACAGCGGTCGGAATCCTTTTGTTCTTTGTTCTGGGTGGGCCGCAAGCGTTGCGCGTCGGATTGTTGAACAAGGAGACCATCGTCGTACCCCCTGATCCAGGCAACCCGTCGGCACAGGGACGGACCCTGGAGCTAGTGACGTTGTTACCGCCTGACGGCATCCAGGCCATCTTGAATCCGCAGTTCATCAGCCCTGCGGAGGCGACGCGTTACGTCGCAGATGAGCCTGTACTGGGCGTGACCATCAACGGCGACAGCAGGGCCTACTCCATTCCGTTTCTGAGCGGACGGGAGGTGGTGAACGATACCGTGGGAGGGATTCCTATCGCTGTCACCTGGTGACCGCTTTGCTTTACCGGCATCGGGTATGCCCGGACGATAGAGGGACAGGAACACACCTTTGGGGTGTCAGGAAAGCTGATCATGAATGCTCTGGTGATGTATGACCACCAGAGTGGCACGTTGTGGAGCCAGTTCCTTTCGCAGGGGGTCAAGGGTGAGTTGGCCGGGCGAAGGTTGGAAACGATTCCGCTGGTTCAGACGACGTTCGGACAGTGGGTATTGGAGCACCCGGATACTGCAATCCTGGACAAGGGGCGAAGCGGCTCGTCCGACAGGTACGGCGGTTACTACACCAACAACGATGCCGGAGTGATCGGCGAGTCAAACGGGGACGACCGTCTGGACCGCAAGGACAAGGTGGTTGGAATTGGGTTCGATGAGGGGCCCAAGGCGTTCCCCCTCTCCGCGTTGGGCGACAGGCCGGTGGTGAACGACCATGTTGCCGGTGAGGATGTGGTGCTTTTCTTCCAGCCAAACACCGAGACCGCGCTTGTATTCAACCGGAAGTTGAACGGCGAGCGTCTCGAGTTCGAACAGGTGGTCGACGACGGTACGGCTTTGTTGCGAGATCGCAAGACAGGTTCGCTGTTCCTCCCGTTCACCGGGATGGGGATAGAGGGCGAGTACGTGGGACAACAGCTCGAACGAATCCATTCCGTTGTGTCGTTCTGGTTTGCGTGGTCAGATTTCTATCCCGAGACTGAGCTGTATACGAGGACGTGAGCGCCACTTCATGACGCCCCGGTAGACTTCTATCTGGACCAAACTTGTTCAGTGAGCCGCACTATTTCAGATGGAGCCGACCTTGGACCTGAAAAACTGGATCCGTGACATCCCGGACTACCCGCAGCCGGGCATCCTGTTTCGTGATTTGACGCCGCTGTGGAAATCACCCGAGGCGTTCAACTACACAGTCGATAGTTTTGCGGAGCGCTTCGGTGGTTCGACCATCGATGCTGTAGCAGGGATCGAGTCACGCGGGTTCATGTTTGGCGTGCCGCTGGCGTTGAAGCTAGATCTGCCTTTTGTTCCCCTCCGCAAAGAGAACAAGCTTCCTCCGGAAGTCATCGGCGTGGATTTCGAACTCGAATACGGAACCGGCCGCATGGAGATGCGGGTAGATGCGCTTGAGCAAGGTGACAGCGTGCTGGTGGTGGATGACCTGCTGGCGACCGGCGGAACGGCGGAGGCGGCGGCGAAACTCATCGAACAGGTAGGCGGGCAGGTGCTTGCGATGGCTTTTGTGGTGGAGTTGGACGCATTAAACGGACGGGACGTCCTGGAAGGCCACGAGATCCACTCCCTGGTCACGTACTAGCAGGTCAGAAGCACCAGGGCAATTCAGGCCAAATAAAAAACGCCCCGTGATTCGGGACGTTTACGGGAAGTCGGCCAGTCTGGAGTCCAATCAGGCGGCGACTTCGCTTCGGGATTCCCGGAAGCCGTCCAGAGCCGACATTACGCTACCGGTGAGCGCGTCGAGTTCGCCGGAGGATCGTTCTTCTTCCTGTGCGACCGCGAGTGCTCCCAGGGCCATTAGGACTTCTGAGGCGCTTGTGTGACTCGGCATATTTCTCAACATCCGTAAAGTAACTTTCCGGTAAGGAACGCTAGCGTTTCCCAAACGATAATTCATGAGTCTTTTTACCTGCTAGCGGATTCAAAAACGCGATTTCATGATTCTGGCCCGAGTGCCTGGCAGCCTGATCGGTAATCACGATTGGCCAGTACGAGGTTTCGGGTCCCAACACTGCTCCGTGTATTCCGGTACCGGTAACCGGTAGCTAGCTTGTTTTTTCTAAAGAAGATCACAGGTTTACGGACCCTTATAGTGGGAAGTCTGTGGAAGAACCGGGTCCACTCCTCAGGTAGATGGGAGATCGATCACCATGTTCGAGTCGACACGACTCTCCAGGGAGCCGGACAGCATTGCGCCCGATGGCTCCGAGATTCGCCTTGTTAGTGTGGCCAGATCAGGAGCGAGCATGGTTCATTGCACGCTCCACCCCGGGCAAATCACGAGGGCCGTTCACCACCGGACCGTAGAGGAGGCCTGGCTCTGTATATCCGGAGCGGGTCGATTATGGCGATCTGACGGGGGACTCCAGGACACGCTGGACCTCATGCCCGGAACCGGCTCGAGCATCTCTACGGGTACTCGATTCCAGTTCAGAAATGATGGATCGACCCCGCTAGAGATAGTGATCGCTACCTTCCCGCCGTGGCCGGGCGAGGATGAGGCGGTTCTATGTGAAGGCGAGTGGACGCCAAGAATTTGAGTTCGCCAAACGCTGCTCTGATCGCTGATAGCCGGTAAAGTAGCCAGCATGGCGAACAAGACTCAACGTCTCCAGCAGTGGTTTGAGGAACGCTCACGTCCGGATGCCGAGCCGTACGGGGAGTTTCAGCATGTTGGAGCTAACCAGACCCTGGTACGAATCCTCTTGAAGGATGTCGACATGGCTCCCGAGATGGTGGTGTTGGACGCTGCGTGCGGTATCGGCGGGAATGCCAGGTGGCTCGCCTCGCTCTATGGCTGCACGGTCTGGGGCTACGACATCGACGAAGAGGCGCTCCAGACTGCGGCAGAGCTGGCCGAGATCGAGGGCGTCTCCGACCTGTGCCACTTTGTACCGGACCGGGACTCCGCCCTCAGCTTCGACGACCGGAAATTTGACGTCGTGCTGTCGACTGAGGGTTTTTACCACCCGCCAGAGATTACGCGTGTTCTCAAGCCCGGTGGCCTGTTTCTGCTAACTGACTACTTCGGGGCCAGTGATGTGACGGGGGAATCGATCTCCGAGCAGTACGGGATGGACCTCGAACTATCGCAGGATGTTACCGATCTGGCGCTGGGGTTCCTGAGGGCGAAGGAGATCGAGGCCAGTCTGCTTTCTGAGGCCGGTTTGATTGACGCCCGTCAGATGGTGGAAGTGATGAACTCCGGTATCAGGCGTTACTCAGCAAGCGGTGGCCGGCACATACTCGCCCGGATGCGTAAGCCCGGATAGTCGGTCTGGCCCTGGCCGGTAACAAAAGGAGCCAGCGACGTATCAGTGCTGGCTCTCGGTCTGTGTGACGTTTGTAATCCTCCCGCCACATCTCGGGACCCGGGCATTTTCTCCCAGGTCCCGGACGGCCGCACTCCGCCGCTCTCCCCAATACCGGCGCGATAACCGGATAACGGAACCGTGTAACTCGTTACCGTGTAAAGATTGTTCCTCTGACGTAGTCTGCGTCGTCGCTCGCTAAAAAGGCCATGACGGCCGCTACACCGGATGGGTCAGCGAGCGACGACATCGTCCGCTCGAAGTTATCGGAATCGCGGGTGATCTCGTAGGTTTCCCGGACCTGCGCCACCTTGAGCGGCGTGTCGATGTTACCGGGTGCGACATCATTGACGCGGATTCCCAGCGGGGCCAGCCGCTGCTCTAACACCATGGCGAGTCCGTGAACTCCGCCCTTGCTTGATCCGTATGCGAATGACGAACTGCCGCCCTTAACCCCGGCACCGGATGCCGTGAGCACCATCACGCCCTGCTTGTTCGGTTCCATGACGGCGGCGACGTGTTTTGCGACCAGGAACGAGCCTTTGAGATTGATGTCAATCACCCGATCCCACGTTTCTTCTGAGAACGCGGGAAGATTGATATTAGCCCCGTCAAGCACGCCGGCGACGTGGAGAAGGACGTCGATCCCGCCAAGCCATTCGGCGGCTTCACCGATTACCTCCTTGACCGCGGCTTCGTCTGCGACATTGGCGTGCCAGTAACGTGTTTGATCGCCGATAGCCTCGGCCAGCCGCTGCCCTTCATCGTCATTCACGTCCAGCATCGCAACACGCGCGCCTTCTGCGGCGACCCGGAGGGCGGTTGCTTTGCCAATGCCGCTGGCCGCACCGGTCAGGACGATTCGTTTTCCATCGAGAGGCATAAATGTGGTCCTCAAGCAGTGAGATTTATTCAGGCGGGTCGTCCCATTCGATCCCCGCTCGTGCGGCGGCGGCGTTCAGGCCTTCGCGGGCCGCGGGTATTAGCTCATCCGGCAGATGCTCAATCAAGACATGTGCGTCAGGTCGTGCGTAGCGCATCCGGGTCAGGAATGTTTCCTGGTCGAGAAGTCCCTGCCCGATAACCACTTCTTCGAAATGGGGCAGGAGGCCATCAACGACACCGAAGTCCTTGGCGTGCGCCGCTATGGTGACGTGGCCCAGCTGATCAAAGAGATCTTCTAGAAGGAACGTGGAGTCGTAAGCGGTCTCGATGTTTGCGATGTAGTTCACCGGGTCCATGTTGTAGCCCATAGACGGGGAGTCGACGGCGTCGAAGAACTCTCGCGTGCGTGAAGCAGAGAACAACGGGCATACAACTCCACCCTCAACTGCCAGCATCACGCCTTCGTTCGAGGCGGCCTGTGAGGCCTCACGCGCGGAGTCGACGAGTCGCTCGAAAACCGCATCTGACCGGTTGTCTGGATGTGGGTACCAGGCACCGTTAGGGTTCATAGATCCCGGCCTCAGGTACGTATTGGATCCTCCAATGACGCGTGTGAAAGCCGTCATCTGCTTCAGCGCTTCTATAGCGTTGCGTCTTACCGAGTCGTCATCGCTCACGAGTCCACCGCCGTATTCGCCTACGGTCTGGCCAATGGTGAGTCCTGCGGATTTAAAGGCGTCCTGAACCCGAGTGACGGTGGCGGGATCAGGGTGGTGAGGATCTGAAACGCGTAGTTGCAGGGTCCGGAAACCGTGACCCATGACGACGCGGGTTACGTTTTCCGTGACCGTGGTCCAGTCACCCGGTGTGAGACCGGCCACTCCGAGCAGCATTGGGCGCCTCCCTGATATTCGGGGTTGTCTGGTTGAATCTGGCTGTTACTGACCGGGCCTTGGGCGTCGTGTTCCGGGGAGGCGGATGCCGTTCTCTCGGGCAGATTCAATATTCGTCTTTATAGCGGCGAGCCATGTCTGACCGAATCGGTCCAGCGGACCACGCAGCCTGTCGGGCATCATGTCTGGCATTCGGCCTTCGTATGACGCCTCACTGGTGAGGACCGTCTGTCGGTAGTCGCCATCTAACCGGAACACCTGTCTATGTCGGGAGAACAGGTGGCTGGCCTCCCAGCCTATGACCCGCGGTTCGTCATAAATCCCAAGTTGCGCCCTGAACCTGAATAGCTTCACGCCGAACGAAAAACCACGTCTGTTCATTGGCTCATCATCGGTCCATTCGGCCCTCCCGATATCCGGGTGCCAACCGGACCAGAACTCCACTTGCGCGAGTCGTTCCCACACCTGTTCCGGCGGCGCGAAAACGGATATCTCATGCCTGAGCACTATCGGGGCGTATCTGTTGATCTCCATAAGCCTCGGGGATTTTAGCTGTCTTGTGACGGTTTCAGTGAGGGTGAGAATCTAGGAATTCTTGTATCGAACCCAGAACCGCCCGTGATGCGGCGAATCCGGCGTCGTGCGAGATACGCGGTACTGAGATGAAACTGGCGTTCGACATTTCGGATGCGGCCCGCTCTGCGCCATCGTGGAACACCGTGTCTCCAGTGCCTGCGTACAGCAACGTCTGTGTCTCGATACGTGCAACTTGATCCGCTACTCCCCGCCATCCGGCCCATGCCTCTCCTGCGCTGGCCAGACCGTTTGCACTGGCGGCTAGCAGTCGGTTTCGCAACTTTGGGACTATCTTGCCGCCGAGGTCCTTTTCTCTCTCCTCTACGAACCCCTCCATACCGCGTTCTCGGAGTTCAGATGTCGCCTTCGTGGGCCGAGGTTCACCATCAGTGGAGTTGCCGTACGGGTGCATTCCACCGGCGATGAACCGACTGATTAAATGCGGCGAATTGACCACAAGCTCGAATCCAACCGCGGCTCCCATCGAATAACCCCAGTAAGTGACCGGACCTACCTCCACGACGTCTAGGACGGCCTCGGCATCGGCTACGAACACGTTTGGGGTGTAGTGCTCAGCGCCGTCCGGTGCGTCACTCAGTCCGTGGCCGCGGGCGTCGATCAGGATGATCTGGTACTTATCGGCGAGCGCATCGATGTAACCGAAATCTCGCCACGCCTCGATATCTGAAGTCCAGCCGTGATGAAGCATGAGAGGCGGTGACGAAGGATTACCTTCGATCTCATAGTGGATGGACAGGCCGTTTGGGTTAATGAATGGCATTGATGGGGTTTATCTTGGGGTCTAACAGAATGCTCAGATCGGTATAAACGTTGATACGTTGCAGCGGGAGTCCACTATGCACATAACAGCGGCGGGGATTGAGGGTGCGCGTAAATGGGATGCGATGGTATATCGAGAGCATCAGCAAACCGACCGCTTCCGGGATCCGCCGCCGGACGCGGACCCATGGACCGGGCTGGCCTGGAATTTTTCACCTCCTGATCGTGACGAGAAGGACCTTGATCCGGCGGTCAACGTGGTTGAAACGTATCTTGATCCCGGTGACACCGTTATCGATGTCGGTGCCGGCGGGGGACGGTTGGCGATTCCGCTGGCACGGCGATGCGCCCGGGTGGTTGCGGTGGAGCCGTCTCCGGCGATGCGGGCGCGTATGGATGCGGCGATCTCTGAATTAGGCGTCGACAATGTCGAAGTGGTGCCGGAGAGGTGGCAGGATGCCGATGTTCCGGTTGGTGACCACGTGATCTGCTCCCACGTCATGTATGCCACCACGCCTGTGCTCCCATTCCTGGAGAAGCTCCATGATCATGCGAACAAACGCGTAACGGTGATGTTGCGCGAACGTCCACCACAGGCCAACTTTCACGAACTGTTTGAGAGGCTATTCGGCGAGGAACGGATCGCCCTTCCGGCTATGCCAGAGTTCCGAAATCTGCTGGAATCGGTTGGAATCAAGTACGACCTGCATCGCCTGGAAGATAGGCCGCATGGCATGTTCCCAAACCCTGAGGCGGCGTTGCGGCGGTCAATCCAGCGTTTGTTCCTGAACCCGGGTTCGGCAAGCGCAAAGCGGCTTGCCGAGATACTTCCGGAATGTCTTGTTCCAGATGGTGAAGGGGTGCGGTTTAGCTGGGCCGAACCTCAGCGTGGCTGGCTCGTTAGCTGGTCCACGGAGTAACGCTCCCGTCGAACGATGCTTCCGCGTGGGTGCGAAGGCGTGTAACCTGCGCCCGCGGGCATAAGGTCGACAGGCTTTGATCAAAAAAGCGTTTGGCCGTGTGCTCTCGCCGTAATCGACACGTACCAATTCAACTGGAGAGATACCGGATGAAGATCACTGGAATTGACACCTTCGTCGTTGATGCCGGCTGGCGTCCATGGCAGTACATAGCGGTACGCACGGATGAAGGAATAACCGGATACGGCGAGTGCTCAGACGGCCGAAACCCTTACGGCGTGGTCGAGACGGCGAAAGAGTTCGAGGCGATCCTCATCGGGCAGGACCCGAGGCCGGTCGAAGCGCGTTACTGGGACATGTACCGGATGGGACGCCAGAGCCCGGGCGGTATCGCCGGAAAGGCGATCGCCGGGATCGACATGGCGCTCTGGGACATCAAGGCCAAGGCGCTCGGGATCCCGGTTTACGAACTGGCGGGAGGCCCGACACGGGAGCGCCAAAGGGTCTACTGGTCGCACTGCGGTAGCTCCCGGATGGGCAACGCAGAGTTGATCGGCGTTCCTCCCCTCAACAAGTGGAGCGACGTTACCGCCCTCGGAAAAGAGGTCGTTGAGCGGGGCTTCACGGCCCTCAAGACGAATCCGTTGATCCCACATGAGGAGCCCAAGACGTGGGAGAGACTGGGTGGATTTGGTGGCGGTGGCGGGACGACCGACGGCAACGTTACTAATGCGTTCCTGGACGGTATTCGAACCCAGATTGGGACGCTCCGAGATGCCGTAGGTCCATACGTGGACATTGCTCTGGACCTGAACTTCAACTTCCGGGTCGAAGCGGCGAAGCGCATCGTTAAAGCGCTCGAAGAGTTCAGGATGATGTGGGTCGAGATCGACATTTATGAGCCGGACGGTCTTCGTGAAATCCGGGACTCTACGACGGTTCCGATCTGCTCGGGCGAAAACCTGATCACGTCTCGTGAGTACAGGCGCTACTTCGAAGCGCGGTCGATGGATGTCTGTATGGTGGACTTGCCGTGGAACGGCTTTACACAGTCGAAGAAGGTAGCTGATATGGCTGAAACCTTCGACATCAACGTCGCTCCGCACAACTACTACAGCCACCTCTCGACGCTGCACTCGATGGCGCTCTGCGCTTCGGTCGGAAATATCCGGATCTCAGAGATCGACATCGATGACGTGCCGTGGAAGGACGACCTTCTTACGGAGACACTCGAAATCGAGAACGGTGAAGTGGTCATCCCGAACCGACCGGGTTGGGGAGGCGACTTGAATGAGGAAGTCGCGTTGGAGCACGTGTGGGAGCGGGGTCGCCTACCGGGATACGTACCGAGGCCCTAATCGAAACCTGAGAACTAACGCCGGATGTGGGTCGTAGTTCGGGTTGATGGTGGGGCACACTTGTTGTGCCGTACTCATCACCGGGACAAACTGACCGCATCCGGCGTTTTGTTTACGGATCACTACGGATATCGGTTGAGGCTGCCAGGAGCGAATCGTTGAACAGATCGTCATCCCGGAGAGCGCTTGCCACACGACTCTGGCCGATCGTTGTGCTGTTGGTTATTGGTGCGGTTGCATGTGGCTCCGAATCTGGCTCGAAGCCGATCGATGAGACGCTGACCGTTGCATTGCCATCGTTCTGGGCAGAAACGCTTGACCCTTCACTGGATGGCCAACCGGGGCTGCAGTACCACGGGCACCTGTACGACCACCTTGTTGGCGTGGGACCGGACGGTCGGTTCGACCAGAATTATGGATTGCTGGAGTCGTGGGATCCAGGTACCGACGCGTCCTCATACACGCTGACTTTGAAAAAGGGCCTCAAATGGCATGACGGCGAGGACGTTACGTCGGCCGATATTGCGTACTCGGTCGGGCACTACGCTCGTGCGGACGCTCGTTGCGCAGTTTGTCCGGTGTTGGCCGGTGTGCTGGAGAGCGTTGAGACGCCGGACGACCTAACCGCTGTACTAAATCTGAAATCGCCGCACGTTTCGATCATGCATGCGTTCGGACCGGTGGCCGGGGATATGCCACTGCTTCCGGCACACGGCACAAGCTCAGAGTCAGGCATCGGCACCGGCCCCTGGAAGCTAGCAGGACGAGTTGCCGGTGAATCGATCGAATTCGAGGCGAACACTGAATACTGGGATGAGTCGCGTGTTCCCGGGTTCGCCCGGTTAAAGCTGGTGCTGGCGGCCCAACCTGCAGCAAGGGCCGAGATGCTCAAGAACGGCGAAGTGGATATGACGGTGCTACGACCGTCCGGCAGACCGTGGTCGATTGATGAGCCACAGGGCGATGTGCCCTCCGTACGGGACGCCGGGTTCCAAATTGACGGTCCGAAGTACGTGAACACGACCGTGATGCGGCTCTTCACGGCTTCCGAGTCGGACTCCCTCAACAACAACCTGGATTTCAGGAAAGCGCTGACTCTGGGCATCGACAGCCAGACAATCATCGATGTCGTGTACGAACCCGAGGTGGCAGAGATCGCTGCCGGATCGGCGTTATTTAGCCCGCTTTCCGATGGCTATGACCCCGAACTTCCCGCCTATCCGTACGACCCGGCGGCGGCTCGCGTTGCGCTGGAGGCGGCCGGGTACGACGGCGAGACCGTTTTTATTTTCTCCGCTCCTTCGTACGGCCTCACGGAGTTGATCCAGATCAACGAGATGATCGCCGATAACCTGAGCGATATCGGCATCAACGTCGATATCCTTTCGTCCGGCTACACAGACATCCTGTCCCGACACTCACCGAGGCCACAGCAGTTCGACGACGTAATGCCAGCCCCGCTGTTCCACGGGGTCAACTACCAGACGTGGCCAGACATCCTCGGCGGAATCAAGCGCTACCTGACTTCAGATGATTCAGCGCTTCTCACGTATCACGACCTTGGGCGTGGAGATCGGTTATTCGAAGAGCTAAGCGCGATCGTGGACCCGGTCGAACGTGACACGCGTTTACGTGAACTCAATCGGGAAATGTACGAGGAGTACTGGGCCATCCCCGTCGTTTGGCGGCACGAGGTTTACGGGATGCGGTCTGATTTGAACGGATGGGCACCGACCAACGGGACCGCGTCTGATTTGCGGTTGGAGACCGTTAGGGGTGTGGCTACCGGCTAATTGGCCGTAGTTGCTAACGAAGCCTCGTGTTGTTCGTCGGCGTGGTAGGAAGAACGGACCAGTGGGCCGGATGCGACGTGGTTGAAACCCATCGCCTCGCCAGCCTCTTTGATTTTTTCGAACTCGTCCGGGTGGTAGAACTTGATGATGGGGTGGTGCCGCTTGGACGGGCGCAAATACTGGCCGACCGTTAGCAGATTACAATCGTTCGCCCTGAGGTCCTCCATCGTCTGGAGCACCTCGTCCATCGTTTCACCCAGCCCGACCATCATGCCAGATTTGGTCACGCCGTCCGGGCGCATCTCTTTTGCCCGCTGCAACAACTCTAACGACAGGTCGTAATCGCCAAGCGGACGTACCTTCCGGAACACCCGGCGGACCGTCTCAATGTTGTGATTCAACACCTCGGGTTTGGCATCCATCACGCGCTGCAGCGACTCGCGGTCGCCGCCGAAGTCCGGTATTAATACCTCGACCTTGCAACCGGGAGTCGACTTGTGGACCGCCTTGATGGTCATAGCGAAGATAGTGGAACCGGCATCTTCGAGGTCGTCACGGTCTACCGAGGTAATAACCGCGTACTTGAGTTCCATGCTCTTGACCGTCTGAGCGAGGCGGAACGGCTCGGCCCAGTCGGTCTCGGTCGGTCGCCCGGTCTTGACGTTGCAGTAGGAACAGGCACGTGTGCAGGTGTCGCCAAGGATCATAAAAGTGGCGGTGCGTCGATCCCAGCAGTCGCCGATGTTCGGGCAAGCGGCCTCTTCACAGACAGTGTGAAGGCTGGCCCCGCGCATCCGGTTTTTCAGGTCGGAGAAGTTTTCTCCGGCGGGCATCGGGACCTTGAACCACTCGGGAAGTCGGCGCTCGACCTTCTTTCCGGGTGCAACGGGATTTGGTTCAACTACCAAGTTTTGTCTCCAACGACGCTGCCTAGGTCGAGCGGGTCGCTAGCTTTACACCTGTTTCAGGTAAGAAGCATATCAAACGAAGCAATAGCAATCGAACTAATGAGCGGTAGCATAGTAAGTTCGGGCGCATCGCCCGATGGCCCTGTGTTCAAGATTTGAGTCGTATTGACGTCCGCCGAGACCAGTGAAAAGCCCGGAAAAAGGGGCGGCCGCTCCCGTGGCCGAGGTAGGTTCAAAGGCCCGTGGCCCACGGATGCGCTGGGCATCGATCGCGGCGATACGTTCGACGTCGTGCTCGGCGATCTGAACCAGCGCGGTGAGCTGTGGGTGGAGCATGAAGCAATCCCGGTTCTGGTTGAGGGCGGTATTCCGGGCGAGTCTGTCAAAGTTGAGGTGTTGCGACGATTTCCGGAGCACCTGGGAGTACGCGTGGTGGACGTGGCCGAGGCGTCTGACGACCGCATCATCCCTGAATGCAGGTTTGCCGCCGAGTGCACCGGATGCCAGTGGCAACATGTCGGCTACGAACGGCAACTCGATTTCAAGCGAGACATGGTGATAGCTGCGTTGGCGACAGAGGAGACGGTAAAGGACGCCTATGTCCTGCCGACTTTGGCCGCGCCGCAACAGCTTGGTTATCGGAACCACGCCCGTTTCAGCGTAGGGCGCAAGTTGGGCGAAGTTGGCTACGTCAACGCCATCACCCGTTCGCTGGTGCCCGTAGACCGCTGCCTGCTGATGGACGATTCCATCAACGAGGTGCTCAAGGTCACGCAGAAGCGGGTAAAAGGCATGACCCAGTTCTCCGTGCGCGTCGGGATTGGTACCGGCGATCGACTAATCCAACCGGAGCTTAAGGGTGATCTTCCGGGTATCGAGTCAGGCGGACAGCATCTGCGGGAGTCGATGCTTGGTCGGGAGTTCCGCGTTGCAGGATCTTCGTTCTTCCAAGTGAACACACGGCAGGCTGAGCAGATGGTGGAGATGGTTCGGGACCGGCTTGAACTATCCGGGAGTGAGGTGCTGATCGACGCCTACGCAGGGGTCGGCGTTTTCGCCGTGTTGCTCGCGCCCTACGCACGCAAGGTGTATGCGATCGAGGACTCTCCTTCGGCGGTGGCGGACGGGGAACGGAATGGAGAGGGTCTGGACAACGTGGAGATGGTGCTGGGGAGATCTGAAGAGGTGCTCGCGGAGTTCGACTCTCACGTGGATGCGGTAATCCTGGATCCGTCCCGGAAGGGTTGCCACCCGGACGTCATCGAGGCGGTAAGTCGTCTCGCTCCGGACCGTGTGGTCCTCGTATCGTGCGATGTGGAATCGATGGCCCGAGATCTTGCTGCCCTTGTTGCGGGGCCGTTTGTTCTGGAAGAGATCCAGCCTGTTGACATGTTTCCGCAGACCAGACACATCGAAAACGTGTCATTCCTTCGGTACAAGGCTTGATTTCATTGCGGAAACATCACGGCGAGGCCATGTGTGTGGGCGTATCATCGACGCACGATGATTGAGCCCTCGACGACGCCTGATCACCTGTTTCAGGATGTTCAAGCCGTGAAATTGCCGCCACTGGTGCTGGCATCTGGATCACCCCGCCGTGCCGAGATTTTGTCTTCGGCGGGTTTGTTGATGGATGTGCGACCTGCTGACATATCGGAACATCGACTCCCGGGAGACGACACTCCGGACGCCTGGGTAGTACGGCTGGCTGAAGAAAAAGCCGCCGCGGTGGCGGGTACCAATTCGGATGCCGTCACACTCGGTGCAGACACGATTGTCGTAATCGATGACGAGGTCTTGGGTAAGCCGTCCTCACGTGAAGAAGCTGTCGCTACGCTTCGGCGGTTGCGAAATCGGACCCATCATGTAATGACCGCCGTGGCGTTGAAATCCCGCAACGGCAAGTGGTCAGGTTATTCAAGGTCAGTCGTGAAGGTCCGAGATATGACCGATGTCGAGATAGACCAGTACGTGGAGTCTGGGCTTCCGCTGGATAAGGCCGGTAGTTACGGGATTCAGGACAAACTATTCAGCCCTGCGGAACGCGTGTCAGGCTGCTATCTGAACGTGGTGGGCCTTCCGGTATGTCTTACCGGCGATCTTTTGAGTATGGCCGGGTTCGACATCGATATTGACTGCGATGACTGTGACAAACCTCTCAATACTGTGAGCATGCAGTCGTGAACTTCTTTGGCATCGGCGGTTTTGAGCTCATTGTCATCGCCGGGCTGGCGTTCTTCCTGCTTGGCCCGAAGAAGATGATCGAGACGAGCCGTGACGCCGGGAAAATTATTCGTGAGCTCAAGGCTGAGCGTGACAAGTTCACCAAGATGGTGATGGAGGAGTACGAAGCGGTCGATGATTCTGCATCTGCGGCAGAAGATTCGACTACGACCGGCGCGTCAGATGCGGGTCTCGATGTAGCGCCTGTAGGTGCGGTGAGTCGTCCAAGAGGTCGTGTGGAGACCGATTCAGCGGACGAGGATCCAGATTCGGCGGCGGACTCTGATGACACCTCCACTGATGACGAAGAAACGCCGTCGGCCGGAGGGCCTGCGTGAACGACCTCCAGCAGCCGTTTTCGTATCACTTCAGGGAGCTAAAGCGGCGCGTAATCAGGATCGTCCTATTTTTTGTAGTCACCACAGCGGCCGCATTCGTTTTCCACCGCCAGATACTCCGTTGGCTACTTGAACCTGCCGAAGACCTGAACAAATTCACCGGTGGGCAGGCGATCTTCACGGACCTGACCGAGTTCTGGGGCACTGTGGCACGTGTCTCGATACTGGTTGGAATTGCGGCCACAACGCCATTCATGTTGTTCCAGATCGTCAGATTCGTGTCTCCGGGTCTGAAGTCGAATGAACGTAAATGGCTGTGGATTTTGATGCCGGCGAGCGTCATTTCATTTGGGCTGGGAGTCGCATTCGGCTACTACGTTCTACTTCCTCCGGCGATCAACTTCCTGCTGAACTTTGGTGGAGATATCGCAACGCCGTTAATCCGGATCAGTTCCTATGTGGAGTTGGTGACGCGATTACTGTTCTGGCTCGGGCTGATATTTGAGCTGCCGATCGTCATCTTTTTCCTGGCAAAGATCGGTGTCGTTACACCGAAGTGGCTCGCGAGCAAGCGCAAGTGGGTGGTGGTGCTAGCGTTTGTGGCCGGGGCGATGATTACGCCGACATTCGACCCGGTGAACCAGTCACTTGTGGCCGGCCCGATCATTGTTATGTACGAGATCGGATACTGGCTGGCGCGTATCGGCGCTAGACGTGTAAGCCGGAGCGAGGTCGAACCGGAAGCCGGTGACTAACGTTCGTTCCCGGTTAAAAAAGCGCAAACAAAAAGACCCGCCGGTTGAGGCGGGTCTTTAATTATCAGAAATAGCAACGCCGGTCTAAGCTGCGCCGTTGTCGCTCTTGGTCTCGTCGGCGTCATCCGCAGGGTCGTCGTCCTTACCGGTTACTGACCGTCGGAACTCTCGGATTCCTTTGCCCAGGCCTCCGCCAACCTCTGGGAGGCGACCTATGCCGAACACGATCACGACGATCAGAAGGATGATTATAAGTTCGGGTCCGCCGATGCTTGGCATCTTGCGCTACTCCCGGCAATTACGGATTTCTACGATGCACACAATCGCGGCCCGATTGCAGCTTTATGAGCGTCCGTGCCGACAGCAAGTATACGCCCGCGTGGGTATCGAGGCGCGTATTCCTTGTGAGTTTTAGCCAATGAAGCGCCAGACGGCTACAAGCCGGCTCAGTACTTCAACGTTCGTGGCGTCGCACATGATTGGGTCCATCGTGCTGTTCTCTGGCTGGAGCCTGACCTGTTCACCTTCACGATAGAACCGTTTGAGCGTCGTTTCGTCCTGGAGCTTCAAGCGAACCGCGGCGGTTTGTCCATTCTCGACCCTACTGGTTTGTTCCATGACCACAAGATCGCCATCGGCGATGAGTGCGTCGATCATTGATTCACCCTTGACCCGCAGCGCGTAGAGGTTCTCTCCGGAGCCAGTAATGGACTGAGGCAGGTCTATCGTCTCAACGCCCTGTGCGTCGGCCGTGGGTAGCGGGAATGGGTCACCGGCGGCGATGGTGCCGAGCAGAGGCACTGCGACGGTGTCTGGCAGCTCTTCATGCCTTCCTGTGCCCTGAACCAACTGAAGTCCCCGAGACACCTCAGCATCACGGTTGATATAGCCCTTCTGAATTAGCGCCTTCAGGTTGTAATCAACCACAGAGGTGGAGCTGATTTCGCATCCGGACTGAATGTCACGGACCGTCGGCGGGTAGCCATAGTCGGCCATGAATTCTTCGATGAAGCCGAGCATGTTCTGCTGTCGTTCGGAGAGCTCTCGCATCTGATTTATCGTCCGTGGTGGTCCGATGGCGAAGAGGCTTCCCCCGGCATTTGCCGAGCACTTTCCGCACTAATGTTCTGAAACGTAGCAATGCCCATCGGGTGTGTCAACGCGCCGGTGTCACGGCTTACGGAGTTGTCTAGCAGCCCGGCGGATAACTCTTGCTGCTGACCAGGCTGCCGGTCAGATCGAACAGTCCTGCCTCGTCTGGCGTGCTGTTGTTCCAGATGCTTGTGCCGCGTCCAAACGTGAGGCCCCCGGACTCCAGGTGGAACTCGTTGGTGTAGACGCGGACAGAGTCGCCCGGTGCGATGGAGATATTCGGAAACTGGAAGGTTGGCGTGCCATCAGCGATGTCTTTGAGTTGCCAGCCAGCGATATCCACCGTTCCACTTCCTGAATTGACGATTTCCACGTACTCGTCTGACTCCGATGTCGGGACGACGCCGTCAAAAAAGATGCAAGCGATCCCCACGTTTACGGGTGGCGCGCTGGTCGGGGTTGGTACCGGCAGAGGTGTCGCCGTCGGCGATGGCGCGTGTGTTGCCGTGGGTGACGGTGGGATGGCCGTAGGTGCAGGTGTGGCGGTGTATGTCACGACGATCGTCGGGACCATCGTCGGTGAGGGTGTAGGCGGCTCGACGGTTGAAGTAGGCGTGGCAGTGGGTTCTGGAGAAGTAGTCGCCGTTGGTTCAGGTTCAACTGTGGCGATAGATGTTGGGGATGGTTCGGGGATGGGGCTAGGCGTTGGGGATGGGGTTTGAGTTGCGGTGGGTGAGGGGAGGGTATTAGGTGGTGCGACATACGGAGGAGATGGTGGAACTGCAGACGGTGTGGCTGTAGGTGCAGGACTAATTTCGGATATCGACTCGGTGGCGTCCGGGTCGATTATCGAGGCAGGCGTAGCAGAACCGGGGGAGGTGAATGTTGCCGCCGGACCATCGGTCGGAGCCGATGCTGCGGGAGTCCCTGAACTACCGCAAGCAATCGTGACTACCGCTACCAGTGCTAGGGCGACCGAGAAGATTCCGGGGTGGAATAAGCGACGTTCGGGGTCCAGTAGATCCCGGAACGGCGGTCGAGACTCAGTGACCGGGGTGCGGATGTCCGGGATTGTCGTGGCCGTGTCCGGAGTGATCGTGCCCGTGGTCATGTTCGTGGTCGTGACCGGAGTGATCGTGCTCGCCGTGGTCGTGACCGGCACTATCACCGTGGTCGTGTCCTGAATGGGCATCCGCCAGATTGTCGTGCGAATCTCCGAAAGAGATTCCCTCAAGTGAATCTGGCGGAAGAGTCGGGTTTTCGGCCTCACCGAACGACACGTAGTGCGGCGGTGGGTCGTTGAATACCAGATATGCGGAACGCGACGACGCTGATATCCGCTCGGTGGCGCCAAACCAGACCACGTCTGGACCGTTTAGCAGTTGCGTCGGGCCGCCCTTCGTTTCTCCACGAAGGCGATCTCTGATTGGTGCTCCACCCGGTTCTCCCACGCCCCATGCAACCACTCCCTCATAATCACTCGGCAGGACAAACCGCCAGTCCCGAGCGAACCCGAAATGCGGATGAACCTCTACTGCGACGTGCGTCTCCACGCCGTTGTAAGGGTGATGGACACTCCATGCATAGTGAGTACGCACATCGCCCTGGTCCGGGCCGTGTGAATGTCCGGGATCATCGTGACCTGGATGAGTCAAAGTGGCGAGACCCCTGTTTAGGAGTCCTGGTCGGCCTGTGACCGGTTCAGTAGCCGGGATAGGCGGGAGATTCGTCGAGCTGCATTGTTCTTGTGCACGACGCCCTTGCTTGCGGCGGTGGCGAGCGCGCTCTTGGCTGCTGCTACAGCTGCTACGGCCTCATCTGACGACGGGTCGTCCTCGATGGCCGCACGCGCTTCGGCGACCTTGTTCCGGGCAAGTGACCGAATAGGCCGGTTGCGTTCAGATTTACGTTCCGCGACCCGTCGGGCCTTCGCTGCGGGCATTTTTCGTGCGTTCTCCTCAGAAAAAACCCGGCGCGATGCGCCGGATGTATGACCGGGTTGCCAAACGGGCCGCCCGGTTCAACTGTCTTGCTGGCAGGTTCTGTCTAGCCAGCTCCCTGTCTCTGTACCGATTGCACGCCCGGAACTGCATCCAGCCTCGCGCACAATCTGGTCAACTGGTCAACCCCACTAGTGTACACCGTGAGTTCCACGGTAGATCGACCGGCCAACTGCTGCTCACTTGAGTGTATCCGGTGGATATTCGCCTTTTCACGAGACACAACCGCCGTAAGGTCCCGCAAAAGACCTACGCGGTCCCATGCGTCGATCTTGAGGCGTGAGGCGTAACGTTCTTCGAGATGGCCCCATGCGACTTCTACCGAGCGCTCCGGCTCGAGTCGTGCTCGCAGGTTTGGGCAGGTCTGGAGGTGGACCGTGACGCCGCGCTCGCGGGTCACATAGCCCGTGATGGCGTCGCCGTATACCGGTGAGCAGCATCGGGCGAGGCGTGTAACCGTGTCCGATGCTGACTGATCAGAATGGAGAACGACGACGCCCTGATGAGATTGTTCACCTTCACGTTCCACCCGGACGAGGTCTGGCTCGCCCGCGATATCTACGAGGCCGCGAACGACGTCTGCGGGTTGCAGCGTTCCGCTACCCAGGGCTTCCGCCAGATCATCTGCGGATTCAAATTTGAGAGCAGCTGCGATCTCTTCTTCGGGTGTCGATGATCGGAGTTGTGACACCTGACGCCGGAGCAGCTCTCGTCCACGCTGGACGTTCTCTTCACGGCGTTGCCGCCTGAACCAGGTACGAACCTTTTCCCGTGCGCTCGCCGTGTAAAGGTATCCCAGGTCCGGGTTCAACCAGTCCGTTCGTGGTCCACGCACGCTACGCGATTTATCGATCTCGACGGTATCGCCGTTCTCGAGCACAGTATTCAGCGGCACGTGTTGGCCGTTCACGGATGCGGACACGGTGTGGTGACCGAGGTCCGTGTGGACGCGGTATGCGAAGTCGAGCGGCGTTGATCCGCCTGGCAACTCTTTGATCTCACCCATCGGTGTGTAGACGTAAACCTGGTCGCGTAGGATGTCGGTTCTTACGGTGTCCAGGTACTGGGAGTCTCCCTCGAGTTCGTTCTGCCAGTCGAGAAGTTGTCGTAGCCAGGACATTCGTTGTTCAAAGTTGTCGTCCGAGCTGGAATCGCCCTCTTCTTTGTAGGCCCAGTGCGACGCGACCCCGTTCTCCGCAAGGTCGTGCATGCGTCGTGTGCGGATCTGTATCTCAACGGGAGCGTTCTCTTCGCACATCACCGAGGTGTGGATCGACTGGTACAGGTTCTCTTTGGGGCTGGCAATGTAGTCATCAAACTGACCCGGTACCGGTCGCCAGAGGCTGTGTGCAATCCAAAGGACGCGGTAGCACTCTTCTTCTGACCCGACGAGAACACGTAGGGCCGTAAGATCCTGAATGTCGTTGAACTGGCGGCCCTGTTCGGCGTAGCGGTGCATCTTCTGGTAGATGCTGTACAGGTGCTTGGGTCGCCCGGTTACTTCGGCCTGAATGTCGTGTTCGTCCAGCTTTTCCTGGAGGATTTTCATCACGCGTTCCGTGTACTGCTCACGCTCGGATCTCTTGCGCCTGATAAGCCGGTATACGGAACGATACTGCCGCGGTTGAAGGTGTCGGAACGCCTCGTCTTCGAGACGCCACTTGAGATCCCAAGCTCCGAGGCGGTGTGCAAGTGGAGCGTAGATCTCCAAGGTCTCTCGTGCGATCGATATCCGGCGATCCTGAGAGTGCGCATCGAGGGTGCGCATGTTGTGCAGCCGGTCGGCAAGTTTGATCAGAACAACCCGGACGTCTTCGGCCATAGCGACCAGCATCTTGCGCATGCTGGCGGCCTGGCGTGCGGTTCGATCATCGTCCTGGTCTATGTTGCCGTTCAATGCGAACGACGCGTTCACCCGGTCACCGCGTGCCAGGATGTCGATCGAGTTCATCTTGGTGACGCCGTCGACCAGCTTTGCGACCTCGTCGCCGAATTTGTCTTCGATCTGTTCGCGCGAGATTTCGCAGTCTTCGATCACATCGTGAAGCAGGGCCGCAGCCAGCGTGGTTGCATCCATGCGGCGCTCGGCGAGGAACTCCGCCGTGGCGATGGGGTGCTCTACGTAAGGCTCTCCGGAGAGTCGTGACTGTCCGGAGTGTGCGTCCGTCGCAAATGCCAGAGCGTCACGAACGAACTCCGCCCGATCATCGGCGAGGTAGGTGTCTATCTTGCTCAGGAGGGAGATTGCTGGCATACAGATTCTCTTGGTCGGGAAAGCGACGGTTTTGTTGAGGCGCTCGTCTCTTGTGCCCGAATGGTTGACCTGATTTTACGATGTCTGGCGAGGTACACCAAGGGGGTCGCCACTCGTGAGATTGCAGGTCTAGGCTCCGAGGACCCTAGCAATCTCGTCGCGTTCGAAGATGGGGAATGGGAGTTCCTGCCCGCCGGAGACGAGTTTTAAGCCGTCTTCTGCCGGTCGAACTTCGCCGATATCGACCGCCGGGGATCCGGTTCCCGTCACGGCGTCGATCACTCCGGCTGCGCTATCAGGTGCGGCGGTGATAAGCAGCGCGCCAGAGGCGATTAGTCCCCACGGGTCTACGCTGAGAGCGTCACATAGCTCTGCTGCTTCCGGAAGTATCGGGACGTTGTCCCGATTGATGAGCATGCCGGTATTCGAGGCCGCTGACACCTCCGACAGCGCCGTGGCGAGTCCGCCTTCGGTGGGATCGTGCATGGATGTTACGCCGCTTGCTGCGTGGGCTGCGCGGGCTTCCGGTACGACACTGATCCCCGGCTCGTACAGGTAGTCGGCCGCACGGTCCAGGACACTTGCCGACACTCCCGCTCTCTTCAGTTGCGGCCGCATCTCGCGTGCCAGCAGAGACGTGCCTTCAATGGCGATGCCTTTGGTGAGGATCACGCGGTCACCAGGTCGTGCCCCGGCGGTCATCACTTCTTTACCCTTCTCAACTTCGCCCAGCATCGTGCCGGAGATGATCGGGCGGGGAAGGTCGAGGGTCATCTCGGTGTGGCCGCCGATCATGGTGATGCCCAGCGCGTCGCAGGCTTCTGCGATCTGGTCGAATATCAGTTCCACCTCATCCGGCGTGGTGCCCACGGGCAGCAGTGCGGTACCCAGGAACCACTTCGGTATAGCCCCGCAGCAGGCGACATCGTTGGCGTTTACCTGCACGGTGTACCACCCGGCGAGGTCGGTGGCGAAGGTGACGGGATCGCTTTTTGCCACGAGGAGGGTGTCGCCGAAGTCCAGAAATGCGGCGTCCTCGCCGACGCCCGGGCCGACAACCACGCGTGGGTCGTCACGTTGGATCTTGGACAACAGGCGTCCGAGTAACTCACCTGGCAGCTTGCCTGCAGGTAGACCCGGGTTAGTTGGGGGCACGTTCGATTCCCTCTCGGTATGTATTCGGCTGAGCCATCACGGCGGATTGTACGGGCTTATTTGTCGCTCCCCGCATAGCTCGTCGCCGTCCTACAATGCCGTCGGCTTCATATTTCACCAGCCAGAAAGACCACCTAAATGCCCGAGATGACCGGCGCCGAAGCACTCCGAAGATCGTTAGAAGCGGAAGGCGTGGACACGGTGTTCGCACTCCCGGGAGTTCAGATCATGGCCGCGTTTGACGCGCTGCATGACAGCCAGGAAATTCGGCTCGTCAGTACGCGACATGAGCAGACGACGGCATACATGGCCGATGGATACGCCCGTGTGGCGCGGAAGCCCGGCGTGGCGCTTGTCGTTCCCGGGCCGGGAGCTCTTAACGCGGCGGCAGCGGTCGGGACGGCCTACGCCACCTCATCTCCGGTGTTGCTCATATCCGGCCAGATCCCGAGCGGATCTATCGGCAAAGGTGAAGGCCAGCTACACGAGGTCGAGGAGCAGCTCGACGTTTTCAAGCCCATCGTGAAATGGAACACCCGCGTGACGTCGGTTGCCGACATTCCCGGAGCCATCCACGAGGCATTCAAGCAGATGACGACAGGCCGCCCACGCCCGGTCGAGGTGGAAATTCCACCGGACATCCTTGCGGCGACGGGCGACGTGGACATCATCGAAGCCGAGCTTTACCCGGTCGAACAGCCATCGGACGATGCCGTGGCGAAGGCGGCCGAAGCGCTTGCCGGTGCCAGCAATCCGGCGATCGTGATCGGCGGAGGTACGCTTCGGGCGGAAGCGGGACCAGAGGTGGCGGCGATCGCTGAAATGCTGGACGCACCTATCGTCGGGACGCAACAGGCCAAGGGCGCGCTCCCGGCAAGCCATCCGCAATATGTAGGCGTCCACTACGCACAGGTCGGCGTCAGTGCCGAACTGCTTGGCGAATCCGACGTGATTCTGGTGGCCGGGACAAGGTTCCTGGTTCCGGGGTTCTCAGCAAAAGAAGGACAGACGATCATCAAGATCGATGTCGATCAACGAGAGCTGGATAAAGACCACGGCACGACCATCGCCATCAAGGCCGATGCAAAAGCGGGCATCGGAAAAATCAACGCTGCGCTGCGCAGTCGTGGTGTGGATGGTGCGAAGGGAAGTGGCGAACGTGCTGCTCGGTACCGCGAGAAGCTACAGAAATTTATTGGCGATTCGGCTCCGGCTCAGACGGCGTGGGTTAACGCGGTACGTGAGGCGACCGATGATGACGCTGTACTTATCTCCGGGATGACCAACATCGGGTACTGGAGCCACGTGGCGTACGACGTCGAGGACGGTGGTGAGTACATCGGGACCGGCTATTTCGGCAACCTCGGTTTTGGATTCCCGACTGCGCTGGGAGCAAAGGTCGCCGCGGGGGATCGTGCCGTAGTGGCGTTGTGTGGAGACGGCGGCTTCATGTACAGCCCGCAGGAGCTGGCGACGATGAAGCAGCACGGGATCAACCTCGTCGCGGTGATATTCGACAATGGCGCGTTCGGAGCTTCGCGGTGGGACCAGGAGCACCGTTACGGCGACCGCGAGATCGGCACGGAGTTCTTCAACCCTGACTGGGACACGCTGGCGGCAGCGTTCGGGATTCGGTCGCAGGGTGTGGACACGCCTGCAGACCTGACATCCGCCATCCGAGACGCGATAGCACTGGATGAGCCGTCCCTGATCCACGTCACTCTCCCGATCATGGCGCCACCCTTCCAACTGGCGTAGGCGTTTCCAGACGTTCCTAATTAAGTCCAGCCCTGACATCCGCTGACCACGTTTCGGTTAGAGAAACGCTTCGACGACGCGTATCAGGCGTGATCCAATGGCATAGCTCATGAATATGTATGCACGAACAAAATAATTCGTATGTACGAACATCGATGTAATCAGCTATGTATTGTTATGGATCGTGAGGGCTGCGTGAGGATCCAATCGTGTGGAATAATCGCAGTTGACTTCGCACGCACGAAGATTCAAAATCGTCTGTACACTGACTGAAACATGTGCACACAGGTCGGTCACATATCGACACCCTATGAGTTCCGTCACTGAACCGAACTCAACCCAACCGGGCCAGACACCCTCCTTGAAAGTGTCGCTGTCCGAGACGAAAGGTCCCTGAGCGAGGAATGACAACCGAAATATCGAACCTACTAGGACGACGCCCGGTTTTGTTGGTGTTGGGTCTGGCAACGGTGCTATTTCTGGCCGTCGCATGTTCCTCAGATGGCGAGGATAGCGATGGCGAACTGGTGATCTACTCCGGTCGAAGCGAGTCGCTGATCGATCCGTTAATCAAGCGCTTCGAGGAGGCCACCGGAATAGACGCAAAGGTCAACTACGCCGGTACCGGTGCTCTGGCCGCAACACTCCTGGAAGAGGGAGACCGGTCACCGGCAGACGTGTTCTTTGCACAGGACCCGGGTGGACTTGGCGCAATTATCGACATGGTCAAGCCGCTTGATGACGATTTGATCGTACGAGTACCGGACTGGGCAAGATCGCCTGACAACCTGTGGGTTGGCATATCCGGCCGTGCGCGCACCGTCGTTTACAACACCAATAAGCTGTCGCCGGAAGATCTTCCGGACACACTGGACGGATTCACAGACCCGTCATGGAAGGGCCGGATCGGCTGGGCACCTACCAACGGCTCGTTCCAGGCGATGGTCACCGGTATGCGCCTAATCTGGGGCGAAGACCGTACACGGGATTGGCTGGAGGGCATCGTGGCGAACGAGCCCAGCGTCTACGCCAAGAACACCCCAACGGTAGCCGCGACAGGTTCGGGTGAGGTCGAAGTCGGATTCGTAAACCACTACTATCTGCACCGCTTCCTCGCCGAAGAGGGTGAAGGATTCGCGGCGCGCAACTACTTCCTACCCGGAGGCGGACCCGGTTCGGCGGTGCTGGTTACCGGCGCGGCCATCTTGAAAACCGCCGACAACGAATCGCAGGCGGAGCGATTCCTGGACTACCTCCTGAGCGAGGATGCACAGAAGTATTTTTCTGAGCAGACGTTTGAATACCCGCTGATTGATGGCGTGGCTCACGAGGAGTTGCTGCCAAATCTGGACTCACTCAACACGCCCGATATCGATGTGTCTGATCTCGGCGACCTGGAAGCGACCCAGAACCTTCTACGTGAGGTCGGCGCTTTGCCATGAATCGGCCCCCAGGACTCCAAGGATTCCAGGTAATTGGAGAGCAGTTGCCTGCCGGAACGGGACTTTCCTGGTCTCCCCGCAGGCTGCTACCGCTCTGGCTACGACGTGAACCTCTGTCGCTGTGGCTGGCCGCCATAGCTGTAGCGGGAGCCGCTGCGTTGCCCGCGCTTTACCTGGCGACCCGGGCTGCCGACTCCAGCGATACGGCGCTCGATGCGATCTTCGACCCGGACACGGCCGCCATCCTGTGGCGGTCTATCCAGTTGATTGTGCTGGTGACCCTGGGGTCGGTCTTGATTGCGGTCCCGCTTGCTTGGCTGACCGTTAGAACTGACCTTCCGTTCAAGCGTGCCTGGGCCGTTGCATCGGTCCTTCCGCTCGCCATCCCCAGTTACGTTGGAGCACTTGCGTTCATCTCAGCATTCGGTCCGAAGGGTCTTTTGCAGGGTTGGCTTGAGGCCCCATTCGGAATAGAGCGGATTCCCGATCTGTACGGTTTGACGGGCGCAACCATCGTGCTGATTCTCCTGAGCTACCCGTACGTTTTTTTGACGGTGAGGGCGACGCTGTGGCGACTTGAACCGGAGATGGAAGAGGCTTCCCGGTCGTTGGGTCGATCGCCGTGGCATACGTTCCGAAAGATCACGCTGCCCTTGCTGTACCCGGCAATCGGGGCAGGTGCGCTGCTGGTGGCGCTGTACACGCTGAGCGATTTTGGTGCGGTTGCGTTGCTGCAGTACGACACCTTTACCCGGGTCATCTTTAACGAATACAACAGCGCGTTTAACAGGGCGAGCGCTGCTGCGCTTTCGCTTGTACTGCTCGGAGTAGCGGTGAGCCTGATCCTGATCGAGGCAGGCGCTCGACGACGTGCCCGTTACTACGCAGGTGCGAACGCCGCACGGCGGGAGCGACGGATCGTTCAGCTCGGACGCTGGCGACTGCCTGCTTCAGTCTTTTCGGGCGTCGTGACGTTCCTAGCGCTCGGCGTTCCCGTATTTGTTCTGGTGTACTGGTTGGTGCGGGGTATCAACGCCGGGGAGTCTGAGCTATTCGACTTCACAGCGCTCTACAACTCGGTACAGTTTTCGATCTATGCCGCCGTCGCCACCGTGATTGCGGCGGTTCCGATATCGGTCCTCTCCGTGCGTCGTCCGGGCCTGCTCTCCGCCGGGCTTGAGCGCTTCTCCTACGTCGGCTTCGCCATGCCGGGAATCGCGGTCGGCCTGGGACTTGTGTTCTTCGGGATCAGGTATGCCACCGCCATCTACCAGACCGTATTTCTGCTGGTATTCGCATACGTCGTTCTGTTCCTGCCTGTGGCGGTCGGTGCGATTCGTGCCTCTCTTCTACAGGTCAACCCGCGGATGGAGGAGGCGGCGATGAGTTTGGGTCGCTCGCGGATCAACGCCTTTCTGACCGTCACGGTCCCTGTTATCCGGCCCGGTCTGGCAGCGGCCGCAGTGATGGTGTTCCTTCTCACGATGAAAGAGTTACCTGCCACATTGATCCTCGGACCTATAGAATCACGGACCCTTGCGACATCCATCTGGACGGCTGCCGAAGAGGCGTTCTTCGCCCGAGCGGCCGCCCCATCACTGCTACTCGTCGTAGCGTCTGCTGCGCCCATGACATTCCTCGTCCTACGTGAGAGGTCATCCCGTTGATCGGCCTACCCGGAATCAGGAAAAAGCGCGGAGAGAGCGTCCAGACCGATATCGCGTTGCGTTGTACCGGTGTCAGCAAGACGTTTGACGGGACGATCGCAGTAGAAGAGTTCGATATCGAGGTCAAGCGCGGCCAGATACTGGCACTCGTTGGTCCCAGCGGATGTGGAAAGACGACCGTTCTACGAATGATCGCCGGGCTGGAAGCGCTGGACACGGGCCGCATCGAGATCGGCGGCGAGACCGTTGCCACTAGCGGCCGTCATACCGGCCCTGACAAACGAAGCGTCGGCATCGTGTTTCAGGATTACGCCCTTTTCCCGCACATGACGGTGAGCGCGAACGTTGGCTTCGGGCTCGACCGAAAAGGTCGGGATGAGCGGGTAGTAGAAGTGCTGGAGCTCGTGGGGTTGAGTGGCCTTGGCGAGCGGCTGCCGAGCGAGCTTTCGGGAGGGCAGCAACAGCGGGTAGCGCTGGCGCGAACCCTGGCTTCTAGGCCCGATGTACTACTACTCGATGAGCCCTTTTCCAACCTGGATGCCGGTCTACGTGAACGAGTTCGCGCCGAGATTCGGGAGATACTGAAGGCGGCCGGCACCACGACGGTATTTGTGACGCATGATCAACAAGAAGCGCTCTTTATGGGCGACCTCGTCGGCGTGCAGGTGGGCGGTCGTATCGAGCAGGTGGATATCCCGGAACGGGTGTTCCACCGGCCTGCGACGAGCTTTGTGGCCCGGTTTATGGGCATGGCAGATTTCCTGCCGGTAAACGTTCTAGGCCCACGCCTCGTAACCGAGGTCGGGCCAGCGAGGGCGATCCCCGGTTTCGAGCCGCCACAGGATGCGCCGTTACAGGTGATGGCGCGCCCGGATGATTTCGTGCTGGCTCCCTCGGATGAGGGACAGGGTGTGGTGATTGATCGTGTGTTTCAGGGCTGGGCTTACACCTATGAGGTGGAGCTCAATTCCGGCCTGCACATCCACTGCCAGATGCCGCATTTACTATCCATCGATGTCGGACAGCGTGTGCTGGTAAATCTACGTCGTGATCACCCGCAAATGTTTTTCAGTGATGGTGCAGCAGTCCCAACAGTCCCACGCTACGGCCAGACTTAGTCTGGACCTTATCGGCTGCGGCCGGGCAGGCGCGCGTCGGCAGTCTCTGGACGTAACTACGGACAGCGGTCCTAATCCAGAGGCTTTCCCGCTGCCTCTGCTTCAGCCGCCGCACGTAGGTCTGCCTCGTGTGCTGCGATACGGAATCTCGCCTTCACCCTGGATGGCTTTTCCAGCGTAAGCATCATCGGGCCGCTCGCCACCAGTACAACGATCAAGATCAGGAACGGTGTGCGATAGGTGTCGGTGACGTCGAACATCACGCCGACGAAGACCGGTCCGAATGCCCCTAGAACGGCGTTGACGGTGCTCATGATTCCCAGCATCGAGCCGTAAGTCTGTCGGCCGAAGTAGTCGCCTATCATCGCCATTCTGACCGGGATGCTCGATCCGAAACCCGCACCGAAGAACGCCGAGTAGAACACCAGGCCCCACTGGCCGAGGAACACGCCTCCAATGGTGGCGTTCAGGGACACAAGCCCGAGTACGCCAATGATCTGCATGTAGAACGCAGCGGCCATGATGTAACGCTTATCTACGTAATCACCGATTAGTCCCGATACCAACCGACCGACAAAGCTGCCAAGTCCGAACCCGAATACAGCGATACCTGCCGTGGTTCGGCTGATATCGAACGACTGCATCGCATCGATGTGTAGGAGGGTGGTGGAGCTGACCAGGTGGCCGAGACTGGTTCCGATGGAGAGTTGCCAGAAAAATCTTGTCCTCAACGCCGTAAAAATGGGGGTTCGGCGCTCGGTGTTAACGGGGAGAGACATGTCCCCCGGTTTTCGTTTCGGAACCGGATCGCCGTCGGGTAGTAGACCAACATCTTCCGGTTGCCGGGTCATCACGATGATGGCCGGAATTCCGATGATCCAGAAGCCGATGCCGACAGACAGCAAGGCATCCCGCCAGCCAAGCGTGTCTACAAACCACACAAGCAACGGCGCGGTCATGCCTCCAATAGCGGATGCCGACATCAGGAGGCCGATAGCGCGGCTTCGTTTTCTGACGAACCAGTTGCCTACGGTCGCGACGATCGGGATGAAGGTCCCGAAAGACATGCCGAACGTGAGCACTGCCATAACCACGTAGAAGTGCCACAGGTTCTGCATCTGGCTCATGCCGATGAAGCCAAGACCCGTAACAAATAGCCCGAAGGCCATTAGCTTTCGTGGCCCGTATTTATCGAGCAGGTAGCCAACGGCGATCGACATCCCGCCGGATTCGATACGGTTGAAGGAAAGGGCGAGCGCTGTCGCGCCGCGGCTCCAGCCAAAGGTATCTACGATCGGCGTGAAGAACGCACCAAACCCCTGCCAGAACACGCCGGATGCGTATCCCTGTACCAGGCCGCCTGCGCCGACGATCCACCAACCGTGGAAGAATCGTGGCTGGCGTTCAGTAGCTTCGGATGAAGTTTCTTCTTGAGCGTTTTCTGCTTTTTCTTGCTCGGTCGTATCCGTGGTGCGTGACCTGCTGAAGAATGACGTAGCTATCGACTCCCAGAACTAAGCGGACTTGAGAACAGAGTCGAGGAATGGCGACACAGCGGCGTGGAATCCGGCCGGGTTGTCACCAGCGACGAGATGACCGGCCTTCTCCACCGTTTCCGCTTTGCTGCCGGGAACCACCTCAAGCATGCGTTCAATGCTGGGAGGAGTGAGCATCTCACTGTCGCCGCCGATCACGTAGAGCGTCGGGCGGGTAATTTTTGCCAGGGTCTCCCAGCGGGCATCTTCTGAGTCGTCCGGCCCGTTGACGGGTTGTCTGATGTTTGGGTCGTACTTCCAGGACCATTTGCCGTTCGGGAACTGGCGTGTCGTGTGCACGAGGCTTCCACGTAGCTGTTCTATGGGGCGACCAGGGAGGTAGGAGTGGACACGCTCTACGAGATCCTCGTAGGTGTCGAACTGGGCCTGGCCGGCCATGAAATTTCGTACCCGAGCGCCACCGGGTTCTTCCATGCGCGGACCGGCGTCGACGATGATCAGCGCTCGAACCTTGTCCTGATGCCCGGAGGTGTAGGTATAGGCATTTCGGCCGCCCATCGAGTGGCCGACCATGACGAAGTCCTGAAGTCCGAGAGTATCTACGAACGCCTCGACGTCCGGAACGTAGGTTGGCGCGCCGTACGTGCCGTTGGGGTCCCACTCGGAGTCGCCGTGGCCTCGCTGATCGAGCGCCATGCAGTGAAATCGGTCTCGAAGCGCGAGCGAGGCGAAGTCCCAGGAGTGGCCCTGCTGCGCAGTTCCGTGGAGGAAGAGCAGACCGGGAAGGTGATCGTTGCCCCAGTCAAGGTAGTGGAACTTGAGGCCGTTTAGCTCGACGGTTTTGTCCGTCGGCTCGTGGGCTTCCGAGACGTCCAGGCCGGAGCGTCGGGCGGCTTCAAGCAGGCTAAGCCCGGGAGTGGAACTACCTTCGGAAGATGCCAAGAGACTCCTGAACGAAGTGGGGTGTGATTTTTCTGCGCTGGCAATCATAGACCCGTCGAGCCTTATCAGGCATGTTTGGCTGAAAACCGATTTTCACGAACCGGGAATAAGCGCGCCACAGTCCCAATCAGCAATCCCGATCATGCGGGCGCCTATCGTCTCGATCAGCTCCCGTGAATCGGGTGTTTCCATGTCCAGATTTGCCATCGACAGCACCGAAGGAACCAGGGTTCTGAGAACGCCGCGTCGGTAGTCATCGATCAGCTGATCCCGTGAATATCCGGTCACGCCGTTCCTGTACAGGGTGGTCAGGTACTCGTCCAGCAACTCTTGTTCGTGAGTGCGTCTCGTTTCGATCTGAAGGCTGCCCTGGATGAAGTAGGCGATGTCCAATGCGGGACTGGTCACCATGACGTTCTGCCAGTCGACAAGGACGACCTCAGGGTCGCGGAAGAACATGTTCCCTAGATGGGTGTCACCGTGGTTTAGCGTCTGGTGTCCTGTTGTTGCCGCTTGCAGGACCACCGCGAGGTTGGGGCCGAGCCGTTCGGCGATGTTGAATGTGTCGGGCGGGTAGATCCGCGCGAATGTGTCTGACGTTTTGTCCCACGCCTCTACGTATAGATTCTGGAGTCTCATGCCGGTCATGGATGGCGATTCAGTCCCTGCCAGCCAGTCCAGCGATGCAGTTCTCCCATCGTTCCACCATGCGGCGTGCAATTGGGCGAGGTTGCGTACAACGTTCATCGCATCTTCCACCGAGCAACCGGCAACCTCATCGCCCTCCCTCATGTCGCCCAGATCTTCGAGCAAGAGAACGAATCCACCCGTTTTGGAATCCAGGTCCGCGTAGTAGCACTTCGGGACTGGGATACCAGAATCTTTCGCCAGATCCTGGTAGAAACGCGTCTCACGGCGGTACATACCGTCATCGATGGCGTACTTGCGGATGTCCGGGTCTACCGATGGCAATTTGGCGATCAGGGTTGATGGAGTGTCACACTCATCGGCGTAGATGACTGTGAGCCGCCCGAGAACACCGGCATACCCGTTTCCAGTAGGTTTGACGCTCAGCGACTCCACAACCGGATCATTCAAGTTGGCGTTCGCGCGCAGGGCGCCCGTTAGCCACTCTGGTGTGATGTCGTCCAGTGTTCTGGGAATCGCCAGGGGTCTAATTCTCCATAAAACAGTTTGATCAGACTCGGTTTGCGTCACGTCCGCGCAGTCTACAGCGGTCCTAAATACGCACCCGCCAGATGATCCCGGCTGATAAGAGTCGGACCCCGGCCATCGAGATGAACACGATCTCCCACGGGCTTCCGCTGGCGTCGAGGATGACGCTGAAGATTAGCGCCTGTGCACCGGCGTACAGGTATCCGTGGGCATCAAGCACACCGCTCGCCGTCGCCGCCATGTGACGTCCACCGATGTCCACCGCGGTGGCTGCTATGAGCGTCAGGCTCATGGCGAAACCACCAATGAGAAGCAGAAATGCGCCCAGGAACTCGTTGTCGGCCGGCGCGAACGCGATGACCACCAGAATCGCAGCGCTGATAAACGCAGACGCCAGGGTCATAGGACGACGTCGGCTACCAAGGAATTTGTCGGATATATAGCCGGAAACGAGTGGAGCGGTCAGGTATCCAACGGGCAGCGCCACGGTCACCAGCACCGTGGATTCGATAGAGAGTCCGCCTTCTTCGAAGTAGTAGAGCGGCACCCAGGTCGTGAGGCCGTAGCGGACGACGTTCTCAAGACCTTTAACGTGGGAGGCGGCGACGAAACGCCAGTTGGTCATGAGCAGCTTGTACGGGCCGAAGCCCTTGAGCTGTTCGGCAGACACGGCCTCGGCCCGGCCCGTGTAGGAATCCGGGTCCTCTTCGTAAGGCTCCAGCCCGACGTCAGCCGGTCGATCTCTAACCACCAGGAAGTAAACGATACCGGCGACCGCAATCAGTAGAGGCGGATAACGGAACGCCGCACGCCAACCCCACTCGGAAGCGACCCACCCGGTGACAAGCCACATGGTTAACATCGCCCCGCCCGCCGCCAACCCCGTTACGCCCATAGCCCGGCCTCGTTGTGTGCGCGGCCACCACTGGGTGATCAACGATATCCCGGGGGCCCATGCGCTGGCGTTTACGAAACCGGCCAGCCCCCATGGGATGGCGAAGGTCCAGATGTCGGTGGCGAAGCTCGTAATGAAGGCGAATACGCTGGTAGATATTGCGCCGAGCATCACCCAAAGGCGCAAGCCGTAGGCCTCAGCCATCCGACCGTGTACGAGATCGCCCAAACCGAAGCCCCAGAGTAGGGAGGCGTTGATGATCCCGATCTCGACGTGAGTGAAGCCGAGGTCTTCCCGGATGACTGGTGCGGCGGGCCAAAGGGCGAATCTGCCCATGTAGACGAACAGGTAGAACCCGGCGAACCCGAGCAGTGCGCGCAGTTTCCACTGGTCGTATGAGACCGTAGTGGGGGGGCCGAGGGGACTCTTACCGCCGACGGGCGAGGTGTGAGATTGTTCTGTTGACATTTACATGGGCCATCCTAGCCGGGGCCTGTAGAAATAGAGCATGTATTCGGGCCGCGAATCAGAACTTCTTCCCGAACCCATGCTGAGGCTCTCGAAGCATCCATCCGGCAAACAGCGCGTTTCCAGTTGACGCACGGAGGCTCCGGGACTAGCTTCGAGACGCTGCCATTACGCAAACCAGCCAGAGAGGCTATCGATGGCCCACACGCTCACAGTCATGCACCCGGTCGCCGCGCTTGAAGGTGCGGGGATAGAGACCGAGATCGCCCCAAGACCTACCACGCTGGACGGGTTGAGGGTCGGTCTGATCTGGAATCGGAAACGAGGTGGCGACGCCATTCTCGAACAGGTCGGAACCATGCTGACCAATCGGTTCTCCGATGTGAAGTTGAACATCTACCAGGGCAGCATCCCGACGCCCTCCGACATGCTGGATCAGGCTGCGGAGGAGTGTGACGTCGTCGTCGGCTCCTCCTCCGACTGAGGGCAGTGCACGTCGTGGCTTGTCCACGACATGATTTACCTGGAGCGCAAAGGCGTTCCGACCGTCTCGGTTGCTTCAGCTGGGTTTGAGAAGGACACCGTCGCCAGCGCTCGCGCTTTCGGGATGCCACGAGCTCCGTTTGCCGTTGTACCGGACGTAATCACGAGCGTCCCTCCCGAACGTTCAAAGGCGAGCATCGCCGAGCGTATAGACGTGGTGGTGCGGGGTCTGACCGACCCAGAGGCACTACCGGAATTAGAAGAGACGGGCCCGCTGACTGAACGGTTGCCCGGCGAGCCGCTGGACTTTAACGGCGCAGATCAACTGGACGCGCTCGCACAGTTCAACGAGACATTTCTGGAGTACGGCTGGGGTGATGGGTTGCCGCTGCTTCCGCCAACTCCAGAAAGCGTTGACCGGATGCTCACTGGTACAGCACTCTCGCCGGAATACGTCGTAGGGCTGTTGCCTCCGGGGATGGGTATAGCGACCGTTCAGAAGATCGCCGTGTCTGCCGCGATGGCGGGATGCGAGCCGTCACATCTGCCGGTACTGATCGCCGCGTGTGAGGCTGTGATCAAGATGGGTTCACGTGCCCGGCAATGGCTTATGTCCACCAGCCCCGATGCTCCGATTTTGCTGCTGAACGGGCCGATAGTGGACGAGCTTGGATTGAATACCGGCAAGGCGTCTCTAGGACCAGGCAAACAGTCGAAGGTCAACATTGTTCTGGGTCGAGCGTTCCGGTTGGTGCTGATGAACGTCGGTCATAACTATCCGACCGAAATGGATATGGACACGATAGGCGCTCCGGCCAAGTTCTCGTTGTGCGCTGCTGAGCCGGTGAAGGGTGGCCCATGGGAAGGGCTGCATGAGGAGCGCGGGTTCCTGAAAAATGCATCTACGGTGACGGTTGCCGGTGTGCGAAATCTTATCGACGCGGCGGATCTGAACAACTTCACGCCGGAGCGCGTCCTTAACACCGTCGCTGGTGGTATTAGAGGTGGCGGTGGATACGTTGGAATCCGGTGGTCAGATCCGGATCCTTATGACCCCGAGGGTGGAGGCGGCACGCTGGTTATTCTGTGCCCGGATCACGCACGAGTCTGTACCGATGCCGGATGGTCCAAGGACATGGTGCGCGACTACCTGTGGGCCAAAACCCGGATTACCGCAGCCGGGTTGCAGGGCAGCTTCAAAGAGAACCCGGACTGGCTGCTCCCACCGTGGCGCTGGATCATGGATCTTTCGCCCGAAGAGGCGGCCCGCACGAGTTTCCCGGCATTTAATCGGCCTGAGCGGATCGAGATCGTTTCGTTTGGCGGTCCCGCCGGGAAGAGCATGACGATGATGACGAATGGGCCGTCGCAGACGGTAGAAGTTCAGAATCGGACATAGGTACGAGGGAGGGGCTCGATAAGGCCATCACAGAGATGGTGGGTCTCCGAACGTGCGGTTTGGTCATCTCCAAGTGTGGCGATGACGACTGGGACCGGTCCATGAGCGAAGACGCGTGGATCGATCGTTATGACGTGGGTCGTGCGTGCCTTGGCGCGCTTCCTCCGGCAGCGGATTCCGACGCGAGGTATCGGAAATACCACCTCGTCGGTGCACCGGGGGCGCGGAAGGTGTTTGACGTGGAGCGCACCGAGGCCGAACTGGGCGTCCGGTTCACTACGGAATTTGACCGCAGGCCCGGAGGGAGGCGCGACTAACCACGTATTCGGGGGAGTGGCCGCCGCGAATCTCGTGATCCTGATGATGGATCGGGGATTGGCACCTCGTTTCGGTTTCGGTGCGCGGTGACGCGTCACCCGGGTTAACCACCGGCACAGGCCAGCCTTCAAGACCAACGGCGATCGCACCGTGGATCAGCGCCACTTCATTCCGATCACCGATCAAGGTGTCGGAGATGGGGCGGCCACTCCCCACGGTGCGTTATACGTTCTAGTAGGCCGCGTTGTTCTCTCGGATTTTCGACTGTTCCGCGGCCGCGGCCGCGAGGGTGGCCGGAGTTGCGCCCGGGGCCTGCGCCGCCTTGATCATGGGAGCTTCGTACTTGGTCATGAGTTCGGCCAGCCTCGGGACGTCTCTGGCGACCTCGATTGGGATCTGGATTGCGCCGTGCTTGTCGGCTGCGATCAAGTCGCCCGGGCTGACTTTCATACCGGAGATTTCGACAGTAGTTCCTAGCGCTTCGGCGTGGACATAAGCGTGGGATACGCAGACATCCTTGGAAAGGAACTGAAAGCCCATTTCGCGTACTTCGTCCAGGTCTCGGACAGTGCCGTCTGTGACAACTCCAACAGCACCGAGCCCCTTGGCGACGCTTCCGTTGACTTCGCCCCAGAAGGAGCCAAGCGGTTTCTCGTCACGGTCGTGGATGACGATCATCCGCGGGTACGGCTGGGCGACGATCGATTCCCAGTAGTCAGGTCGCGGGACGGACTTACGTCCGGGTACTGCGGACGCTATTTCGACGGTCACGGCGTAGCCGACAACGGTCTTGAATTCCGGGAATCGGCAGATGATCTCGGGCCGGGTGAAACCGTCTGTCCACGGTCGGAGTCCGTCGATCAACTCAAGAGCGTTTGAGATTGTCGGGGTGTCGAGCTGTCGGATTGCGTCCAATTCAGCTTCGGTGAGCGGGGCGGTCGGTTCGGCCAATTTCTTTTCCTTTTACTTGGGTTTTGTGACCCGATAATCGTTATGGCCCGGTTCAACCGGGCCTGACAAGTCTGGCTAGATGCCCATGATCCCGTAGCCACCGTCGACCGGCAGTACGTGACCCGTGATTCCTGTTGCGAGATCGCTCAGCAAGAAGACTGATGCGTTTGCGACTTCTGTGTGGGTGATATTTCGGCCCAACGGCGCACGATCCGCATGTGCCCTGCGCATCTCG
>JABIGL010000025.1 GCA_018650185.1 Chloroflexota bacterium
AGTGCGAGTTGTTTACCCATGGGTTCCTCCGGGTTCTTCTTGGTGTTCGTGTCCGAAATGGTCCTGAATCGCGTTATTGATTGTCTTCATGGCAAATAAACAGCAGTCACGACGAAGCTGTCCTGTTCGTCTGACTCCACACTTGCGACGATCTCGATGACGTTCACCCGGATCCAAGTGACCGTTCCGCCGGAACACGCCGTCAGCATCCGGTTCAACAACGTCGTCATTCACAGTCACGACGGCGTCAACGCGTGTGGGCCCAACCATTTCCAGCACTGATGTGTCCGAGAACATCTCTTGTCTTATCGGCTCAATGCGCTCAAGAAAGAACTCGCCCCCGGGTGCTGACGAGGTCGCGGTCGGTTCAGGCGCGGCCGTCGGCGTAGGGCGTAGGAGGCGGAGTTGGGGTGACGGTCCGAGCCGATGTGAGGTTCGGTGCGGCAGCCGGAACCGGAGCCGCCGGGACGTGCGTGGATGTTGGTTCAGGAGCCGTAGTCGGGGGGACCGTCGTAGGCGTGGACTCGTATTCGCTGACGCCGTGCGCAACGAGCAAAGCCAGCGCAATGTCAACAGTAAACAAACCGGGGCAATTCCGTAGCATCCCACACCCCTTTGTGAGTACCTAACGGTCAAATTTGACTGTTCACCGTCTCCTTCTAAATTACTCAGATCAATAGATGAAGCCTTCCCGACGGCTCGCCGCAGCCTAGCACAGGGGTTACCCCCTTCAACGGTCCTCAACGTGAGTGGCGCACGTCGATCTGACCAGTCCGGCTACGCTCCCGACATAGGCACTCCGTAGTAACAAGAAAATGCCCCGGCAGAATATTTCGGGGGCATTTTCGCATTTCGGCTCTGTTCGCAAACCTGATGCACCTTCAGTTTTAAAGCAAGACACACTCACGACCAAGACGGTCCAAACTCGTCGGCTTCTCTGGGATCGACAAGACGATGGTCGAGAGGAGGGCTTGATTTTGGCGGGTCCAACATTTCAGTGGGTTACCATTAAGCGCAAGGTCATGAGCGGTTATCTGCTCAATCCGAACCTATTGCTTGCCCCCGTAGCTCAGCGGATAGAGCAGCTGCCTTCTAAGCAGACGGTCGGGGGTTCAACTCCCTCCGGGGGCGCCATGACTCGAGATTTTCAAAGCTGCGATAGCTTTGAGTGCTCTATGCCAATTCAGACAGACCATATGTCGTCTGATCGCAAATTGACCGCATTATTGATATCGGTCAATCGGAGCCGAACTCCCCACTCCAGCACCCGTTGTCTGCCAGTCAATCGACGAAAGGACAGACAACGACCATGCTGAAAAACATGATTGAAGCAAAACGCAGTCACGTACCAGAGCCGGGATCGCTCCGCCAGGCCATAGATCGGTACCAGACTTTCAACAGGTCTGAACGCAAAAGCCCTAATACGATCCTTTTCTACAAGGAGCGGTTGGGGAAGCTGATCAAGACTTTTGGCCCGGAATTCCAGATGGCTGATTTCGATGAGCCCATTCTCAGGGAACACCTGGTCGGGTACTCGACCAAAAAACACGATGGCACGCCTCTGAGGCCGGGAACGCTCAACGCACACGCCCGCGCACTTCGGGCATTTTTCCGGTGGTGCTACCTGAACGACATCACCGCATCACACCTCCTTGCACTTCTACGGCCGCCAAGGCCTCCGATCGAGATCGTCGACGTCCTCGAAGACGACGAGATGACCAAGCTGATGGCGGCGGCCAGGCGGCGTAAACGCGACCACGCGATTATCACGCTCATGCTGGATACCGGTGTAAGGGCGGCTGAGTTATGCGGAATCACGATCGGCAACGTCGACATGGTCGACAACACCATCAAGGTAATGGGCAAGGGCAGCAAAGAAAGAATGATTCCGTTCGGAAGAACGACAAGGAGAGCCCTCCTCGCCTACGCCACAGAAGAACGTCCTGACGCAGGGTATGAAGAAGCCGTGTTCCTGAGTTCTTACGGCGCCAGGCTCCGGCCCGACACGCTCCGCCAGATCATGGTGAGGCTCCGAAACCTTTCTGGAATCGAGCGATTGCATGCACATTTAATGCGGCACACGTTCGCCACAAAGTTTTTGCTAAACGGTGGCGAC
>JABIGL010000087.1 GCA_018650185.1 Chloroflexota bacterium
ATCACGTCAGAGCAGTTCGCCATCCAGCTTGAGTGCGTCGCTGCTGCCGAGGCCGGTGGCGTCATAACCCACTTAAGGCGTCCCGGAGAATCCGAGGGCTGGGGGATGGGTGCAGCCGCGGGCGCCAAGGTCGCCGCTCCCGAAACGCCCGTTATCGGTCTTGTCGGCGACGGCTCCGTCTACTACTCAGATAACGTCTTCTGGACAGCTGTCGCTCATGGCATCCCGGTCCTCTACATCATCCCCAACAACGCCGCGTACGGCATCGTCGCCAACCTGTTCGCCGCCGCCGGGGGTGTCATGACCGAGACCGGTCAGTTCGCCGGAGTCGGGCTGGAGGGAATCGATCCTCTTGGCCTGGCACGTTCATACGGACTGGAAGGTGAGCGAGTAGACGAAGAATCGGAAGTGGCAGGGGCGATAGCCCGCGGACTCGCCATTACCGAAGACGAGAAACGGCCCTACGTGCTTGATGTGAGACTCCCCTCCGGACTACCGGAAGGTGCACGTGCGGCAGAGCCGTTCCGGCTATCGGACGCTTAGCCCCGATCCCCGACCGCGGATAACGAAAGGCGACCACTACCCATGACAACGGGCCTCCCCAACTTCTCCACCGGATACGCAGACGTCAACGGGACGAAGCTCTATTACGAAATCGCTGGAACGGGTACGCCGTTGATCTTTGTCCACGGCTTCTCGCTGGACCATCGGATGTGGGATGACCAGATTTCCGCGTTCACAGACAGTTATCGTGTGGTTCGGTACGACGTTCGTGGCTTTGGACAATCCGCCGATGTGCCGACAGATCCTTACTCCTACCCTGCCGATCTGCTTGGCCTAATGGACGCGTTGAACATCGAGAAAGCACACCTCGTCGGGCTGTCCATGGGTGGAGCAATCGTGGTGGATTTCACGACGGATTATCCAGACCGGGTTCTCTCACTGACGCCCGTAGATGCACCACTTGGCGGAATGGACTGGACTACGGACTTTCCGGCACGGATGGGTGCGGCGGCAGCGCTTGCGAACGAGTCCGGCATAGAAGCCGCGCTCAAGCCGTGGTTGGAAGACCCTCTGCTGGCTCCGGCGATGGCCAATACCGACTGTGCACCCGCCCTGAAGGAAATCATTGGCGACTACACCGGGTGGCATTGGACCAGCGGGGCGAAAGGTCTCTCCGGAGACACCCCAACTATCCAACTACTGGACAAGATTTCCGTCCCGACGCTGGTAGTCGTCGGGGAACACGACCTTGCCGATTTTCACGGTGCGGCCGACATCATGGAGGCGAACATACCGGGCGCACGCAAGGTAATCGTGTCCGGCGTCGGCCACATGTCCAACATGGAGGACCCGACCGGGTTCAACACTCTGTTAGCCGAGTTCTTGTCTGAGATTGCCTGATACCGAGAGGACCTGCGGGGTATGACGACTTCTCTTCCCGACTTCGCGTCGGGTTACGCCGATGTCAACGGGACTCGAATCTATTACGAAGCTGCAGGCTCTGGCGCACCGGTGCTCCTGGCCCATGGTTTGTCACTAGATACCCGAATGTGGGACGACCAGTTCTCAATGCTGGCCCGTGACTATCGGGTAATCCGCTATGACGCACGCGGCCACGGTAAGTCCGTTAACGCAACGGACAACTCTTACTCACACGCGGACGATTTGCTTGGCTTGCTCAACAAGCTAGAGATCGAGTAAGCCCATATGGTCGGCCTTTCCATGGGCGGGCGGACCATCTTGAATTTCGCCATCGCCCACCCGGACCGTTTGCTGTCCCTTGTGCCTGTCGACTCCGGTGTTACCGGATTAACCCCCGATTCCGAATTCCGAAAACGACTGGAAAAGATCGTCACAGCCGCCAACGCGGCGGGGGTGGATGAGGCGATCCGGCTCTGGTGTGCAGATCCACTGTTCGTCCCGGCTATGGGCAGTACAGCATGTGCACCGGCGCTGACCGAAATTGTGGGGGGCTATACCGGCTGGAACTGGACGGCTGACGCGACCGATCTAGATCGAGATGTCGAACTCCTGGATTCGCTCGCTTCAATTACGGCTCCTACGCTGGTTATCGTCGGGGAGCTAGATCTACCTGACTTCCAGACTGCCGCAACCGCAATGGAAAGCCACATCGGGGGCGCTAGAAAGTCTGTCATGTCCGGCGTTGGACACATGTCCAACATGGAGAATCCGGCCGGGTTTAACAGTCTCCTTAGTGAGTTCCTGGCAGGTGTTTCCTGACCGGTCCTACGTCCCGGTCTCTAGCGATGCGCCCTTGAGCAGCCATGCAACGCGTCGTCGCCCTGCGATCAAGCCGAGAACCGCTATTACAGCGACGCCGATCCCTGAATAGGGACTCCATGCACTCCAGGCGCCGACGATTGCGGCAATAAACAGGCCCAACTCGATCAGCACACGTACCGCCCCGGGCGTCGGCACCACCACCTTCCGCTTGTCACCCACCGTGCTGAACACACCGGGGATCGCCATCAGAATGATCAGTGTCAGTATCGCCGAGATCGGTCCTGACACCTCCCACGCCCACCACGGCATCGCCACCCACGCGACTACCTCCATTAAAAAACGCAGCCCGGCCGACGCAATCGTGTCATAAGGATTGTCGAACCGACGATTCGTTTTCGGAGGCATTTCACTCATCTCTGATCGGCTGCCCGTAGCGGTTGGATGGAGGTTATCATCCCCGAATATGAACACATCAATGACCGGCAAAAAGGCCCTCCTGGAGATGCTCCGGGCCGAGGGCGTGACCCACATCTTCGGCAACCCCGGCACCAGCGAATCACCATTCCTGGATGCGCTCGAAGACTATCCGGATCTCAAGTACATTCTGACGCTCCAAGAGGGTGTCGCGGTTGGGATGGCTGACGGCTTCGCCCGCGCCACCAACAAGGCCGCATTCGTACAGCTGCACATTGACTCCGGGCTCGCCAACGGCATCAGCCTGATGATTGATGCTCTGAACGACGGCACGCCGATGGTGGTGGTCTCCGGCAACTACGACACCCGGAAGCTGGCCGAGTTCCGCGCCGATCTCCCGGCGCTGGTGAACCCCGTCACCAAGTGGTCGGTTGAGGTCACGCACCCCGACCAGATACCCAGCGTGATTCGCCGTGCCTTCAATGAGGCGAACAGCGAGCCGAAAGGGCCTGTATACGTCGGGCTTGCCGGTAACGCCCTGGATGGTGTGGCCGAGATGAACATTGTGCCGTCGAAACCTATGTACACCTCCAGCGCCCCTGATCCGGCAGCGTTGGAACGGATTACCGAGGTGCTCGCTGGCTCGAAACGTGCGTTGATGCTGCTCGGCAACCGCGTCGCCAAATCTGACGGCGTCGCTGAAGCCGTCCGGGTCGCCGAGATACTCGGCCTCCCTGTCTACACAACCCGCGGCTCCGAAGTCAGCTTCCCGACCAACCATCCGCAATACATGGGTGCACTGGCGACACGCCGGCGTGAGCACCGGCAGTTGTTAGATGACGCAGATGCCCTGCTGGCGGTTGGGGCCGAGGTCTTCGCCGATCTGTTCTATTTCTCAGATGTGCTGATGCCGGAGACGGCTACGGTGATCCACATCGATCAACGTCCCGGTGCGGTCGGCAAATCAGAACCTACCGATATCGGAATAATGGCCAGCCCGAAGCTGGCGCTGGCTGAGCTAGCGAACGCGCTGGAAACGTCCATGACGGACGAGGCGCGCGCCGCCGCATCTGAGCGAGCACAGCAAATCAATAGCGTCCGGACCGAGGCTCGGGATCGTTATGCAGAGGCAGCGAAAGCAAAGTGGGACAACGTCCCTATGTCGCCAGATCGCGCCCTCGCAGAGATCTCAGCATCGCTCCCTCCGCGGACCATTGTCGTAGACGACTCATCCAGCCATCGACTCTCCTTCAATCACTTCATGCAGTCCCTTGCTCCGGACGAACTCGTGTCCAAGAAGAGCGGTTCGATCGGATGGGGTCTCGGCGCGACTCTCGGCACCAAGCTCGCCAACCCTGACCGTCCGGTGCTCGGGATTCTCGGAGATGGTGGAGCCATGATGACCATCCAGGGACTGTGGTCGGCCGCCAACGACAATATCCCAGCGGTGGTGGTCGTTTTGGATAACGGCGCGTACCGCGTTCTGAAGACCAACATGGACATCTACAAAAGGGATGTAATCAAAGAGCCTGAACCGGGCAGCAACTACCTGTTCATGGACTTCCCGACGCCGTTCGATCTCTCGGTCGTGGCACAGGGTCTCGGCGTCCACGGTGAACGCATCACAGACCCAACGGAGATCGGCCCGGCGCTGAAGCGCGCTTTCGCATCAGGAAAACCAGCCCTCTTAGACGTGGTTATCGACGGGTCGGTCTGAAGCTCCAGCAGTTCTCTTTAGTTAGCCATCTCCCTCATCATCACGCTCCCCTCATGATCAGTGTGAATCTATTCACATAGTGTTCATGGCCCTACACTTATCGTTTGGCAATCGGTTACGACGTACGGCGCAATGCGCCAAATAAAACCGCTTGGAGAATGATATGAACGTGAAGTGGAGCAACCATTTTTTGGATCAAGTACATCCAAATCTGGCTTACGTACTGGTAGGTACAGCTGGTATTTAGCATTGATGGCGCTGGTGCTCATCGCAGGTATCGCGTGTAGCAGTGATTCCGCCGGAAGCACACCGGCCGCTACGGAAGAACCCGCCGCAACTGCCGTACCGAGGGTAACCAGCCCGGACGGTCTTGAGAGGGTGACGCAAACCGTGGTCCTACCGCCAATGATGCCTGTTCACGAACAGGTCGCGACCGGCGCACCGAAGATCGTGGAAGTACGGCTTGAAATTGAAGAGAAGTTGATCGAGATCGCCCCGGACGGCACCAAGATGTGGGCGATGACCTTCAACGGAAGTGTTCCCGGACCAATGATCGTCGTCCACCAGGATGACTTTGTAGAACTAACGCTGGTCAACCCGGCGACCAACACCCTTCAGCACAACATCGACCTTCACGCCGCGACCGGCGCACTGGGCGGCGGCGATCTCACGCTTGTCAACCCGGGTGAAGAAGTCACGTTCCGCTTCCAGGCGACCAAAACAGGCGTGTTCGTGTACCACTGCGCTCCGGGCGGCATCATGATCCCACTGCACGTGGTTTCAGGCATGAATGGAGCCATCATGGTTCTGCCTCGTGCAGGACTGTCGGACGCACAGGGTCAGCCGGTCAAGTACGACAAGGCCTACTACATCGGCGAGCAGGACTTCTACGTCCCGACTGACGAAAACGGCGCATACAAAGAGTACGCAACCGTGGGCGAAGGAATTGGCGACACACTTGAGGTGATGAAGACACTGACCCCGTCGCACATCGTGTTTAACGGTGCAGTGGGAGCCCTCACCGGCGATGGCGCACTGTCGGCAAACGTTGGTGACAACGTGCTATTCATCCACTCCCAGGCGAACAGGGACACCCGCCCCCACCTCATCGGTGGACACGGAGACCTGGTATGGGAGAGAGGGTCGTTCGACGACGCTCCGCAGACGAACCTCGAGACATGGTTTATTGCCGGTGGGTCCGCCGGGGCTGCGATGTACGAGTTCAAACAACCCGGACTGTACGCATACGTAAACCACAACCTGATCGAGGCGATTCTCAAAGGCGCCGCGGCCCACATCAACGTGGAGGGAGAGTGGAACAACGACCTGATGGAACAGATCAAAGCTCCCGGCCCGATCAACTAACTAACGAGTAATCGTTAATTCAAGACCGGCTGTGCATCTCCTGCGCAGCCGGTTTTTTTGTGTTTATGCCTGCATTAACAATCCATCCGGCAATTAGCCCCGGATGAACACCTGA
>JABIGL010000051.1 GCA_018650185.1 Chloroflexota bacterium
CCTGTGTGCCGTTCACGTCGACCATGGACGTACTGTAGCCGTGCCACGCCCAGCCATCAGAAGCACCGATCGGGTCCATGACATTCGCTTTCAGGACGTCCGGCAGAGGCTCGCCGTAGAGCCGGAGCAAAGACAACGCGGTCCGGTTTACACGAACGTCGTTGTACTCCCAGTACGCGCCAGGATCCTGGTGTGGAAGCTCCGTGTCGTCGTGTCCTGCATCCATCGGCGCGTCTGTACTTATCACCCGGCCACGATCGATCGTGTCCGGGAGCCCGAAGAGGTCGCCTGCCCATTCACTGGTCTGTTGGAGGCTATGTCGCCAGGTGATTTTCGAGTTGTGATCTGAGCCGTAACCACCGTCGTTCACGTAGTCAGCAACCCGGTCGTCCATGCTGTGTATCAGGCCACGATCCACGGCTACTCCAGCGAGGGTTGCGATGTAACTCTTGGTGCAACTAAACGTGACTTCGACGCCGCCGGGGTCGCCGTACTCGCCGACGATGTAGCCGTCACGAATTACGAGTCCCGCCGGGGTGCTGCGTTCTTTTAAAGGCCCGAGCGCACGGTCGTTTGGATGCTTGATTCCCTGCGGTGCATGATCGTGCAGGTCGCGAGGCCACTCAATCTCCATGTCCTCGGCGTATTTGAGTGCTTCCTCCAGAGCAGCCGGATCAAACCCGAGTGTGGCCGGGTCACGCCGCTCCCACTCGCCTTTTGGCGGGGTGTGGCCGATTGCGGGTGTCGAGGAGGTGCTCATTTGGGATCTCCGTTGGGGTTGTCTGAGGACGACCGTAGCAGGTGGAATGCCGGGATTATCGCCGATTGTGGGTAGATGCGCGGGGAATGATGGCAATCAACATCGAACCGGTTGACCCCCGTCGATGAACGACCGAACATCGTTCGGGTTCGACAACGACATCTGGAATCCATGAAACGCATGAGGGACGCCCTCCATTGGCGATGATCGCGACATCCTCGAATCCAAAGGCCTCGGATCGGTCGCGTACCGATGGTCGGTTGGACATCACGGTCGTCTCTGAAGGGGCCGCTACCGCAGTCTCTGACCTCTACCAGCGGACACCGCTTCGGGCTCTGTTCCCACGAGTTGAGGTGGGTGAACCGACCACCGCAGTGCTCGTCAACTCCTCAGGCGGAGTGGTCGGCGGTGACCGGCTCGCAATAAACGTGGATGCCGGTGAAGGTACGTCGTTGCTTTTGACGGGGCAGGCGGCAGAGAAGGTGTACCGGTCGGCGGGTCCGGAGGCCAGGGCGTTCACGACCTTAACCGCAAATGAAGGTTCGTTCGTCGAGTTCCTGCCGCAGGGAACGATCATATTTGACGGCGCTCGATTCCGACGGACCACGACCGTTGATGCGTCTCGCGCCGCGCGCGTGACGGCGGGTGAGGTGCTTACGCTTGGCCGGGTGGCCCGTAATGAGCGGTTTTCGAACGGCCTGCTGCACGATGAGTGGCGAATTAAGCGAGACGGTCGACTGGTGTGGGTCGATGCGCTTCACCTTTCGGATAGCGATGCCGGAAATATCGGTGCTGCTCTTGATTCCTCCGCCGGATTTGCTGGCTCGCCCGGTTATGCGACGTTTATGTACGTCGCGGATGACGCCGCCACTTATGTAGAACTAGCACGTGCCATCCAGGCCGAGACGCCCGATGGGGTGCGTCGCGGTGTCACATCGTTTGACGGTGTACTCGTCGCTCGCTGGTTGGGAGACAATCCTGCCGAAGTAAGGACCGCGTACGGGCGGTTCTGGGCGCGTTTTCGGGCAGAAGCCTGTGGCATGAAAGAACGACTTCCCACCATCTGGAATATCTAGTCAAGAGGTGATGATTTGGATCTGACGCCCAGGGAGAAGGACAAGCTGCTCATTTCGATGGCGGCGATGGTGGCGAGGCGACGGCTCGAGCGAGGTGTGAAGCTCAACTATCCCGAGGCGGTGGCGCTGATCTCGGACTTTGTGGTTGAAGGAGCGCGGGATGGACGATCTGTGGCGGATCTGATGTCGGCCGGCGCTTTTGTGTTAACCCGAGATCAGGTCATGGAAGGTATCGCCGAAATGATCGACGAGGTTCAGGTGGAGGCGACCTTCCCGGACGGTACAAAGCTGGTCACGGTTCACGAGCCTATTCGCACGGCCGGGGCATCGACATGAGTCCTTTCATACCCGGAGAGATCATCACTCCCGACGACGGCATCACCCTGAACGCGGGACGGGAAGCGATAACGCTGCATATCGCAAACACAGGTGACCGACCGGTACAGGTCGGTAGCCACTATCACTTCGCCGAAACGAATTCGGGCCTTCGGTTCGACCGTGCCCTGGCGCGTGGAATGAGACTGGACATACCGGCCGGGACCGCCGTGCGCTTCGAGCCCGGTCAGTCCCGCACTGTTTCACTGATTCCGTTCGCGGGAATGAGGCGCGTGTACGGATTCAACGGGGCTGTCATGGGCGAACTTGATGGCTTGCAGAACAGAGAGGCGTAAGCGATGCCGTTCGAGATGAGCCGACGCGCGTACGCCGGGATGTATGGTCCAACCCTGGGCGACAAAGTGCGCCTGGCTGACACTGAGCTGTTCATAGAGGTAGAAGAGGATCGAACCATCTATGGCGAAGAGGTGAAGTTTGGCGGCGGCAAAGTCATCCGGGATGGGATGGGTCAGTCCCAGGTGACCCGAGCCGATGGTGCAATGGACACCGTCATCACCAACGCCCTGATCCTGGATCACTGGGGCGTAGTGAAAGCCGACATAGGGTTGAAAGATGGGCGCATCGCTGCGATAGGGAAGGCTGGTAACCCTGACACACAGCCGGGCGTAGATATCGTCATCGGACCTGGAACCGAAGCCATCGCGGGTGAGGGCAAGATCGTCACCGCGGGCGGGCTGGACGTTCACATCCATTTCATCTCCCCACAGCAGGTCGATCACGCTCTTTTTTCCGGCGTCACGACGTTAATGGGTGGAGGGACGGGACCCGCCACCGGCACCAATGCAACTACGGCCTCGCCGGGACCATGGCACATCGGACGGATGTTGCAAGCGGCGGAGGGATTGCCGGTCAACTTGGGATTCTTCGGCAAAGGCAACGCCTCGCTGCCCGAGGCACTGAAGGAACAGGTTAGGGCAGGTGCATGCGGCCTGAAGTTGCATGAAGACTGGGGTACGACACCCGCGGCGATCGATACGTGCCTTTCGGTAGCGGACGAGATGGACGTGCAGGTACTGATACATACCGACACCCTGAACGAGTCCGGCTTCGTAGAGAACACGTTGGCCGCGTTTAAAGGTCGGACGATCCACGCGTTTCACACCGAGGGTGCAGGCGGTGGACACGCGCCGGACATCATTCGAGCCTGCGGTGAGTCAAACGTAATCCCCTCGTCCACGAACCCGACCAGGCCGTATACCGTGAACACCCTGGACGAGCATCTCGACATGCTGATGGTGTGCCACCATCTGGACCGCAGAGTGCCTGAAGACGTGGCGTTTGCGGAGAGCCGGATACGACGGGAAACGATGGCCGCAGAGGACATCCTGCACGACATCGGTGCGTTCTCGATCATTGCCTCGGACAGCCAGGCAATGGGCCGTGTTGGCGAGGTCGTGATCCGCACTTGGCAGACGGCCGACAAGATGAAACGTCAGCGGGGTCGGTTACCGGAGGAGACTGGCGAAAACGACAATTTCCGGGCGAAGCGGTACATCGCCAAGTACACGATCAACCCGGCGATAGCGCAGGGCGTTTCGGAGCACGTCGGATCGGTGGAGCCGGGCAAGCTGGCGGACCTCGTTCTGTGGTCGCCCGCATTCTTTGGGGTTAAGCCGGATCTGATCTTGAAGTCAGGCACAATTGCGGGCGCCCGCATGGGAGACCCGAATTCATCGATCCCGACCCCGCAGCCGTCTCACTACCGGCCAATGTTTGGAGCTTACGGAGCGTCCATGACGGCGAGTTCAGTGACCTTTGTTTCAGGGGCCGCTATGGAGTCGGATCTGCCAGACAAGTTGGGCCTGAGAAAGCAACTGCTACCGGTCAACAACACGCGCGCTGGCATCGGCAAGGCGTCCATGATCCACAACGACCTGACGCCTGTGATGGAGGTCGACCCCGAAACGTACGAGGTGCGGGCGGACGGCGAGCTGCTGACGTGCGAGCCTGCGGAGGAAGTGGCCATGGCGCAGCGGTATTTCCTGTTTTGAAGCGCGCCGTAGAAGCGGCTGCGAGTGGATCTTGGCCGTTCGATGAAGCGTCCGATTCAGTGACGCTGGCCTTTGATGATCGGCATCGTCGCCGGATCCGGATGACTACCGATTCTGGCGACGACGTCCTGTTGGATCTGGCCGATGCCGTCGCATTGAGTGATGGCGATGGATTGAGGCTGGAAGACGGGTCGTGGGTGACCGTACTGGCGGCTCCAGAGGCATTGCTTGAGGCAATACCGGACTCGCAGTACCACCTTGTCAGGCTGGCGTGGCACATAGGCAATCGGCATCTGCAAGCCGAACTACTGTCCGACAGAATACGCATACGACCAGATCACGTGATCGCCGATATGTTGCGAGGGCTGGGCGCCGAGGTAAGCGAGGTGATGGCTCCGTTTCAGCCGGAGGGCGGTGCGTACGAGGGGGCCAATCACTCCCATGGTTGATACGACCGTAAATACAAAAGATCTGCTACGGCTTCAGGCATGGCTGTCTCCCGCGTTCCCAATTGGTAGTTTCAGCTACTCACACGGCCTTGAGGAGGTCGTCGCCCGTGGCGATGTAGTAGATACAGGCGGGTTGTTTTTGTGGACTGAGACTGCGGTGCAATCTGGTGGAGGACGTGTTGATGGCATGTTGTTGGCCGAAGCATGGCGTTCGGTGGATTCAAGTGATAACGACAGGTTGACTGCGGTTGCCGAGCTCGGCGCCGTAATGCGGGGAACTTCCGAACTGGCGACGGAGAGCCTGTCCCAGGGAGAGGCGTTCCTTGAGACCGCTCAGGCGGCGTGGCCAGACGAAGCGGCGGAGACATACGCACGTGTACTACCGACAGGCCGAGTGGCGTTGCCCGTTTCTGTCGGACTGGTGGCGGCGTGTCACGGTGTGTCGTTAGAGGTCGTACTGCCGATGTATCTCCAATCGTTTGCCGTAGGAATTGTGTCCGCAGGGTTGCGACTCATCCCGCTCGGGCAGACCGATGGGCAACGCGTGATCGCTCGCCTGCAACCGGTTGTGGAACGGACAACGAATGCAGCAATTGCGGCGAATTTCGCGGACATCGGCGGCGCAGCGGCGGTTATCGACCTGGCATCAATGGCGCATGAGTCGCGCGACGGAAGGCTGTTCCGGTCATGACATCGACATCGAGCGACCTATCTGCACGCATGACAACGGGGCCGTTGCGGGTCGGGATAGGGGGACCGGTTGGATCGGGTAAGACGGCACTTGTAGAGGCGTTGTGCAGACGGCTACGCGATGAGTTCGATTTGTTCGTTGTGACGAACGACATCTACACGCGAGAAGACCAGGAGATCCTCACCCGGGCCGGTGCACTCCCGGCGGAACGTATCGTTGGCGTCGAGACCGGCGGCTGCCCTCATACCGCCATCCGGGAGGACGCCTCGATCAACCTGTCTGCCATTCGAGAAATGAGTCACAAATTTCCGGAGGCTGACCTCGTTCTAATTGAGTCCGGTGGCGACAACCTTGCAGCAACATTCAGCCCGGAACTGGCGGACATCACGATCTACGTCATCGATGTGTCGGCGGGGGACAAAATCCCACGTAAAGGTGGTCCGGGGATCACACGTTCAGACTTGCTGGTGATCAACAAAATCGATCTCGCACCGTATGTGGGTGCCGATCTAGATGTGATGGACCGGGACGCTCGAAAACAGCGAGGCGACAAGCCTTTCGTCTTCACAAATCTCAAGGATGGAACGGCGGTGGAGGAAGTGGCCCAGTTCGTTCGGCACGCCGGGGGGCTAGGGGAGTAGGCAAAAGACTCCACGCTGTATCATCCGGCAACACTATGTGAACTGGTTGATCAACAGGAGATGTCATGACGAGCGAACGCGATGCGTGGTTGGCGCTGACGACGGAAGAAGCGATCGACCCGGAACTGCCGATATGTGATCCTCATCACCACTTCTGGGATCGGCCAGAAAGCCGGTATCTCCTTGATGAGTTGATCGAAGATATCAGCGGCGGCCACAACATCACCGAGACCGTTTTTGTTGAGTGCAGCTCTATGTACCGTGCAGACGGTCCAGAGCTTTCACGGCCCATTGGCGAGACGGAGTTCGTACAGGGCCTCGCTGCGTTGAGCGCGAGCGGAGGATACGGCGATACCAGGGTCGCTGCGGGGATCGTCAGTTACGCTGATCTGTCCGCAGGGAACGCCGTTCAGGAAGTCCTTGAGGCTCATATTGCGGCCAGTCAGAATCGTTTCCGTGGCGTTCGCAACTCTTCCTGCTGGGACGCTGATTCGACTATCAGGTCTTACAAATCTCCCATGCGAGGTCTACTTGGGGACGCAAAGTTCCGTGAAGGGTTCGGCGCATTGGACCGGCTGGGACTGAGTTTCGATGCCTGGCTGTACCACCCGCAACTCACGGAATTAGCTGATCTGGCGAGGGCTTTTCCCGGTGTAACGATCATCCTTGACCACATCGCCGGTCCGTTGGGCATAGGTACCTATTCCGGTAAGGAGGAAGAAGTCTTCGAACTCTGGAAGAGCGGTATGGATGAGCTTGCGACATGCCCGAACGTTGTCATAAAGCTGGGTGGTTTTGGGATGCCTCTCGGCGGGTTTGAGTGGCACAAGCGCGACGCACCACCAAGCTCCCAGGACATCGCTGACGTGATGGGACCGTACTACATGCACTGCATCGAGAAGTTCGGTGTCGACCGCTGCATGTTCGAGAGCAACTTTCCGGTAGACAAGGTGTCGAGCTCGTACACCGTCCTGTGGAACTCCTTTAAGCGGATGACGTCAGACTTTTCGGCGCACGACAAGGCGGCATTATTCCGGGACACAGCCGTGAGGGCATACCGGCTGGATCAGGGGTAGCTCATGACTGCTCGGGGATGACGGGCTTACAGGTTCAGGTGTTCATCCGGGGCTAATTGCCGGATGGATTGTTAATGCAGGCATAAACACAAAAAAACCGGCTGCGCAGGAGATGCACAGCCGGTCTTGAATTAACGATTACTCGTTAGTTAG
>JABIGL010000164.1 GCA_018650185.1 Chloroflexota bacterium
GTCGCGAGGTCGCCGGTGTGCATCCAGCCGGCAGCATCGACGCACTCCGCCGTCTTCTCTTCGTCGTTCCAGTAGCCGCGCATCAACGAGTAGCCGCGCGTACACAATTCGCCGGTCTCCCCGGGTCAGGCAAGACGAGCTCGATCCAACTCCTGATGCAAGAGTCCGATTCACGGGGTTTGTTACCTGCGCGGATTTTGAAGATCCTAAGACTCACCAGAGTTGATAGGGCGCTCCTCCCGTACACTTACCTCAAGTGCAACGCACTGCTTCGAATGTCCGGGACAGACCAGTCGGCTCGGGCTCCCAGAAATGGGAAATTAAAAAATACATTAAGTTCGCTGTGGGCCACCCGACCCGGCAAGGACGAGATTGGGACAGATCTTGAAACCGAGCTTCTGTTCTTCTTAAATGACACGCTCACCCGGAGCATTGCCGCACGCACTGCGGCCGCATTAACTCGCTCCTGTTTGGTTGTAGACGAGCTATGGGCCCAGGCTGTGATTGGTGTTTGGTTACGATTACCTGACGCAGAGCGACAAATATTCTGGGTGCGTACAGGCCTAAGAATGACCGGTAAGAATCGATTCTTGTGGTTCACCATTACAGGTGCCCACTCGATCAATCGTGATGTGGCCAGAGGTGGAAGACCGGTGATGCGGTATGCTCGCGATAGGATGGCGGATGCAGACTCATTTGCCAGCCAGTTGGATCATTTGAGTTTGCTCTTCGTGAAAGACGCAGATCCGACCGCCACCATAGACACAGGTGAGGTCCAGGATCCGAACCAGCTTGCGTCTCAGATCAGGGAGCAGATCAGAAATGTCTCCGGCCGGTCCAAATTGATGTTCTGGCCAAGAGGAAATGACAGTGCGGCGGGCAACCCACCCGGCCGTTAGATACGGATTACGAATTGACCAACCCAATTGCAGAAGCAAAAGTAAGTGTGATAATTCCCACTTACTTTCGTTACGACCCCCTCAGGGCTGTACTTGAAGCGCTCTGCGGACAAACCTTGCCTCCCGACGAAGTCATAGTGGTGGACCAGGCCCCTGAGGAGGTGCGTCCGCCGGGCTTCTACTCAGAGTTTGCTGACAGGATGACTCTGAAAGTCTTTCATCATCCTGAGCCGTCGATAAGTGTTCCGCGGAACATTGGTGCGTCCATTGCTCGAAATGAACTCATGTTGTTTCTGGACGACGATATCCTGATTCCATCAGACCTGATCCAAAACCACGTGACAGTCATGAGCCAAGAGAACGTAGATGTGCTGAACGGAGCCTCCACCCGCCAGGAGGAGTTGCCCACTGAGTACCCGTGGGACACGGCAACGATGGACCCGGTTCGATTATTTATGGTCGCGCCAAATTACCGGTGGAGTGGGATGATGATCGGGGTGAGCTCGCTGAACTTTATGGTCAAAAGGTCCGCAATAATCCGAGTCGGAGGTTTTGACCCTCACATACCGAGGATGGTGGATTTCGAGATCGGTTACCGGTTGTTCCGGTCTGGGGCCAAAATTTTCTACAGCGATATACCAGCCATCCGACACTTAAGAGACCCCCAGGGTGGCAGTAGAAAATCACTTCGGGAAAACGCGGCTCAGGTCTCCGCCATTTACATGCATCTGAAACACTTCCCTGGTTGGACCCTGCAGCAGTTCATGTTGAGATTGTTCCTGAAGGCAACGGTTGGACGGACATCCAGGCGACGCCCGTGGAGGATTCCGGGCGAGGTGTACAGAGTGACACGGGCGTACAGGGAAGCCCAAAGTAGACTGAAACTCGCCAGAAAGGACGACTCCTCCGGGGAATGGCAAGGTTTGACGGAGGACTACGAACCAGATGCACTCGTATGATCTCGACCCCTGTGAGGCGCAGGGAATTGTCGAAATCACCATCTCAACGTTGAATCTAACGAGGCCCCGGCGGAGCCTCAGATGACATTTTTGTTAAGGAAGTTGGGTCTTCACCCCGTCGCAGTCGGTGGGTTGATCGCCGTGTTCCGCCTTTACCGCTGGCCATTCCTGTTTGTATTCCTGGCGGCCATAGCTGTTCCTTTTCTCGAACTAGCGTTCATTACGTCTCTGTACTGGACCCTGGAGCCGGGTGACGACTCGACTTTGATCAGCTGGTACAACTCAAATGTCGTGTCGCATATCACCGACGACCCGGATTCAAATACTCCCATTCTCATCCTGGCACTGATCTTGCTTGTAACCGCAGTGGCGAGCCGGTTTCTATTCAGATATGTGCTCGCGCGTCTGGCCTATTCCATTTACAAGTTGATTACGTTCCGCCTGATACGGGCCTATCTTCGCGCTCCGCATCATCACAGCGCATTTGTCGACAAAGAGGCTCTGTCCAATGCAATCGTGAGTGAGGCAGATCATTACTCCATGGTTCCCGTAAACCTCGTCGGACTCGCGACTATTCCGGTTTCGTTAGCTGTATTCGTGTTTGCTGCATACACCATCTCCCCGCCACTGGTAGGAGTCGTAGCGCTCATCGGCGTGTTGGTAATTTTTGTCAGTTGGCGACGTTACCGAATCGTTATGCGCCTCGGGGCGCTCGCTGTGCAAATGCGTAGTGCTCTGTTGGCCTTTGCTACGGACACCGTGGGTGGCATCACACCGATAAAATCTCGGGGTGCAGAAGCGAGAACCGCTGAGAGATCGGAAGAGTTCATCAATAGAACCCAGCAGTACCGATTCGACGCTCAACTAAACATTCTACTGTTAGACACCACGACGACGACAATCATGCTGGCCGCCTTATTTGGGTCCGTTTTTATAGCGTCTTCGACGTCGGCATTGAGCGTCGCAGGTGTTTTGATATTCCTTGTACTGATGACAAGGATCCAGAGACTTGTTCAGGACTTTCAAGCACGAACCGTCAAGATGAGAGGGAATATTCCGGCTGTGAGAATGGTGGAATCCCTGATATCAGACTTGGAAGCCGTTGCCACACCGACGGCAGACGATGCAATTGGACCGGGGGAAATTCGAAAGCCACTGAGATCATTACGGCTTGAAAATGTTGAATTCAGTTACCCGGATGGGGTTCAGGTTTTGCGAGGTGCATCCCTTGAACTTAAGGCTGGAGACAGGGTTCTGTTACAGGGACCGAGTGGCGGTGGCAAAACAACGATCTTAAAAATTATCGCCGGGCTGCTAAAACCGGCATCTGGAAACGTACTGATCAATGGGGCGTCCACAGAATCTGAAGCTGACTACGGACCAAGAAATCGCATCTCGTTCGTCTCAAACGACCTCCAGGTGTTCAGAGATTCCGCCCGCATGAATCTCACATTAGATTCGGACCGATCCGATTCTGAGATAATTAAAGCCCTGGAAGCAGTTCGCCTGGATTCCAGGCTGCTCGGTGATCTCGATGAGCCGGTTGGTGAAAATGGCGGCTGGTTGTCGGTCGGACAGAGGCAAAGATTGTTACTGGCGCCATTATTCTTTGATCCACTCGATCTGATCCTGCTCGACGAGACTACGGCAAACGTAGAACGGTCTCTCCAGATCTATATCATGACGACGTTGCTGGACCATATTTCAGAAGATGCAATTGTTGTTGTGGTAGCCCACCGCATCCCGGATGGGATCAAGTTCA
>JABIGL010000117.1 GCA_018650185.1 Chloroflexota bacterium
AACTCATCCATTAGCTCTTCTTGGGTTTTACCCTCGTCAACACCACCATCGCCAATGCCACCTCCGCCAGAGCCGCCACTGAATCCGCCACCCGTAAATCCGCCACCACCAGTACCGGTGGGCCTGCCGCCGCCGAACCCGCCGACTCCAGCTCGAATCACGGAGAACGGGTTGGTGTCTTCCGTGACACCCGGCAACCTGAATAGAACCGTTTCGCCTTCAATGAGGCCCGAGCCGATCACGGCAAACGTCTCGTTGCCGCCGCCCAGGCTGACTGCGACGGTCTGAACCTGGTCGTCTCTCAGCACATCGACCGTTGGCTGGGTGAATGACCCGCCAACTGCAACAGATGGTACGAGTAAGACGTCCGATGTCAGGCTCGTGATCATGTCAGCGTTGGCGGTCAGGCCTTCGATAAGTGTGATCCCGGTCGGGACCTGCATCGTGACCACCACCGGGAACGTGACGCTCCCGGTCTGACCCCCGGAGGCCGCCCCGATGTCAGTGACGTTTCCGTTCAAAACCTGTCCGGGCAGTGCCTCCAGCGTCAATGACGCCTCAGCACCGATAGCCACCGCCAGGATGTCCACCTGGGCAACCTCCATCTCAACGGTCACGATAGTCGGGTCGATAACCTCGACGATCACTGCGTTTCTCTGGACTTCGTCGCCCGGGCTGAAGTTAACAGCGTCGATAACGCCATCGACCGGGGACTTCAAAATTGCGCTGTCGAAAAGTGTTGACGCTTCGTCCAACTGCGCCTGGGCGACCTCCGCTTCTGCGGTGCGTAGTGCGATAAGCGTCTGATTCAGGGAAGTCAGTTCAGATAGATTGATCTGAGCATCATTCAACTCCGCCTCGGCTATGGCGAGGGAGGTGCTGACAACTCCGTGAGATTGCGCTGAGGTCAGGGTCGTCAGTGCTCCCGTCGCGACCGTCAAGTCGCTCTCAGCTCCGGCGACCGTCTCCGCTGCGGCCTGGAGTTCAAGAGTTGTTGTAGACGCCGATGCGAACGCTGCTGATTCTTCTGCGATCTGCATGGCCGTCTCTGCCGTTGTGATCGCTTTACGGGCCACGGTGACCGCATTTGCACGATCGGGTGATGTCTTGGCGAGCGCGTCCTCGGCAGTTCCGATGGCGGTCCATGCGTCCTCTACTTCTTCCTGGACACAGGGAACGTCGGCAGATGTCTGCGACGAATCACACGTCGCATCCACGCCGAACGGGAACACCCTCGTCCATAGCGACACCGTGAACTCATTCCACGGGGTCTGAGGATCGTCGACATCTGTGCCGAGGTCCGCGGACACGTCCCGAACAAAAATCGATTCGTAAGTTGCCCCCCAGTTGGCCAGTAAATCTGTTGGCGCCGTGGGGGTCTGCTCTTCTGTGAGGGTGACGCCGAACCAGCCTTCGAATTCGGTGATGTAACTTGCCCGTGCGTCGGCCAACGCCGTTGTCGCGTCTTCGACGTTTGTGTCCCAATCGCGTTCTACCAAGGCCAGATTTGCGACAGCGCCATCGTATGCCTCGGTGGCAAGAGTCAGCTCGATCTCAGCATCGGCGATGGACTCGGGATCAAGTTTCGATTGGAGATCTGACAGTGCTTCTCGGGCGTTCGAAAGAGCGAGCTCCGCCTTCGTAACCGCGGCGGTAGCGTCAAGCAATTCGCGGTCCGGTTGAGCGAGTAGCGCATCAACTGCGGATTGGGCGTCGGTCAAATCCTCCTGAGCCCTCGCGATCTCAAGTGCAGACGCACCTTGCTGGGCGTCCTGTAATTTATCTAAGGCACTTTCCAGATCAATGCGCGCTCCTTCGACATCTGCCGAAAGGTGTGATGTCGTCAGCGGATCCAGGCTGGCAAGTTCCTGACCGACGGTGACGGTGTCGCCCACCTCAACAAGTACTTCATTGACCGAGCCGGCCGTACCGAAAGACATCCCGGATCGCGTCGGAAATACGATAGTGCCATCTGACGAAACGCTCTCGACCAGGTCACCGAGCGTTACCGGGGCTTCCAGGAGTTCTCCCGTCGTCGTTCCCGAGTCATCACGGACCGCGAATTGCAATACGGCCAGAATTGCCACGGCGATGCTTGCCGACACAACAAAACCGCCGATCAGATACCGGGGTCGCATAAGACTTCGGATGCTCCAGCCGGTTTGTGGCACAGCCCCTGCGATTTCATTTGATTCCATTGTCTCTGAACTCTCTTTTGACCATGCCGGATCACTCTTGAATTACGACGTGAAACCGGACCGGAATGCTGAACCCTGTCACGGTCGGATTGACCGGAACGACTCGTCTGTTGGATACAAGTAGAGCCTCCCGATTTAAAGGAAACATGAAGATCCGTGTGACGAGGTACGCGATTGGTTGCACGCATGGCCTCAGTGACGGTTGAGATTACGGTGGGGGGAGGACGGAAAGAGAAGCGGAAGGAGTCCGGTATGTCTAACCGTTACTCGGATCTTCCGTAACGCCTGATATGACCGTTCGGGTCGAGAATGGATGCACGTTAATGATCATGGGCGCTACGTAAAATATGGCCCATGGACCCGAGTCGATCTAAGGCCGGGGATCAGGGCATCCGAAATTCGTTCTCTCGGGCGTACTTGCCCTGGGCCACACCTAGGTCTTCCTGGAGCTGAATCGACAGTCCGCCATCGATCACGAGTGGGTGGCCTGTGATGAAGGACGCTTCGTCGGAGCACAGGAATGCAATTCCGGAAGCAATATCGTCCGGTACACCGGTTCGCCGGACCGGGTATTGCTGGTCGAAGAACTTAAGCCCTTCGGCGTTGTCCTCCCACATTTCCCCTAGGCCTTCTGTGACGATGTGGCCGGGGCAGATGCAGTTCACCCGGATTCCTATCGGCCCGAAGTCGATCGCCATCTGTCGTGTCATTCCAATTACAGCTGATTTACCGGCCTCGTACACAAGAGAGTTCGGCGCCATCAGCAACCCGTGGACGGAGGCCAGGTTCACGATGCTGCCGCCGCCGATTTTTGACATTTCCGGCACGGCGTACTTTGCGCCCAGGTAAAGGGCCTTTGTCAGCATCGACATTCCCAGGTCCCAGCCTTCTTCCGGGACCGAGACGGCGCTGCCCCACCAGGGAGCGTCCCGCGTGTCGGTCGGGAAGGCGTTGTTGACCATGATGTCCAAGCGACCCCACTCGTTCACCGCAGTTTCGACCGCTTCTCGAATGTCGTCGCCCTTGGAGACATCGGTTGTGAGGCTCATCGCCCTCCCACCGGCGTCGGCTATTCGATCTACGTTCGCTACTGCCGCCTCGTCATTGAAGTCAGCGATGAGGACAGATGCACCCTCAGACGCAAGACGCCGCGCTGTAGCTCCACCGATGCCGAGCGCACCACCAGTGACGATAGCAACTTGTCCGTCAAATCTAGGCATTGGTCTGTTCTCCACGTAGTCGGTTTCTTATTTAAATAAACGCGGCACGCGGCCGGCTAGTAGGGCATCTGGAATTCGTTCTCTCTGGCGTACTTGCCAAGAGCTACTCCGAGATCCTCCTGAAGCTGGATCGTCAGCCCGCCATCGACCGCCAGTGGATGGCCTGTAATGAACGATGCGTCTTCGGAGCACAGGAACGAGATCGCGTTGGCGATGTCCTCCGGAACGCCGGTCCTGCGCACCGGATACTGCTGATCGAAGAACTCTAGTCCGCCGGGAGTCTCGTCCCAGGTCGCGGCCTGGCTTGATTCTGTGACGATGTGGCCGGGGAGGATGCAATTGACCCGGATTCCTATTGGCCCGAAATCGATCGCCATCTGCTTTGTCATGCCGATCACCGCAGCTTTACCCGCTTCGTAAACCAACTTTCGAGGGGCCATAAGGATGCCGTGAACGGAGGCGAGGTTGACGATGCTGCCGCCACCGTTTTTCTGCATTTCCGGGACGGCGTACTTGGCGCCGAGAAACAGGGCCTTGGTGAGCAACGCCATGCTGTGGTCCCAGTCCTCTTCCGCAACCTCAACCGCGCTGCCGTTTGACCGGCGTCCGCCGTCGTAAGCGTTCTGGACGAGGATGTCGAGACGGCCCCACTCACTCACAGCGGTGTCGATCATCTCTTTGATGGCGTCGTGCGATCCGACATCGGTGTGAATGGCTTTCGCTGTGCCGCCGCGTTCCGTGATACCGGCGACGTTAGCTGCTGCTGCTTCGTCGTTCACATCGGCCACCAGCACGCTTGCGCCCTGTGCAGCCAGCTTACGCGCTGTTCCGCCTCCTATACCGAGAGCGCCGCCCGTAACGATCGCGATTCGCCCCGCGAATCGATCCATGTGATCGGTTGTCTCGGACATTTAGGAAACCTCCGGCCTGTTGCAATTCAAACAATTCAGGCCGGAAGTCTACGACGCGGTAGTTGGATGGTGCGCGCTAGATCGCTGCGGTTTCCTTTGGGCGGAAGAGGGCGAAGGAGCTGGTGTAGCCGTGCAAGAAGGTCGAGCCGCCAACCGGGCCGATCTCACCGTTGCAGAAAAAGCCCGTTATGGGCATCGCACCTACGACCGATTGGAAGAGGTCGGTGTCATGGTCCACACGCCCGAATAAACGTTCACCACGGCCAAGGCAGGTGAAGAGCAGTGCGCCTGAAGGTGAGGACTCCGGGTGATCTGACAGGTAACGCATTAGATTCGCACCCAGATCGTCGCTCGCCGAGCTGGCGTCACGTACGTGGAACTGGACTACCTGTCCCTCTCGGATGCGTTCGCCGACCGCCAGCGCGCCGTTGTCGCCATCTGCACCGATCACGTTGCGAATTAGGAAATCCCCGGCCTCGTACTGATCCTGGAACGGGTCCATCAGGACTCCGATCTGGAGGGAACGCCGGATAAGCCGACGCTCACCCTCGTCGCCGCCATCAAACAGGCCACGAAGGACGTCCAGCGGTAGCTCACCGGAAAGTTCGGTAATTACGTTGTCACGGCAACCGGTCACGACCATCGGCTCCCCGATAGGTCGGCATCCCTGGGCAACGACACTATCCACGACCACGTTTCCGCTTAATGCCACGCCCACTGCGCCGGAGCGTCGTGTGCCGCGACTGGAGAACAGCGCATTTGCGCCGGTCACCGTGCCGCCGCTGGCGAGCCCGCCGATCTTGACGGAGTTCGGGTAAGCGTAGTCCAGCCCTTCGACGAGTGCGTCAGAAGGAAGCGTGAACGGGTCTGGCAGCAGAACGATGCTTGGATTGTCGGATGCGGGCACACCTATCAAAGCTTCCCACGCGGCGGGAGCCGCGTCCGGGCTTGGTAGCTCATCGCTATCGAACTCGAACGGCGTTATCACCACACCAGGCAGACTTGCCGCCGTGAGCGCTACGCCCGGCGTTTTCTCGACCTCGTGCCCGGCGCCTATGACGCCACCCGCGGAACAACCGATAACGATCGCTCCCGGGAATCGGGAACGCACCAGCTCTACTACCGAGTAGTAGGACGGCGCGTGATGCGACGAGATAAAGGCGAATACGAGGTCGGCGGACGGTCCGTCCAGCCCGATCTCTACCCGCTCAGCCGCGTCATCTACCGCCCGTGTGAGCGATGAGATATCGGTTACAGCAGAACTCCAGCGCAATTGATTGCTCCTATGATCTTCCGCGGCCCACATAGTCCCCCGAGCCGCATAAACCCCGTGCTAGATCGCCTGAAGGGCGGACTTCGCCGCCTCGATCGTGCGATCAACGTCGGCGTCTGTGTGTGATGACGCCACGTGCCACCGGCCATTCGTGCTCAAACGAACCCCTCGTTCAAGCATTGCCTGTGCGAACCGGTGGTATTTCTCTTCGTCAACGTTCTCCGCGTGATCGCGGTAGTTGAATATCTCTTCTTTGGTCGTGAAGTTGGTCCAGAAGGTGGACCCCAGTCCCTGAACCTGCAGGTCAGACTCGACCTCACGGCCAACGCGTTTCAGCCCTTCCATGAGACGATTTCCCTGATTATTCAGGTCAGCGTAAAAGCGAACCGGATTTTCCAGGATGTGCTTCAGCCCGGCCCGCGCCGCGGACATAGACATCACGTTGCTGTTGAAGCTACCGCCGTGCTGCACACGGCCATCGCCCAGCACCGCCATGATCTCCGGTTTGCCGATCAACATCGACAGCGGGAATCCACCGGCCAACGCCTTTGCGTACGTTGCCAGGTCCGGCTCAACCCCGAGCAGTTCCTGTGCGCCACCGAGGGCGACTCTGTATCCGGTGATTACCTCGTCGAATATGAGCAGCACGCCGTACTTGTCGCACAGTTCTCGCATGCCCTCCATGTATCCGGGACGGGGCATGATGCAGTTCGTGTTGCAGAGGATCGGCTCGGTTAATACGCACGCCAGTTCCGAGCCGTGTTTCTCGAAGACCGCCTTGAGAGCGTCGAGATCATTCCACGGTGCGATCACGATGTCGTGTTCAGACCCGGGAGCGATGCCGCCGGATTCGGGAACGGCGATCGGGCTGTCGTACGGTCCGGCCTGGTCCAGTGGAGGGTGGACGCTGTACGCCACCGTGTCCGTCCAACCGTGGTAGTGGCCCTCAAACTTCAGATATTTCGGGCGTCCGGTGTAGCCCCGAGCCAGTCGGAGGGCGACCTGGTCGATCTCGGTCCCGGACGATGCGTAACGCACCGGGCCCTTTAGCGGGACGGTGCTCTGCACCATCTCCGTGACCTCCAGCTCCAGCTCCATCTGCCCCGCAAAGATGAATCCGTCCCGCATGTCCCGCGCCACCGCGTCCGAGATGAAATCCGGGGAGTGGCCAAAGATGTTCGGCCCCATGCCCATTACGTAGTCGACGTACTCATTCCCGTCGACGTCCCACATGCGGCCGGCTTTGGCGCGCTCAAACCACAGCGGCACCGGCAACTCTGCGCGCCGGATCTGGCTGCTGATTCCGCCCGCGACCATCGACTGGGCACGTGCGTAAAGCTCCTGGCTCTTGTCGAATCTGTATAGCTCAGGCATTTGAGTGTGTTCCAAAGTCGCTTTCTATCGCGCCAGTCAATTAATCATTACCGATCGGCGTGGCCTGTTGCAGTTGGCGCGCTTGCTCAGCGGCTCTTCGCACCTTTTTTGCCGTGTCTTCGCCATCGGGCGCAGATTCACCGGGACCCGGCGCATCTTTGCGGAAACCGATGAAGGACGGCATGTCCATATTCAACGGGAAGCTGGCGTAGTTGTATTCCTCTGAAGAAATGGGCGTCTGGCTCACTTCGTCCACTCCAGATATTCCTTCTTCACCTTCGCCACGTAACTGAACGTCGGGTTAACGAACTGTGTGATGCGAGCCTCAAGCACCTGCGCAAGAAACATGAAGGCATCCTTACGGGTGAAGTTGTACTCATCTTCAAGCCAGAGAAGCATCTCGCTCAGCGCGGTCCGGAAGGCGTCCTCAGCCGGGCGGGCCTGCGCCGTGGTCATGATGTATTCGTCGTTCTCGATGCGGGGCCAGGTCATATTGGCGGGTTTGTCTTTGAGCTCAACCCGTAGCCGTGCGATGCCGCCTGTCTCGATGCCGCCGCCGCCGCAAATTTCGCCGTCACCCTGTAGCGCGTGCATGTCGCCGACGTGGAGGTTTGCGCCCTCAACCTGGATGGGAATGTGGACCTGTGCGCCGTCGGTCACTTCCTGGATATCGAAGTTGCCACCCCATACACCGGCCCATGAGTTGACCCACCGGTCACGTGCGGGAGCGACACCCACGCAGCCAAGCATGGGTTTAATAGGAATGGAAAATTTGTCGTTCCAGATGATCCGTTTGTCACGGATCTCAACGACTTTAGAGGTGGGGCCGACATTTGAATCGCCGAGCCAGCCAGGCATTGCGCCGGTGTTGCCCCGGTAACCGGTCCAGCCGATGTTATGGGGCGTGATCTCCTCAACATGGACGACCAACACCTGCCCGGGGTGAGCGCCCTCGACACGTATCGCGCCCGATGAAGCGTTCCCGCGATCGGTGGGCAAAGAGTCGCTGCGTACAGTGTTGTAGTACTCCCGAAGGTGATCAGGAACAGAAGCGGAGTCTGAGTCAGGTCCCCGGTTCATCTGGGTCTGTACTTCGAAGACCTCGCCGGGTTGTACCGTCATCGTGACCGGGTTATCCGCACCGGTCTCGTAGTACAGAACATCTCGGGTCGCGCGCTGCATATCCACCATCCGGGTATCGGGCTGGAGTCGAGCCTTGTTCCGGCGATGACCGGAGTACAAGGATGTGGTCTACGGGTCAATCCTTACCGCCGAGCGGTGTACGTTCGGCGACGGAATCCGCCAACCCGCAGGACTCGGAGTCTACGCCCGGCGGCAAAACGACGCCACGAGTCGGCGTCACTCAGGATTTTCTGAATATGGGGTATCGGAACCGTGTAGCCCGGCTGGGCGGCTATTTGGATGGGAGTTGTTGGGTTACCAATGTTTTGGTGCTATTACGTTCGTCTTGGTGGCGTGGGATTGGGGTTTCGCTGCCCGTTCACCTGTTGTCGTCATGGCACCCAACCAATGCCGGGACGTCGGCGAGGCTGTTGATAGACGGCCCGTCCCATTCATGAACGTCCACACGCAACACGGTGCTCTGGTCTTCCGGTTGATCGTCCAGGAAGTAGGCAGAGATACCCAGATCGCGTGCACCTTGTAGCTCGTTGGAGCCACCGTCACCGATAAATATCGACTCGGAGGGCGTTACGCCAAGACCGTTCATTGCTGTGTGGTAGAGCGCTGGATCCGGCTTGCGGGTGCCTTCGACGCATGAGAAGACGGTCGTCGTGAGCAAATCAGCAAACGGTGTCGATGGCCAGATGGCCGGTACGTCATGCACGCAATCGGAAACCAGCCCCAGCCTCACTCCCGACGCGGCCAGTTGGGTCAGCATCTCGATGCAGCCTGGCTTAGGGGCGAGACGGAATTTCATCGCATCGTACCGCATCTGAACGCACTCAGCCATTTGTTCTTCGGACAGCGTCACTCCAACGAGTCGCATCGCTTGTTCGATTTCGCCCTCTGAAGAACGGTTTGTTCCCTTCAGGCGATCATCATTGATGGACATCCAGCGCGGATAAAACTCGTCCGGGTTTAGCCCGGCCACCTTCGCCATGGAGTCGACAACGCTCCGGTACTCACTATTCAGTGGCGAGGGAACAAGAGTTCCGAAGAGGTCAAACAGAACGGCGCGAGGCATTCAATCTCCTGATGTTCATTTTGATGTGGTCGGAGGCACCCGATCACGCAACGTAGCGATCAGCTCCGGATCGCGTACTACGGACTCTATCGCCTCGATGGCTTCCAGTGATCTATATGCGCGGTCTATCGGTACGTCATCCTCATGAAACCACGTCCAGGATCCGCTGGGCACGTGATAGACAGCGAAGTCGGTCCCAGCAATTGGATCGAGTTCGAGTGGTACGCGTTCCACATGCCCGGGGATTACGCCGAACACGTCATCCGCAAGCTCGACACGCGCAATTTCGGGCAGCGAATCGATAGCTGCTTGAAGGCTTCCGGCTGCCGATAACTGGGTTGTGGTTGGCGCAGGAGTCGAAATGGGTCGGGGAAGTGACCGCCCAACCGATTTCCCGGACAGCCTGGCGACATCCATCACTTCGACCACGAATTCGGCGACCGTGACATCCATGTTTTCTCCACCTCGGATTATTGAAACATTCCCGTCATCAACAGGTAGCATCCCATTCGCCCCCGGCGTGGTCGAAATCGCCCGTGTGGACGTGACCGATGGACCACTCAAGGGAGGCCATCCGGACGGGAGTTGCCTGAGGAACACAACTACCGTTCATCGTGACCGGGAATCGGGCACGCCTGAATTGCACGCGATCAGCATTGGCGTCGCCTTCATGGACGATCACGATCACCTCGCTGACGGGCGTTTGTCCCACAAAGTGCTCATCGGGTTCGATCACCCAGTAGCTGAATATGTTGAAGCCGGGAATTCCGGCATCGGGTACCCTCACCTCACCGATACGGCGGGTGACGCGCCCAACCACGGCCTCCAACATCAAAGGATCTGCGGCGAAGTTAGCGGTGTTTTCCTGGGTGGACGGGAGAGGCGTCGGAGTTGGTTCTGGAACGGCGCCTCCCTCCGCGGCTAATCGGGCAGCGAGTTCGGCAGGGATGCGTTCATATTCCGGCAGATCGCGAAGTTCGTCCCAGAGCCGCCACCATCCGAGATTCTGCCCATAGTCCCAGATCGATGAATACTCATCCTGGGACATCTCAGCATTCCACTGGTGTTTGGTCCCTCCTCCGACCAAACTTCGGGTCTCGTCATCGAGGATGGCGAAAATTACGTTGCCCCACTCAGTTACACGCGGCGGTTGCGTGCCATCGGCTCCCGATGCGCCCGCGTGCTTAACAAGGCGCATTTCATAAGGCAGAGTCAACAGCCATCCCAGCCGGTCTTCCTTAGGGTCGGTTGGAATCTCTAACTGTAATTCTCTCCAGAATCGACCTTGCGATCCGAACCGGATCTGATCGGCTGTGGCGCGGTTGAAATCGGGATGGCCTCGTAGCGGCGTGTCCCGGCTGAGACACGGGCCTTGATCCAATACAAGCGCGATCGCCTCTTCGTGAGAAACACGGGATGGTTCGACGACGTATTTGAGTGGGCCGAGTCGTAACTCAGGGTCGTAATAGTCCTGTGGAAGGATCAAAGGCTCGGTAGCTAGGATGGCGAACGGGGAAAGCCCGGTGTATCCGTCCAGCACGACTATCGGGAAGACGAATGCCTCTGCTTTTGCTGGAAATCCTTCGAATATTCTTGCCTCCATTTGTACGACCCAGACCGAGTCATCTGGCTCCGGCTCGCCGTAACCCTCGCGAGTCCATACGCCCCGGGCTGATTCTTTCCATGTTTTAAACACGGGCCACGGCATTAGACGGGCGACCGCATTCTCTGGCGTCGCGGGTGGGTCCAGCGGTCCATCAATGCTGACCTGTTTTGGACCACGTTCTAGAGCCCATTCACGCGTCTTCAGTGGGCCGGAATCGGCAGGCGCCTGATCCGATTCGCTCCCGCAAGCGGCCGTGACCACCGCCACCACACCCAAAGCGATCATTCCGTTGATCCATAGCTGGCGTTTCATATTCCCTTGCAACACATCAATCATGGCCGATTAGGAACAGGGTTAACGTGCCTACGCCGACCCCGTCATCCGCAAATCCCCCGTTGCCACGAAGGATGAAGTTTTGTTGGACGTTGGAGGGTTCGGTCACTCGGATTCGGGCGGTGACGGTTCTACCGGATACCTCGACCACAGCGCGCTCGATCTTCCGGCCCCACGATTCGAGGCCGTAGGGTTCGGACGTTAAATCCGGGAAAGCGCCGTTTGCGATGCGGTCCTCTAAAGCTTTGCTCGCCTCGCTCGCAGACGACTCGTCATCAAATACCAGTGCGATTGCGACGAATAACCCGTCCTCATCGCTACCTAATCCGGTCGCTACGACTCGAAATTCCGGAATCGAGGCGGATCCAGCAAAGCTGTCTGCGACAATCGATTCCCGGGCGTTCGGGTCTCCCGACCTTTCGTTCAGGGCCGCGATGAATCCCCGGAAGCTGGGATCTAAGCCATTGAGCGTGAGTCGTCCCCGGCCTCCATATACTTCCACGATGTCAGACATCTTGAATGGTTGGATGGTGAGCGTTAGCGAGACCACCTCCATCTCGTCAGCGGCACGTGCCGCAAGTGCGAAATCAGCGTCAGCACCCAGGCTGCGCTCCGAGTCGGAAATCGCACTGATGGTGTCGTGCATCGATTCCGTGAACAGCGTACGGACTGCGTATCCGTCCCCTACCAGGATTCGGCCGCCACGACCGAACTGGTCGTGCGCGGGGGGCGCCAGGCGATGGGACAATGACGGGCGGGCGTCTTCACCCCAACTGAGGAAGTCGACGTCTCCGCTTTTGACCAGGTCATACGGGATACAGGTCACGCAATCTGCGAGGAGGATTGTTGCGATCTGCGACTGAATATCGCCGAAAACCACCTCGATACCAAGGGATGGTCCTCCGGCTGTTTCACCGGTCGTTACGACCATGTCCAGATCACGTGTGTCGAACCCCAGGTAGGGTCGTGTTGATGGAGCGGAATCCAAGTAGTCAGGGCTGAGCCCGGAAAGCCATTCGTCGCCAATCAGGTACGGTCGTTCCTCAAGTGATTGGGCCAGTACCAGGGCGACCTTGTAGTCCAGCAACTCTTGATCGCTGTCGTTTGGACTCGGCGCTCCGAGTGCCAGTAGACGGCGCATTCCATGCAGGTCGTTTATGCGGATTAGACCGGTGTGTGCGAGTTGATTGGGAACGAACTGAAGAGCGTATTCGAACGTGCCCGGAGCCGCGAGCGTCGCTGGCGCCTGTGTTGTTAGCGGTGCAGTGGTCGCCGTGGGAGCGGGAGGTGCGGGTGTGGCCGGCGGCGCAGGTGTGACGAGCGGAGCTGGTTGCGATGGGGCGAAGGTCGGTAGGGGGAGGCTATATATATCCGCCGGGACCTCAATCTTTGGCAAAGTTGATTGGCCGATGTCGCGTTCTGTCTGACTCGACGTACCGAACATATAGCTACCTGTGAAGGCGTCGAAAGCCAGTCCCACGATCCCAAATTTGGGACTCAGATCTGGTTCAACTGTCGGGCCAGGGCCCGATGGAGTCGTATGTACCACTTGACCTTCAAGAACGAAGTACCAGACAAGGTCATTCCGCAGGTCATATTCTGAAGTACGTGAGCTGATTGGTTCGCCACGTCGTAGAACGGTCGCTTCATCTCGGGTCATGACTGCACCCCAGGCACCAGTCGGCTCGCCCACCATGGACGAGTAAATACCGCCGTCTTTACCTTCCAACGCGATCCGCAAAGCCACGGTTTCGCTTAGAACGATGGGCGTTGGAGTCGCGCCCGGCAGGTCGGATACAGACGCGGGCGCGGTCTCAGGGTCACTTCCGCACGCGACGGCCAGTGCCGTGGTCACCATAAAAACGATGACCGCCAATCGGCCCATTGGCAGACTCAGCACAACCGCACCTCACAAATCCTATTTACTCTGGCTATTCGACAAACCTGTAAGGGCGTATGGCAATACGCCCACGGTCGTCCGCCCTGAACAATTCATTAGGCCGAGACAACCGTCACTATCTACAACGCACCCCACAACGAAACCGTTCCCACCATGTCAGTCCAGCAACCGCTCCTCGAACCACAGCTGGACCCGCCGAGCGATCTCTAGCTGGTGTTCGTACTCCTCCACCCCG
>JABIGL010000070.1 GCA_018650185.1 Chloroflexota bacterium
GCGGGCGCCGAGATGGCCTGCGTAATCACAGCCGTTTGTATGGCACCTGATCCTGAAGCTGCCAGCCGTGAACTCGTACGTCTGATTGAGCAGTCGCGAGCCTGATTACGGGACTCTTGCGAACCTCCCGAAAACTTCATCCCGGGTAACGACGAATTTCGTAACGCGTAACCAAATTTCATTGACCCTTCAGTCGGGTCGATGATAGCTTCAACTGTCGAATGTTACATTCCGACACTTTGCATTGCGCGCCGCCGTTCTCCATGTGGGTTATTGCCCTCTGGATGGCGGCGTATTCGTAGGGGGTAATTGACTTGGAATTAATGGGGCAAAGCGACGCTCCTGAGTATTTACTATTTGGCGCCATTGCTGCCGGGATAGGCATCCTCGCTGCAATCGTTATGGCGATGGGGGTCCTTCGGAAAGACGAAGGCCAGGACAACGTCAAACATATCGGTGACCTGATCCGTGAAGGCGCAATGGCCTTCCTACGGCGTGAGTACCTTCTTCTTTCGGTATTTGTGGTCATCGTGACTGTCATCATTGCGCTGTTCATTGACTTCAACATTCTTGATAACGACAAGATTGATGAACTGAACGGCGTTGCCCGTGACACGGGTATCGATGCGGAAGGCCCATGGACGGCAATCGCTTACGTGATTGGCGCAATCGGATCCGGTCTCGCCGGGTTTGTGGGAATGAGTATCGCCGTCAGGGCGAATACCCGGACCGCAACAGCTGCGCAGACCGGCCTCAATGAGGCGCTTCGTGTTGCGTTTGGCAGCGGTACCGTCATGGGACTCACCGTGACGGGAATTGGTCTTCTTGGTATCACCGTTCTGTGGGTGATTTTCAGGGACGCCAACATCGTAGCTGGATTTGGTTTCGGCGCTTCATCCATTGCGCTGTTCGCTCGTGTCGGTGGCGGTATTTATACCAAGGCCGCTGACGTTGGGGCTGACCTCGTAGGTAAAGTCGAGGTCGGACTTCCGGAAGACGACCCCCGAAACCCGGCGGTTATCGCTGACAACGTCGGAGACAACGTGGGTGACGTAGCTGGAATGGGTGCAGACCTGTTCGAGTCTTACGTCGGCGCTATGATCGCCTCACTGGCCCTCGCCACGGCGGGAGCTAGCTTCCTTGGCCTGGAGAACGGCGGGTACGATTCTGCGCTGTTTGCCTTCCCGATAGCGCTTGCCGGTATTGGGATGATCGCTTCGATCATCGGTACCTTCTTCGTGCGGACCGGTCCTGATGCGACGATGGGCCGGCTGCTCTGGTCACTTCGGGCCGGAATATTCGGCGCGGGAATCATCACGATTATCGCCGCCGGTGGCCTAATTCAGGCATTGGACCTCGAGTACGATCTTTTGTGGGTCGTGATTACGGGTCTGGTGGTTGGACAGGTGATTGGTACGGCTACGGAGTACTTCACCTCGTACGAAAACAAACCCACACAGTGGATCGCCAAGCAGTCCGAAACCGGACCGGCTTCGGTGATCATCGCTGGCGTTGCGGTCGGGCTGCTCTCAACAGTCATCCCGGCCATCGCAATCGTCGTGGGTATCGCGATCGCTAACGAGTTCGCAGGTCTCTACGGTGTTGCCATCGCTGCGGTCGGCATGCTGTCCACCCTGGGCATCACGCTGGCAACCGACGCTTACGGCCCTGTAGCCGACAACGCCGGTGGTATCGCTGAACAGGCGCACCTGGACCCAGAGGTCCGTGAGCGCACGGACGCACTGGACGCACTTGGTAACACGACCGCCGCGACCGGCAAGGGCTTCGCCATCGGTTCCGCCGTTCTAACGGCTCTGGCGCTGATGGTGGCCTACACAACGGTTACCGGAATTGCGACCCTGGAGGGGGGCAAGCTCGTCTCGCTTGGACTCTCTATCACCGAACCTGACGTTCTGATAGGGATGATCCTGGGTGGCATGCTTCCCTTCCTCTTCGCTGCATTGACTATGCAGGCGGTGGGAACGGCTGCGAACGCCATGATCGTTGAGGTCAGGCGTCAGTTCGCCGAGATTCCTGGTCTCAGAGAAGGTGTCGAAGGCGTGGAGCCTGATGCCGCTCGAGCGGTCGACATCAGCACGCAGGGCGCTCTCAAGGCGATGATCCTGCCGGGACTGATTGCGATCATCTCGCCTGTCGTCGTGGGTGCGGTCATATCCGCAGAAGCCCTCGGTGGCCTGCTTGTTGGCTCGATCATCAGCGGTTTCCTGCTGGCGATCTTTATGGCCAACGCCGGTGGTGCATGGGACAACGCCAAGAAGTACGTTGAACTGGGCAACCACGGAGGCAAGGGCTCAGACCAGCATGCTGCCGTGGTTGTCGGTGACACCGTTGGTGACCCGTTCAAAGACACGTCTGGCCCGGCAATCAACATCCTGTTGAAGCTGATGGCGGTCGTGTCCGTGATCTTCGGCCCGCTGTTCATCTAAGAACCTGCGGAACCGGAACACAGGAGAAATGAAGAGGGGCGGCGCTAAATGCGCCGCCCCTCTTCGCGTTTTATGGGTGTGATTTAGTCAGAGTCGCCACCAGCACTCACCTGTGTACCTATTGTTCCTTCACGTACACGTAGATCAGGAACCCACTCAAGGAACCCCGGCAGGTACCAATTGGCGTCGCCGAGCAAGCGCATGCTGCAGGGCACAAGGATAGATCGCACTACGGTCGCATCCAGGAAGACGGCCACCGCCAGTCCGAAACCCATCTGCTGGAACATGCTCAGTTGGCCAAGCGCGAACCCCAGGAACACGGCGACCATGATGATTGCTGCGCCCGTGATCATCCCGGCAGTGGTTCGGACGCCGTATGCGACGGACTCCGGGTTGTCTCCCGTCTGGTCGTAACGCTCCCGAATCCGGCTGAGAAGGATCACGTGATAGTCCATAGAAAGCCCGAATAACACGGCGAACAGGAAGAGCGGAACCCAGGATTCGATTGCTTCGACCTCGACGAACCCGAACAGGTCTGATCCGACGCCGTTCTGGAACACAATCACGAGAAGACCGTAAGTCGCCCCCACCGAGAGCAGATTCATGATGATCGCTTTCACCGGTACGACGATAGACCTGAATACGACGGTCAAGAGCACGAAACTGAGGGTCAGGATGAACCCCATAACGACGGGCAACCAGTACTCCGTCAGGTTAATAAAGTCGATCGTTTCGGCTGTGCTACCGCCGACATAGACGTCAGCGGGAATGTTCGCGTGGGGCACATGAATATCGCGAATACGCTGCACCACTTCGTACGCTGCATCAGAGGCCGGATCTGCATTGATCGGCACGGACAATACGCCGATCTCACCGTCTGGAGATGTGACGTAAGAGGAATCTCCCAGTGAGGGCTCGCTAGCGAAACTTTCTTGCAAACGACCCACGGCTTCGTCAACACCCGGGTTTCCCGCCACTCCGTCTATAACGATTTCAGTTTCCGCTATTAGCCCGACCGAAAACTCGTCCTGAAGGATGCGGAATCCCTGAACACCCTCAAGGTGATCTGGGAAGGTGCTGATGCCAGCAGAACCTAGCTTCATGTCGAACGTGAACGAGGCAAGGACGAGTAGCGCACCCCCGGCGATCACGATACCGACAACCGGGTGATTCATTGACCACCCCGTAATAGCGTTCCAAAAGCCGCCTGCACCTTCATTACTGGCATTACTGGCGCCACTCCGGCGGCCGACAAGCGGGACACGCCAACTGTTTATCTTGTCGCCCATCAAGCTCAGCAACGCGGGGAGCAAGGTTAGTGTCGCGATAATGGCCATGATCGCCACGAGGATGGCCCCGAGGCCCAGGCTGAAGAAGATTGATGTCGGGACGATCAGCATCCCGATCAGGGCTATTACGACGGTTACGCCGGAGAAGAACACGGCGCGCGACGCCGTTGACCCGGTGCGTTCGATCGCCTCTATCTTTTCGACCCCGGCTTCGCGTTCTTCCCTGTATCTGCTCACGATGAACAACGAGTAGTCGATTCCGACCGCCAGTCCGATCATAGTGATCATGTTTACGATGAAGAATGAGACCTGCTGCACCTGCCCGATGATCGCCGCCGCTGCAATTGCGAGGATGATCGAAAATATGGCCATCACGATTGGAATCCATGTCGAGGCCAACGTACCGAAGACGATTGCCAGGATTATGAGCGCAGCGAGGATGCCGAGTCCCTCGCCTACCATCAGGTCTTGCTCGGCGATTTTGTTCAGGTCTTCACCCAGGCTGACAGAGCCCACGATCAGGACTTCAAAACCGTCTTCACCGTTTGCTTCTTCAACGATGGCCCGTATCGGTGGGATGTTATCGATGGCATCATCCAATTCACCACCCATGCGGATGAACATGATGGCAGCGTGACCATCGCCCGAGACCTGTCCTGCCGCAGGATCGAGGTTGAAATCAGAGGGTTCCTCAACAACCCGAATACCGTCAACGACTTTTTCGCCCTCAAGTGCGATGGCGGCCGATAGTGAGTTGACACGCTCCTGGAACGCCGGTTGATCGACCGTGATCTCGGCTGACTGAACTATTAATATCTCGGTCGTATCCTGGGGACCGCGCAAATGTTCTTCGAGAAGATTGGTTGCGACGATTGATTCGGGAATCTCCCGAAGTGGTTCGACCTCGTTGGTGATTGCGCTTCCGCAGAGTGCACTCGCGATGGCTACGCTAGCGACAACAGTCACGAGCCAGACGGCCAGCATCCGCTTGGGATGTAGTGCCGATGATCGTGCAAGACCGGCAGTTGAAAACGCGGACGCCATATATACCTCCATGCGGTACGTCGGATCCTGTTGATATGAATCGGCCGTCCAAACGCAACATAGTGGTCATCACATGACGAATCCATGAACGACGGTCGTGTCATGTGAGGTATGTGTGAATCAACAACCCGTTCGATGGCGCGCCTATGCGCAGATGTCGCCTGGCTTGAAGATTTTGTGGATTTGAGTGAGACCAGCAATCACGCTCGGATGAAGCACGTTAATCTCTCAGGTATCGGCCTCATCGTCACAAGCATCAGATATATATGAATCATTCAGAAGACGGTTTCGAGACGATGGTTTGAGTAACAACCGGAAAGAACGACGCAGGCAACACGCCGTACAGAGGCCGTGGCCGATTTCAATTGTCTGGGCCGTTGTCGCTGTTGGGATCATGCTCACATTTGCGGTAGTAGTGAACTCGTTCATTCCCAACCGCGCTATCCACTGGGATTGGGTCGCTTTGATGATGGTGTTTGGGTCGGCCGCGGGAGCCTGGGCGCGCCGAAAAGGCGTTATCTAGTAACCTCGTCCGCGTTTGGTGAGTGTCTGGAATGGCTTAAATGCGATGTGGGCCAAGCTGGCCCAATCGTGTCGCTATGCCTGACAGTGCATCCATCTGACTCCACAGTCTCAACTATCGCAGGGAGGAATCCATTTGCGCCCGATTGCCGACGTTGCATCTGACCTTGGACTCTCTGCGAGCGATATCGAACCGTACGGATCTGACAAAGCCAAGATCCCGCTAGACTCGTTCCCGACCAGTAGTCCGAGTGGTCAACCCGGCAAGTTGATCGTTATTACCGCAATCACCCCCACTCCGGCCGGGGAGGGTAAGTCCACCACTGCTGTTGGGCTTGTTCAGGGACTGGCGAAGATTGGCAAACGGCCGGCACTCACGATCAGGCAGCCGTCGCTAGGACCGGTGTTTGGCCAGAAGGGCGGTGGCACCGGTGGCGGTAAGTCCACCGTGCAGCCCGCAGAGGAGATCAACCTCCACCTCACGGGCGATTTCCACGCCATGATGTCTGCTCACAATCTCCTGGCGGCGATGACCGATAACGTGGTGTATCGACATCAGATAGATGACTTTGAGGCCGAGGGAATCACGTGGCGACGGGTCACCGACGCGGAGGACCGTGCCCTCAGAAATGCTGCTGTTGGACTGAACGGCGATGGGCCGATGCGCCAGGCCGGATATGACATAAGCGCTGCGTCAGAAATCATGGCAATCCTGGCGCTCGCGGATGGTTACAAAGACCTGCGGGAACGGCTTGGCGACATCGTGGTTGGATGGACCCGGGACCGCACGCCGGTCACCGCCAGTCAGATTGGTGCCGTTGGCTCGATGATGGCACTCCTGCGTGATGCACTAAAACCCAACCTCTGCCAGACGCTTGAGGGACAGCCCGCCCTGGTCCACATGGGTCCGTTCGGAAACATCGCTCACGGCTGTAGCTCAATCCTCGCTGATCAGTTCGCCATCAATGCCGCCGATTACGTGATTACCGAAGCCGGGTTCGGTGCGGACCTTGGCTTTGAGAAGTTCATGGACATCAAGGTGCGGCAAGGTGGCCCCAGGCCTGACGCTGCGGTGGTGGTGTGCACCATACGGGGGCTGAAATACCACGGCGGTGTCGACCTGAAGGATCTTTCCACGCCGAACGCTGATGCCGTGAAGACGGGCACCGACAATCTCCGTAACGCAATTCGAATTACGAGCCTGTTTGGTCTGAAGGCGGTTGTGGCGATAAACCGATTCCCGGAAGACACGCCCGAGGAGTTGAGGGCGGTCAAGGCCGCTGCGCTGGACGCCGGGGCTGAGGCGGTCGCTGAGGCGAACGGGTTTGCCGAGGGTGGTGACGGCATGAAGGAACTGGCTGAGGCCGTTGTGGCGGTCGCAGATAAGGGTTCAGAAGTGTCACTGATATACGACGATGATGTCTCCACCATCGATAAAGTGGAGATCATGGCGGACAAACTTTATGGAGCAGACCGCGTCGTGTGGGGACGAATGACGCGCACGACGGCTCGCCGATTCGAATCGAACGGGTGGAAGTTCCCGATCTGCATGGCGAAGACGCACCTGTCGGTCTCGGCGGATGCACGTCTTCGTAATGTACCGACGGGCCACAACCTGCCGATACAGGAGTTGCGTATTTCTGCGGGTGCACGCCAGATAGTTACGCTGGCAGGTGACATAATGACCCTGCCGGGACTTCCCTCAAAGCCGAACGCCCTTGATATCGACCTGGACGACGACGGCCAGATCGTAGGCGTGCTCGGTACCTGATCGCCGCACCCGGCCGGAAGAAGCCCGACGTATATGACTTCTATTGCGACCGAGGCCCCGGTCGACGTTAACGGGGTAGCCGTACCAAATCGTCCCGGTGGACGAGTGCTGGCGGTGTTGCGCGATGCAGGCGCAAGCGTGCCCACGCTCTGCTATGACGACAGACTGGAGCCGCAGGGCACATGTCGCATGTGCCTGGTTGAGGTCGAGATGAACGGCCGCACCGAGACCGTAGCTTCATGCACGGCGTTCTCCGAGCCCGGCATGAAGGTCCGGACGCATACCAAGGAAATCGTCGAGTACCGGAAGACGTTGCTCGAACTGCTGTTGTCGGAGGTTCGAGATCCGGCAAAAGACAGCAAACGGGCAGCGCTGGGCGACTACGAGTTTCAGGCGGCGGTACGGGAGTACGGCGCGGAAGCGGACGCATTCAGGCCTTTAGAGCGGCGCCAGAAGGTCGACGACCCTAATCCGTTTATCGCCCGTGACTACGACATGTGCATTGCCTGTTTCCGCTGCACGAATATCTGCAACGATTGGGAGCAGGCCTCGGCCATTACCGTTGCGGGGCGCGGGCAGGACTCGAACATCTTCACGAAGTTCAGCAACCTGCTCATGGAGAGCCCCTGCACATTCTGCGGCCAGTGCGTAAACACATGTCCCACCGGCGCGCTCACCAATCGCAAGCTGGCCAACGCCATCACACCGGTGAGCATGGACTGGGAAGGTGAGGTCGAAGAGGCGGAGTCAAACACGTTGCCCGCTCCGTCGGGCGACGCTGTTCAACTGGGTCCAGAAACCGCGGTTGAACGCACGAAAACCATCTGTCCTTACTGCGGCGTTGGATGTGGCATCAACCTGATTACGCAGGACGGCGAGTTGGTCGGATCCGAACCCGATTTCTCAGCCCCAAGCCAGGGATCACTCTGTGTCAAAGGTCAGTTCGGCTCGTGGGACTTCATCAACAGCGATGAGCGACTGACCACTCCGATCATCAAGAACGCACAGGGTGAGTTTGAACCAGCGAGTTGGGATGAGGCCCTGACGCTGGTGACCGACAAGTTCAAGCATTACCGGGACACCAACGGTCCTGACTCTACGGTGTTTTGGAGCTCAGCCCGGACAACGTCGGAGTCCAACTACCTGGCTCAAAAATTTGCTCGCGTCGCTCTGGAGACCAACAACATCGACAACTGTTCACGCACCTGACACTCCCCCACGGTCGCCGGTCTGGCGGTCATGGTTGGCAAGGGCGCGATGAGCAACTCGATCGAAGAGATCGCTGGTGCGGACATGATCCTGGTGATCGGGTCCAACACGACCGAGGCGCACCCGGTCATATCCTTACGGATGAAGAAGGCCGTGCGGAACGGCGCAAAGCTTGTGGTGATCGATCCCCGGAAGATAGAGCTCACCAAATGGGCGAATAGACACGTCCAGCTCAAGATAGGCACCGACATCCCGGTCTTGAACGCGATGGCCCACGTCATCATCAAAGAGGGTCTGTACGACGCCGAGTACGTGGAGAACCGAACAGAAGGCTTTGAGGCCCTCCGGAGGCACGTGGAGATATACACGCCGGAGTTTGCTGAAGAACTGTCCGGCGTTCCGGCTGAGGACATCGCGGCTACAGCGCGTGAATACGCCGCCGCTTCTCCGAAAGCGTCTATTTGCTACACGCTTGGCATCACCGAGCACTCCTGCGGAACGCACAACGTACAGGCGGTCGGCAACCTGGCGCTACTTTGCGGAAACTTTGGCCGTGAGAACGCTGGTGTTAACCCGCTACGGGGCCAGAACAACGTGCAGGGCGTGTCCGATATGGGTGCGTTACCCACGGACCTTCCGGGCTACCAGAAGATCGAGAAGTCTGAAGTCCGGGAGAAGTTTGAACGTGCGTGGGGCACGCCATTGCCAAGACGCCGCGGTATCACCAAGATCACGGCGCTGGATCAGATGGTCCGAGGCGAGGTGAAGGCCGTCTACATAATGGGCGAAAACACGGTGGTGTCCGATCCGTGCAGCGGACATAGCAGGAAGGCGCTAGAAGCTGCCGAGTTCGTTGTGGTGCAGGACATCTTTATGAATGACACCGCTCGGCTGGCCGATGTCGTGCTTCCTGCGGCAGCCTTCGCCGAAGTGGATGGCACTTTTGCTAACTCGGAGCGACGTGTGCAGCGTGTCCGCAAGGCGGTTGACCCGCCGGGTGAGGCGAGGGCTGACTGGCGGATCCTGCTTGATATGTTCGAGTACATGGGTGTGCCGCAGGATCTTGAGTCGCCGTCCGACGTCTGGGACGAGGTCGCAGCACTTGCACCGATTTTGAGCGGTATCTCGTACGACCGATTGGACAAAGAGGGCGGCATCCAGTGGCCCTGTCCGACCCCGGACCACCCTGGAACGGTCTTCCTGCACGAGGATGAGATGGACTCCGGTATGCCCGGCCAGTTCGCACCGGTCGACCATATACCGCCGGTGGAAGAACCCGACGACGAATATCCACTGTTCCTTACGACGGGCCGTCGGCGTTCCACGTATCACACGGGCACGCAGACGGGCAGGGCGATAGGGTTCGACGAACTGGTGCCTCACGAGCTGGCGGAGCTCAATCCTTTAGACGCTGACGTACTGGGGATAGAGGACGGCGAGGTGGTGCGTGTGTCTTCACGGCGCGGCTCGCTGGACGTTCATGCGAAGGTGACTGACCGCTCGCCGAAAGGCGCCATATTCATGGCCTTCGCTCACCCGGATACAGCCCCAACAAACATTCTCACCAACGATGCCTACGATTTCATCACCGAAACGCCCGAGTTCAAAGCATGTGCGGTGAAGGTGGAGAGGCTAGGTGCGGGGGATGCTGCAGAAGCGGTCGCGGATTAAAGGCCATTTGGGCCTTCTGGACCGTCACTTGGTGACAGACAGCTCCCGTACACCAAGGGCCCACCCTGAGGTTCTCGAAGTGCGGGGCTTGGCGATTTCGTCTGTGATGGTCACAGACCACGCTTGTGTCCTACCGCTTTTCAAGCGGCACACCCCTCATCCTGCACCTTCTCCCGACCGGGAGAAGGGATAGCCACCACCACCATTCCACGCATCATTCCCATGTAGGTTGGAATCTAGATGACGGTCCGACTACGATCAAGTAAAGATCTGGTGGAAATCGTTACTGGATTCCCGATTACTCGGGGATCACGCGGTATTAACTCGTTGAGACGCCACATTCGTAGCCGTCGGGATCTGCTATCTCGTTCCAACGGAAGCTGTCCACCTCGTTTGTTTTGATACAGGAGCCATGAGGCCAGCTCGTCGTCCGCCTACAGCGGCAATCCCAAAACAAGGCAGAACTCCTTGCCGTCGGGGTCTCGCATGACGATCCAACTTGTACCTTACTCTTTGACGAACTCCACTTGGGATCCGCCGAGTGTGATCACTGCGGCGGCAGAAGACTCGAGGTCGGATACCTTGATATCCAGGTGAGTTCTTCCTTTGCCGGCCTTGGTCTCAGGTACTTGCTGGAGTCCGAGGCCGACGCCAGAGGACACATCCGGGAAGAACGCGTACTGGCCGAATCGCTTCGGGTCAGACGAACCGAGGACTGCGCCCCAGAACTGGATAGACCGGTCAAGATCGGCAACGTCCATGACCACGCCTGAGATATGGCCAATACCCGGGTTAATCAAGTAAAACGACCGTTCCCGAGTCCGCATCCACGCGTATCCGTGCTCCGTCTGGGATCAGCGCTGTCGCGTTTTTGCATCCGGCGATGCACGGGATACCTAGTTCTCGCGCGATGATTGAGAGGTGAGCCAACGGTCCGCCGGTGTCTGTGACGATGGCACCCACACGACGCGCTATCGCATTAAATCCTTCAGATTGGGACGACGTCACGAGTACGTCTCCGGTGTCAATGTTTCGGAAATCATAGTCGCCCATCGCGACTCGAGCTATTCCTTCGTAGATTCCCTTGTTCGCCGTGAGGCCCACGAGGTCAGGAGCGTCGTCACCCGGGGGTGTTCCGCGCCTTACACGTGAATACGCTTGCGCTGCTGCGTTCCACTTCAAGACTTCTTTGGGCAATCCATCGATAGGGGCTGGGGGAGTTGGAGGTGGACCCAGAATGGAAGGGGCGTCTCGCCAGGTCAGTGACATCCGATTCGTTCGCCGAGTTTCTAGCTCATCAGCGGTTGGGATGTCGTCTCCTAACCATATCGCCTGCATCTCGGCCCAACCGGCTTCCATGAAGTGTTCAACGGAATGCACCCGTCCCTGGGTTAGCAACCGTTCTCCGGCTTCCAGCAGCGCCTTGCGAAGAATCCCTAAAGCCCAGGCATCCTGGTAAAGACCGCGCTCGTCCTTGATCGGTGTCCCGTCTCGTGCATCGGAAAGTAGTTCGTCAAACTCGTTCTGTTTGTCTGAAGGGACCTTGGTTCGAACGAACCGTGCGAGGATATCGGCCTCTAGCGATTGGTCACTTTCATCGGATTCCACAGCGTTTTTGATAACGCCCAACATCACGTCGGGGAGATCCAGCATCATCTTGGAAGTAACGTCGAATCCGGTGGCGATTCGGTGTCCATCGATCAACAAATAGCGATTCATCGCAACCCCAACTTCACCAGACATCGCTCGAAGCTGGTCGATGATTTCTGCGGCGTCCGTATCGGAAGCTATGACTGTTGATGCAGCGATGTCGGCATTAATGGCCAATGCGAGGGCCTGAACTTCCGGTGACCTTCCAGAAGAAATCGGGGATGCACCGTCAAGCAAACTTAAAGCTTCTTCTGCAGAAAGATCCGTCGTGTTGGATACCAGGTCAATCAGCAGGCCCGCCGGTAGGATGCCGGTGCCATTGAAGTTCATATGGCTTAGGAACATTGAGATCACGTTGTCCCGGCAGGTTTCGATGTGCCGGATCAGGACTTCATAGTCCAAACCCTCCACATCAACCGATGCAAGAGAGAGATTGGTCTCTAAAGACTTAGGCTTCACCTCCTCGAACCACTGTCTCGTCTTTACGCGCCACAACTTGTTGTGATGAACGGCGAACGTGCGCTCAACCCGTTCACGGACATCCGGGTGATCGATTGATGGGGTGTCAGGCGAACCGGGTGGGACACCTACGAACGTTACCTGCTGGTATGAGAATCCATTGACGGTGGCGCGCTTCAACTGAATAAAATCGCCCCAATCGGCGAAAGAGCCAGCCATCCCCTCGCCTACAACCGCGTCAAAGTACCCGGCCACAAATTTTGTCATCGGCACGGGTATGTGCCCATTGTCCAGCGTCCAGGTGCCGGGTCCCGGCACCTCGAAAATCAGCTCTTCACGCGGCATCGTCCACCTCCCTGATGCCACTTTTCCGGCTGTAGATCAGCTGGCCGCCAGCTCCGTCTTTACTGAACGCATCTGCCTCGGCATTACGGCATTAGATTCCCAGGTCTGGATGACACCAAGGTTCGTCGTGATCACCGGCTTGACCTGGACGCGGATGAGGATGGGACCATCCTCGGACAGGATTCGGGGCATCTCGGTTGCCATCTCCTCGGTGTCTTCGAACGAGTAGGCGGCCTTGTAACCGCTACCCATCGCGATAGCCGGCCAGTCGATAATTCCGGATCCTGCGATCGGCTGTCCACCGGTAATGGCGTACACGCCGTTGTCGAATACGACGTGAACGAAGTTCTTTGGTGATTTGTTGCCGACCGTTATCAAGCTACCCAGATTCATGATCAAACTGCCGTCGCCGTCCAGGGCGAACACCTTGCGGTCCTTCGCCCCGAGGGCGATACCGAGCGCGATAGACGAGACCTTTCCCATCGAGTTGTTCGTCGGGATGTCCAGCTCTGGTCGGTCTGACGCTTCTTTCCAGAACCGGGTCTGCGTCATGGCTGACACGACAACGGCGTCGCCACGTTCGCGATTAAGGGAGGCAGCGACGTCCTGGTACTCGATCATGGAGTTCTCCTGTTTACGAAGGGGTCTATCGGGAGTGATAAGAGCAGTTGATTGTTCAAATGGTGTCGGGAAGATAACCCGAAATGTGGGATCAGTCCATGTTTGTGGCGGATCGGAGCATCACGGATTTTCGAAACGCCCGTACGCCTTGAGCGTCCTCAAATTGATCAGGGTCAGATATCCAGCCCATTGCCGTTTGGCTACCTCCCACGCGTGCACATACTGCTCCCCCCATGACCAGATCGGCGACCAGCTACCGTCGTCTTGTTGTGACTAGATTAAGTGGTCGAGATATGGCCCTATACGGGGCGCAAGATCACCGGCGAGGAATGAATCAGGCCCGGGGGCTAGCCACGTCGGTGGCGTGTGATATGAACGCCACGTTGACGGGTCATCAATCATGAGCGCTTTCGAAGCGACGACAAGTTTCGATGATTGGGTTGACCCAATTCGGTCGCCGATACGCTCGTGCAATCGGAGATAGCAGAGGAGGACGTGCATCTCGATCTTGTCAGCCAATGCGGTTAGATTCTCGATCGCCAGGTTATTTGTACGCCCTAAGAACTCGGCCGGGACAAGAGATGCATATTCGTTGAGGTAGCCGATGATCTCAGCCGCCGGGTTGCCCCAGTCGGTTGGATCAAATGCACGGTCTAATTTTGGGCTGTAGTTCCACCATGGCGCATGGGGCGCGTCTTCCACTTCCCAGGACACCTTGCTCCAGCCAGCACGTTTCTCGTCGTAGCTGTTGATCAGGTATGCGATGGCCCCGACAACAAGGGGATGATCCGGAGGAACCGATATAGCGCTGATGTGTTGCAGGGCGACCGTTGTCGCGAGGGGCGACGACTCAGGCATCCAAACGTCGGGCTCGATACCGTTTCCGAAACCACCATCGTCGTTCTGAAATTCCGCCAGCTCTTTGATAACTGCGTCCCGGGTTCCGTCCCCGAACTCCAGGTTGAAGAGCGCTCGCTCAAGTGGACGAGAGAGCAGTTTCATGAAATTGGACGCACGGCGGAGGGCATCGTCCGAGAGGATTTGTGGCATGGAGTGATTTCGAGGGGTTCACGATGGAGAAACTTCTCCCTCACCCTGAACCCTCGAGGGCATGGCGTTGTTGAGTTACGGACCCTTCGAGAGTCTCAGGGTGGGTTCAGGAGGGAGGGGGACAATTTGTTATCCCGGCCATAACGCAGGAACCTGCACCGGCTCGTGGTCCTGGTATGTGTGAGGTAAACGGCAAATACTCTGTCTTCCCTCACCTCGGCCCTCTCCCATTGGGAGGAGGGGCGTTGCATCACCCCATGAGGCCTTAAACGCTTACGTACTCCGCGCCAATCAGAACAGCGACCGGTTTGGATGTCTCAACGGCCTTCTTAAAGGCCAAGTCGATCCGGTCCAGTTCTTCGTCCGTTTCCACAATCCAGTAGGGCGTCTCCCATGTGTGGAGAAACGGCTCCAGGAATTGTGCGGCGCTGTCCGGCGTATCCCCGTGACGGGTGTAACCGCGGTAACCAATGAACATGACTAGCGGCAGGTCGATCCCAATGCCCAGGCCTCGGAGAGCGTCCCCAGACTCGAACAGGCCTGAATTCTGGATCATGATCGCGGGCTTCTGGTTGGCGATCCACAACCCGGCTGCGATAGCAATCGCCTCACCTTCACGGGCGATCTGTACGACCTCCATACCGCTTTCGGTCATGGTGTCGTACATGAAGTTGGTCTCGCTGTCCGGCAGGGTCACCATGTGGGTGACACCCTGGGCGGCGATGTGCTGGACCATGGTGTTAGCGGTCAGACCGGCTGTCGTCATCCTGGGGTCTCCTGAACTGGCCGCTGTAAGGGCGTGGACGTTTGGTAATGAGTCATATATCAGCGGCGGCACAAGCGTAATGGCAAGGGCCTCTCGCGGCAACAATCCGGGTTCAGTCTCCGGCGGCAACCAGTTCGCTCTTGTCTAGACCTTCACCGGGGGCTTTCCGGGTGCAGGAGTGAACAGGATCAGCAGCGCAGAGAGAGCTGCGAACGCGGTTAGTACGGGGAACACGGCCTGGTAATCCCCGGTCACATCAAAGATCAAACCGGCACCAAGGGCACCCGCTGCCTGTCCGCCTCCAACCCAGGGCTCAACAAAGCCACGGACGGTGCCGAGGGATCGCCGACCAAAGTAGTCAGCAACCACTACCGATGGCACGACTAGCAAGCCGCCGAGGCCGAAGCCAAACAGGGTCGCAACCACGAACGCCAGAGCGGTGTTGTCGACGGTCAGGAACAGTAGCGCTACCGCGCCCATGAATCCCGCGACGGAAGCGTACGCGACCCGCACCGGGAGCTTCTCGGCGACGACACCCCAGAAGATGCTACCTACGGCTGAACCCGCGGCCAGCGAGGTAAGCGCCGCAGCCGCGACCGTGGCGTCGATTCCCTGATCACGTAGGAAGGCTGCCTGGTGGATGTTCACACTTGCGTGAACGAAGAACAGGAGTCCGCCAGAGAACCCGATAATCCAGAGCGTCGGTGTTCGGATGGCGTCCCGTAATGTCCAGCCGTCCGACTGGTCTGGGACGATTTGAGAGACGACCCCATCCGCCCCTATTTCAGTCTCCACCAGATCACCATCGCCATCAGGCAGGAGACCGGCGTCCTCCGGTTTGGTGATCATCAGGGTCCACAATGGGGCAAGGGCTACCAGCCAGACGGTGATGCCCAACCAGAACCACGCTTCCCGCCACCCAACAGTGTTGATCAGGATCTGGGCGAAGAAGGGCATGAGCCCCATGCCAACAGAGTGGGTGGACCCCAGAATGCCGTTGGCACGCCCACGTCGCCGTACGAACCAGTTGGAGACGACCGTCCCGGTGCCGATCTGAATAGGCGCTGCAAAAATCACGCGACCTATGCCAAATAAGATGTAAAAACTGATCGGCGTGATCCACCAACCGATCGCCATCGTCGTGAATCCCAGTAAGGCCGCCGCGCCAAGGAGCACCACGCGGGGGCCGTATCGATCTACGAGATAGCCCGAGATCGGGGCGGCGAACATCGCAGCAATTCCACCCGCGCTGGCGGACCCGGCCAGTAGCGTTCTACTCCATCCGAGGTCTTCAGACATCGGGAACATGAAGACGCCAAGCGTCAGCGCCGCTGCGGCGTTACGCACGAACACCGCGGATCCGGCGGAGAACAAGATCGCCCATCCGTAGAAAAACGGTGTTTTTCGGGCGAGTCGGTATCGGATATTGGAGGAATTCAAAAGAAACAGTTTGTCCATATGCGCCCGGCATTGATGCTCTTGGCGGCGGACGATGTTACAACGTTGACGTACCGGACAGGTGAAACGCGTCCAACTTGAAATGACACGTATCTTTGTAGATACCGCCAAGACAATCACAGACAAGCACCGCTGAGGGTCCCGATGAGCATCATCTACGAGAAGCGCGATAGGGTCGCCTACATAACTATCAGCAACCCGGACAAGGCGAACATCCTGGACAAAGCAACCTCGGATTCGCTCTCGGATGCTTGGAAAGAGGTTTGGGAGGACCGAGACGTACGCGCTGCGGTGCTCACTGGCGACGGTGACAAATATTTCTGTGCCGGTCACAACCTGGCACCACGCCCGGATGTGACAGACGAGGAACGTGAGCGACTCCGAATGCAACGAACGTACTGGCCGCTCGCCGGAACCGTGAATGGTGCGCCCACAGGTGTCGATGGTCGGATGGGGGACCACTACCCGCAGATCTGGAAGCCGGTGGTTGCTGCGGTGAATGGTTGGGCGGCCGGGGCGGGCTTCTACCTTGTGTTGGGCTCTACAGATATCCGAATCGCCTGCGAGGAGCACGCCCGATTCAAGTTCGCACTGCTCTCGCAGGGTTGGGTCGGCAACGGCCCGGGAGCGACGCTGTTGACCCGGCAGGTTAACTACGCGGATGCAATGCGGATTCTGTTGATGGATGAACCCTTCGGCGCGGAGGAGGCACTGCGTATCGGGCTAATTAACGAGGTCGTACCTCATGCGAACCTTTTGGACAGGGCGGACGAATTAGCTCAACGGTTGGCGTCAATGCCGCCGGTGGCGGTGCGGATGATGAAGGAGTTTGTCGTCCGATTCCGAGAGGCGCCGATAGATATGGCGTGGCAGGTCCAGACGATGATGAATACGCTTCTCATCCAGACGACGATGGATGGGGATGAGGGACGCAAGGCGTTCAACGAGAAGCGCCCGGCTAATTTCACGGGCGCACTGCGGCAGAAGGGCGAACCGTTCCCGGACCTGACGGTGGAGGAGATGGAACGGCTCGAGGAACTATACAAAAGCGGGGAGTACTAGGGCCCGGGCCCGGCTGGGCGGCTATTTTGGGTTTTGGTGGACGATCCTCACCCTGTGAGACTCCGTGTAGGCGTAGGGGCGTATGGCAATACGCCTTCGGTTGTATGGCTAAAACTTTTGGAGGATCGAGCACCTCGATATTGTCATCCCGAGCGTAGCCGAGGGACCGTCACCGTAATGATCATGTGCAGATAAAACTCGTAATTGCGAACACCTTGAACCTCCCCCACAACAGAGCCCCCTCTCCCATCGGGAGAGGGGGCTCTGTTGTCGGGTTACGGACCCTTCGAGAGCCTTAGGGTGGGTTGTTGCCCTAAGGTGAAGTGAGCTCGGAGAGCCATACGCCATACGCCTTACGCACCAACATCCCGAACAAGTCATCCTGAGCCGGGCGAAAGATCTCGCCGCCCATCACTCGGTCAACATCGTTTGGTGCGACTACGTCAGCGCCCCTGACTCACGAAGCGTCGTAATCTGCTCATCACTAAGCCCAAGTACGTCAGCCAACACGGAGTCCGTATCGGCCCCCAGTCCGGGCGCTGCGGATACATCCAGGCGTTCGCCATAAAGCCAACGCCAGGGCAATCCGGGGAGTCCGCGTTTCTGACCGTCCATGTCATCAATCAAGGCGTAGAACCCACGCTCTTGAAGATGCGGGTCGGCATACATCGCCGTTGAGTCAGGTGAAGGGGCTGCCGACACACCGGCAGACTGAAGTGTGAGCGTCGCATCAAGCGCAGATCGCTCGATCGACCACGTGGAAATAACGCTGTCTATCTCGACCGTGTTGATCTGCCGCGCACCGAGCCGATTTCCAACGCGTACAGCTAGTCCCGGCACAACCCCACATAATGCCGACCATTCCCGATCGTTGCCGACACTTATGGCAACCCACTCATCGTCACCGGCACACGGATAGACGCCGTGAGGGGACATATCGGGGTCATCATTTCCTGCAGGCCCAGTAACCGTTCCCGTGAGTTGGTGCTGGATAAGTGGACCGGGCATGGTGGATAAGAGGGACTCGACCATAGAGAAGTCGATATGCCCGCCTTGTCCAGACTTCATTCGGTGGCGTAACGCTGCCCCTATGGCGAACGCCATTCGCAGGCCACACAAGGGGTCGGCCCACGCCCAGCCGACCCGTGGTGGCACATCCGGGTAGCCGTTCAGGGCGGCAAATCCCGTGTAGCACTGGATCAACGTACCGTACGCAACGCGACTGGCTTCGGGACCGGTTCGACCTAGGCCTGATGCGGACAACAACACGATATCCGGCCGCGTCTGACTCAACGTCTCGTAACCAAGTCCCAGACGGTCAAGAACGCCGGTAGCGAAGTTCTCCACCACCACATCGCACTGCTCCACGAGTTTATGAGCGATCTCAAGCGCTTCGGGTTGCTTCAGGTTCAAGGTGATAGCGCGTTTCGACTTCCCTAAAACGGCATGCAGTTCGGAGGCTCTTCCGGGGTCGGCCCGACCCGTCGTCTCCACCTTGATCACATCGGCCCCTAGCGCCGCCAGGTATCGGGTGCATGTGGGACCGGCAATGACCCAGCTAAGGTCGAGAACCCTCACCCCAGATAGTGGTCTATCCGTGGAAGGCGTCGCAGGGGACGGTCTGGGGGTGGAATCATTGATCCGGCGCACTTGATATGGCGCACCGGGTCGTCGAATCATCCCGGCCGTTGGATGCTCGAATTCCGTGAAGAACTCACGGTGGAGGAGTTGCGGTGAGGATAGGAGATCCCCGGGCGTCGCCAGTGGAAAAGACGGCACGTGCGCATCCTGCGCTGTCTCGTAGATCCACTGTTTGGCGTGGTTACTGCTCCACTGACTAATCAGGGCGTAAAGGGCATCCCAGTTATCGCCGCGCCCCACCTTGTCGGCAAACCGCTCGTCGCTCCCCCAGTCTGGATGTCCCATCACGCTGAGCCACGCCTTCCACTGCCTCTCCTCCCGTGGCGATATCGCAACAAATCCGTCGGATGCCGGGATGATTGAGACCGTAGATCCGTTCCCGTCTCCGTCGCGGCGACGTGACTGGGAAGGATTGCCGTAAGCGGGGGCAGCGATCTCACGGACCGCCATGCAGGCGAGTGCTTCCTGGGCCGATACGTCGATCAACTCTCCAGCAGCAGAACCGTCTCCACTCAACGCCAGCATTGCCGCGCACGCTGCCGTGACACCCGCGACATAAGCGGATTGGTTACCAGCCGCACGGACCGGCGGCTCGATCGCTGGATCCTCAACTTGCCCCGTAAGAAGCCGCCCAATACCAGAGGCATGGAACGATACGAGATCGCCACCACTGAATTCCGAATATGGGCCGGTGATCCCAAAGGGCGTGATGGCAACGATGATCGCATCGGGGTTGATAGCACGTGTTTGGCGCACTAAGGACTGCGCTTCCGATGCACCAGAGGGAGTTGAATCGATCACGACCAGGTCAGCCGTGCCCAACTCCCGATTTATCTCTCGGGTCGTCTCCGGTCGAAGCTTACGGTCGTTCACTGCGAGCCAGTCGTTACCGCTTTCGGATGCGTTCATTCCGCGTACTACGACGGCACCCGCTTCGACGAACGACTGACCACAGACGGCACCCGCCAGACCCGGGCCCAGCTCAACGACCTCGAGGTCGGTTATCAGATCCAACGCGCTCTTCTCGTGACTCGTGATGTTCAGAAAACAACCAGGAACGGATTTGCCCGGATGCTACAACGTTGCCAACGAACGTATGACATCTCACGTAGCCAATTCCGAAGAATCCGGCAATCATCGACCAGATGGCCTGTGTCGCTGGTAAAGTTGCGGCACACAATTCCTGTCGGCGGTTTTAACACCGCGGACGACGATCACTGACCAGTTGGAGAGTGGAATAGCGAATGACGAACGGTAACGACTCTTTCGGCGCACGGACGACACTGCAAACCTCGTCC
>JABIGL010000153.1 GCA_018650185.1 Chloroflexota bacterium
AGGCCCACTACATTGACCTCATGCCGCACAACCCGCTGGGCCCGATTTGCACGGCGGCATCCGTGCATCTGGGAGCGGCCGCTCCAAACTTCTCATGGCTTGAGGTCAACCTGGAGCGAGCTGAGAATCCAAACCTTGATATCTTCCCCGAACAGGTCCTGTTTGAGGGCAACGGGTATGCCGTTCCGGAAAGACCGGGACTCGGCGTTGAGGTGGATGAGAGCAAGTTGAACGAGCCTCTCAAGCTCTGGGAGGCCCCACATTTACACCGACGGGATGGATCACACACAAACTGGTGATCTGGCGACAGGCGATCGCACGAGGAGTACGACTATGGCAACTGGCGAGCGGCGATTAACAGTTACGGGGATCGGCGGGGTGTTCTTCAGGTCAGCCGAACAAGAGGCGCTGGCAGAGTGGTACGAGGATCACCTCGGCGTTTCGAGGGTGTCCGATACAGGTGTGTGGATGCAGGAAGCCGGGCCCACGGTGTGGTCGCCGTTTCCGGCGGATACCGATTACTTTGGCCGAGCGGACCAGCAGTTCATGGTGAACTTTCGTGTCGATGACCTGGATCACATGCTGGTGCAACTCGGAGCGGACGGTGTACAGATTGATCCCAAGCGAGAGGACTCGGAGTACGGGCGTTTCGCCTGGGTTTACGACCCCGAGGGCAACAAGATAGAGCTATGGGAGCCGCCGACTGCCGGGTAACCGGACGGAAAGTCAGCACGTCTGACCAAACCGCTCAAGGTGACTCAAACTCGGACTGGTGTGGTCCTCCTAACGAGCCGGTCAGGTCGTCATTTGTCTCGAACAAAAAACCTTTAACTGCGCCCTCGTATCGCTGGTACAGGTATCCACCGGCAACCAGAAGGAAGCCAAGCGTCATGAACGCCGCAACGCGATAACCGCTGTCCAGGGCAAACGTGTCGAAAACGAAGAGTTTGATTACCGGCACCGCCAGCAGAAGAAGAGCCGCCGCCCGCACTCGCTTCCACTTCTTGAAGACGCCAAGAACCAGCCCAATTCCCGCATAGCCGGTCCACAACACGCTCAGGCTCAGACTGATCACGTTCTCTTCGTTCGTATCGGCGATGTCGATGGCTTCGCTTGAGATCGCCCAGATCACCTCAGCGCTCAGATACCAGAGCAACAGGGCGTTACATACAAGTGCCATAGCGGGGACGACGTACAGAGACTCCCAGCCGAAAACGTCCGCACGTTTCCGGAGGGTCAGGCCACCCAGCGCCACCGCAAATATGATCGGCAGGAACGCAATAGCCCGTTCATTCCAGAAAATGGCGTAGCCGTCTGCGTCAACGTAGGAGTCAAACACCAGCGCCCGTACCGTCGCGAGCGCCAGTAGGCCGTAGACCGTCCGTCGTGCCTCGGGCAAGTTGATGCCAAAGGACAAAGCGCCCAGGATCACCGCCTCGACGCCCCACGCGAGCGCAAACCACTGCTCCGGGATCTGCGTCCAGATACCTATCGTGATGAACCCGGAGCCGAGCATCACAAGCCCGGATACGATTTCGGCATCGGTGATCTTTTCGTCACCGGGAGAGATCGCCGGGAATCGGCGGATCAGCCCGGCGATTCCGTACGCCGCAACCGCCCCAGAGGCAAATGACAGCACGTAGCGGTTGAACACGGGGTCGATGCCGAGTTCCCATGCCTCTCGGACATCGATCACCAACAACCACGCCGTAGCCAACGCCAGGACTCCGAATCCGGCGGCTCTTGAAGCAGACATACTTGCGCTGCGTGCCGCAGAAGCCGCCATGAAAGCGAGTGCGGCGGTGAACCATACCGCCGTGACCCAAGGCCCTGAAAGCTGGATTGGTACCGCTATCGCGGAAATTGCCAGCGCCATCACACCCATCGCCAGCGCGAGCGATACGTTCTTTTCTGATCGCCGGTACAACACGTACCCCACGATCCCGTAAAAGATCCCCAGGCCCAACGTGAAAGCGCCCATCCAGCCCCGATTATCGGTCCACAGGATGGCGTAACTCATCAACGCGAAAAATACGGCGTTGGTGACGGATAGGAAGATGTCGAAACCGTCAGGTTCGATACGGCGCAGGTAGTGATGGACCAGCGCACCACCGACCCATATGAGGAATAACGCAGTTAGCCACAGCTGGGCGGTCCCGTTGCCGGTGATATCTTCGACCTCTGCGTACCAGCGAAGGTACCCAACGACCGACCCCAGCAAGCCTAGAACGACGATCCCTCTCCAGTTATGGCGGGTTGACACGTACAGGACACCCAGTCCAACCACGAAGAGATATGCAACAGGCCAGGTCACTTCTGATCCGGACGCGTTGCCGAGAACATCGCCGTCCACCCCGACCAGCCCCAGCGGAGCCAGGTATGCGCCGCCTATAGCGAGCACGGCAAGCGTCAGTTGCTCGTAACGAATGGCCTGTACCACTAGTAAAACGCTGACCAGGAACAGCGCTAACAGCGCCACTCCAATTGGGATGAGGTCGAACGGCGTGTGGGCGGCGAAAAACGAAAGATAGATGATGCCGGTCCCACCGCCTGCCAGCGTTGCGGCATACACCGGATACCTTCGATGCCAGTACTCGCCCAAACCTGTGAGCACGGCGCCAAACACGACGCCGAGAACAACGAGACTGGTTTGTTGAATCCAACCGTTGTCGTACGCGAGTCGTAGGAAGAATGCACTTCCCACCGTAAGCGCGACGACACCCACCCAGGCCAGCCACTGTGCACCGACACGTGCTTCGAACTCGAACCCGTCGGTGGAAGAATCTGTGAAGATACCTTGGGCTGCCTGTTCCGGCTCAATACGGGGTGGATCGGCAACGTCCGATATCGTTGTCGGAGGTTGTTCAGGTGGCGGGGCGATGTGAGCGGCAGCCGGAGGCGCCCGGACAGGTGATACCGTGACCGGCGCTTCTTGCCGACTACGATTTACGGCTTCCGCAAGGCGCTCGATCTCAGACCTGAGACGATCCACCTCACTTAAAAGCCAATCCTGGCTATCACTTCCCGACGCCTCATGACCCGCGGCCTCATTCTGCGCGGCGAGATCCGCTCCGCAGGACGTGCAAAAGCGATTTCCGATCGGGTTTTCGTGTCCACATACAGCACAACTCACCGTTGTGCCTCCTTACCGGGCCGCGTACACCACACGTGTCCCTGCCATGTGGTCGTGCCAGGTCATGTTATCTCGATCAAAAGCGGCCCATATGAATCCGATGTACAGCACTATCGTCGAGACCAGCTTTCCGATAGTTTCCCGGATGAAGGCCTGTCTGATCCGCGGCTTTGTTCCAGCTTCAGAGATCACACAGAGCCCGAATACCGATTTTCCGAAGGTGCGACCCCAGACTGCGGTGGCGATGAAGTGATAGGCAAACGGCAGGAGGAGGAACGGGTATCCGGGATAGTCCACTTCAGTGGCGGCCTCTGCGGAGGTGACACCAATTGCCAACGCAATTGTGACAATCCAGATAACTACCCAGTCGATGATGCCCGCCACCAGCCGTGAACCAAACGTGGCATACAGGAACGGCGACGTCTTATCGGCAATAGTGGCGGTGATCACCTGTGGAGTCTGACTAGCTCCACACGCTCCGCAGTATCCGGAACCGACCGCGGTTCTGAACCCACACGACCCGCAATAATGTGCCTCGGTCATGATCTCGTCCTGATGACATAAGTAATCGGGAAACTGGTCGCCTATTGGACGCGGCACACCTCCCACCTTTTTGCGGCAGTTCAATTAAAGCTAATCATGCCCATGCGTTTCGTGTGTGAGGTGATAGTGAGTTTGGCCGCCTTCACGGGAAGATCCATCTATTCACGCAACGCCAGCGTGGGTGTATGTCCACAGGTTGTCGAGATGTCGATTCTCTGCCCCCCAATCCAGGTGGCAAATGCGAAAAATACTGACAATGCTGTTGCTTAAGGGTAAAGTCGCGCCTCTGATCTGATTTCAGTCGGCCGTCGGCAGCATCCGAGCGGTCATACAGACAATCTGGAGCGACCAGTTGGACCTGACCGACGGCGGACTCATAGCGGCGATACTCCTGGGCCTGGTGCTCGGGCTACGTCACGCAACGGATGCCGACCACGTTGTGGCCGTCTCCACCATCGTTGCAGCCGAGGGGAAAGCACTGCGCAGTGCGTGGATCGGCGCGTCCTGGGGGCTTGGGCACTCGACGCCGCTACTGATCGCCGGGACCGTGATCCTGTTCCTCAAGGATTCGGTCCTCTCTACTTATGAACAGATAGCGCCGTACTTTGAGTTCGGTGTCGCCGTAATGCTTGTGCTGCTGGGCGTGCAGGTGTTGTGGCGATTGAAGCAAGGGCAGCTCCACCTGCATCAGCACTTTGAGGGAGAGCAGCCACACGTTCACGTGCACTCTCACGACGGAAAAGCAGAATCCCACCACACTGCGGCCACTCCTCACAGCAGAATGCGTTCTTACGCGAGCCTGTTCCGGCCCAAGTCCTACGTGATAGGCATGGTCCACGGCCTGGCGGGCACCGCTGCCGTCATGCTGCTTCTTCTACCGGAAGCGCCGACCATAGCGGCCGGGTTCGTTTACCTGGTGCTGTTTGGCGTCGGGACCATAATCTCGATGATGGCCATCACCCTCATCTTCAGCATCCCGCTCGCATTTAGCGTTCGCTTCACCCACATAAACAATGGCGTAGCCACGCTAGCCGGAATCATGAGCGTGGTCATAGGCGGCTTGCTCATGTCAGACGTAGCAGCAGGAACCCACTACCTGGCCTTCCTGCCTGAGTAGGACCGGGATCACGTTCTTCACGCCTAGTTCGTGAAGATGTCGAAGACGTTTCCTATAGCACCGCTGCCGTCCAGTCGGTAGAGCTCTGTGAATCCACATTCAGTACAGGCGATGGTCGCGTATTTCTGGTTTTGCAGGTTCAGAAAGCGCGATATGCCGGAGCCTGTGGTCCTGAGCTCGCCTGCGTCGTAGGTCTTCGCCCCGCACTTGTCGCACGTAAATTCGCGCAGTGCCATTTAACCTTCTCCTGAAGTCTTTTAACCCGGCGTCTTTGTGGTCACAGTTGGAGTCTATCTGACTATCTTGCACCTCCCAGAATATAAGTTGGAGGTTCCGAACCCTGCTCGTGTTAAACGGTGCTTCGTTCTTCTCTACCTTTGCGTCTCGTATTGGCCGATTGCGCGTCACACAGGTAGCTGCGCGTCGATTAGTATTCTCCAGCGATGAGCAATACAGATTCAGCCGAGTACATAGAAAAAGCGCGTCATTTCGCCGATCAAGCGGCGTCGCGCGTTGAGGAGATAGACGAGGGACGGCGGATTCCGGCCGACCTCGCGGGTGAGATGGCGGACGCCGGACTGTTCCGGATCCTTGTCCCAAAATCACTCGGCGGCGCCGAGATAGATCACCCTAGTTTCGTTGAGATTGTTCGCATATTTGCCCGTGCCGACGCCAGCACGGCTTGGTGCGTAAACCAGAACAACATCTTCTCGACGGACTCCTCGCGAATGCCGCTCGAGGCCGCCCAGACCATCTGGGGCGAGCAGCGCGGCATCGTCACCAACGGTCCACCATCTGGAAACGCGGTCGCCGTTCCAACCGACGGCGGCTACCGGCTTTCCGGTCACTGGGATTTCAGTAGCGGCAGCAGTCACTCCACGTGGCTCGCCGCTCGAACAGCGGTGCAGGGAGTGAAGGGCGAACCTCGCTCATTCCTGGTGCCCAAGTCAGATGCAACCATGCTGGACACCTGGCAGGTGAATGGTCTTCGGGGCACAGCTAGCTTCAGCTTCGAGATAAACGACGTGTTTGTGCCGGACAACTTCACGTACCTTGAGTCTGATCCCCCCCGGGATCCCGGCCCGATGTACGTGATGCAGAAGGCCCCCCTGTTCCCGATCGGATTCGCCACAATTTCAATCGCACTGGCACGGGCCTGCCTGGACGACGCCACGAAACTGGCCGTGGAGAAAACGCAGCGTGCGGTCGGCGGGGCGATGATCGAGAGGTCGACGGTACATCGCCAGATTGGTGAAACGGAGGCGATACTCCGTGCTGCCGACACATATCTGCGCAGCACCACAGCAGCCGCATGGACCTCGGCACAGGATCACAGCGAGATCGATATGGACAAGCGGATCGATGTTCGGATCGCCGCAACGTACGCCATCAGGCAGGCATCTGCTGTGGTGGATTCCGCGTACGAGATGTTTGGATCTGACGCTGTCTTCAAGCGCAACAAACTGCAACGACGCTACCAGGACATGCACGTCATCGCTCAACAGTTACAGGGTCGAGCGACGAACTACGAAACCGGAGGGCGCTACTTCCTCGGGCTAGACCCAACGGGGATGATGTAGGGCTCGTCACTATGAAGCAGGGCTGAACGGCAATCAGACGCGACTCCGGCGCGGACCACCGTTCTCGAAGAAAGTCAGGAACTCTCAAAAATCATGGTGAGACTCAAAGATCTTCCGAAAGAATACGCAGAGGGCCTGCTAAACCTTCCCATCCCGGACTACGGACCCGCACCCTGGACTGATGCTCCCGATCTAAAGGATGCACGTGTCGCCATCATCTCCACCGCGGGGATTCATCGAGCGAGCGACGAGAAATTTGCCGGTGGTGCGGCCGATTACCGGCTGATACCGGGAGACCTGGATTTCGCAGAGCTGACTATGAGTCACGTCTCAGTCAACTTTGATCGAAGCGGATTCCAGCAAGATCCTAATCTTGTGTTCCCGCTGGAGCGATTGAGGGAACTTGAGGCCAGTGGCGAGATCGGGTCTGTGGCCCGTTGGCACTACTCATTTATGGGTGCTACGGACCCGTCCCGGATGGACGAGACGGCACCCCGCGTTGCCAAACTTCTGAAGGAAGACGGCGTCAACGCCGTAATCCTTATACCCGTCTGACCGAACTGCACGCGCGCCGTTGGCGGGCTACAGCACTGGATCGAAGGCGAAGGTGTCCCGACCGCGGCGATAAGCCTGGTCCGGGAGCACACGGAAAAGATCATGCCCTCGCGCTCGCTATGGGTACCGTTCGAGCTGGGGAGACCGCTCGGTGTGCCGGACGATGCTGATTTCCAGATAGGTGTGCTGAAGTCTTTACTTGGCCTGTTTAACCGGAAATCCGGCCCCGTAATCGAAGATTACCCGATTGAATCGCCGGTCACGGCAGAGACGGATGCAGCCTGGAGTTGCACCATCCCGCTGCCACCACTCCCGGACACGACGACGCCAGCGGAAGCCCTGAAGCAGGCGCTTTTGCAGGAAGTCGGTTCGCTGGCTCCCTGGCATGCCGAATCGATGAGGCGCATGGGGCGCACATCCTTTGGGCTATCCGGGCTGACCCCGGAATCCATGCCTGAGGTGGCAGCCTTCCTGGCTGACGTGGCGTCCGGGGAGAACCCGGAACCACTCTCCGGACTGTCGGAGCCACTCCCTATCGCTATCCGCTACATGGCTGATGACGCTAAGGCCTACTACATGGAGGCGGCAAACGAGCAGCCGGGATCTGACTCACCCGGCGGCACGCGGATGTGGACATGGATCTATCACGAAACTCGAATGGGACAGGTGTTCTACGACCTGCGTGATCGCCTCGCATCCGAATACGCGGACCGGATGGCAGCAAACGGAGGCGAACGTCCTCCGGGACCGCCACCAATAAATCCCATCTCCGCCCGATTCGCCGTGCGACCTGAGCCGACGGCCCCCTAGTTCAAATCGGAGACAAGCTTGGCTGGCAAAGACACGGCAACTATCAAGGTCGTCGATCAACTGATCAAGTCACGGCGTACGGTGCGCGAATTTGCACCAGACCCAATCGATGACTCCACGCTCCGGCAGTTGATAGAGGCCGCTGTCTGGGCACCGAATCACCGGATGACGGAGCCGTGGCGCTTTTATGTGCTTAAGAAGGGTGGCGAGGGACGTCGCAAAGTGAGTGATCTGGTTCATGCCTGGACGCTCGAGAACACGCCTAACGCGAACCAGCGGCAGGCAAGCGCAGACTCAGCCCGCGACGAACTGCTGGAGTCGCCGGGCCTCGTGTACGCCTACGCGCTGACCGGCAACTCAGATGAGATAGCAGAGGAGAACTACGCGGCGGTTGCCTGTGCCGTGCAGAACCTCATGCTCGCGGCACACGCCCGTGGACTGGGCGTTGGCTGGTCAACGGGTAAACCCTGCAAACCGGCGGACCTTGCTGCGGCTCTCGGCGTGAATGAGCCATCACGTGTCGCCGGTTGTCTCTACATCGGCTACCCGGCGAAAGAACCGTCATCGAAGCGGCGCGTCGGCTCAGACGTCACGTCCTGGCTTTAGCGCGATTACTTACGGGCGATGATGAACATGCGCCGGAACGGGAACAGCGTTGTGCCGTCCTTTTCCTTCGGATATGCGTCCAGTATTAGTTCGCCATAGGCAGCCTCGAACGCGCTTCGCTCCGGCTCTTCCAGCGCGCTTAGCAGCGGCATGAGCCACGTGCCCTTGGTCCACTCCTTCACCGGGTTGTCCCCGCTGAGGACCTGGATGTATTCCGTCTCCCACACGTCGAGCGAACTCGCCAGCGGAGACAGGATGCGTACGTAGTATTCCGGCGGCTCGACTGGGGCCGGCCTGAGCAACGGTTCAAGGGTTGACCGCCACGGTCCGTCGAGTGCGGCCTTCGAGATAGATGTGTGCGACAGCGCCCCAAAGTTGCGCGGCATCTGGACGGCGAGCAGACCGTCCGCTGCAACAGAGTTCATGAGGCCGCTGTACAGCTCCTCATGGCCGGTTATCCAGTGCAGTGCGGCGTTCGAGAAGATCAGATCAGCTGGTTCATCAGGTCGCCACGTCCCGATGTCGCCCTGCTGCCACTCAAGGTTCTCGATCCGTTCCGCCCGTTCAAGCATCTCCGGCGAGTTGTCTACGCCGACTACGCGTGCTTCAGGCCAGCGTCCGGCGAGCATTTCGGTGATGTTGCCGGTGCCCGCTCCAAGGTCATATACGGTTTCTGGCGAATCGAGATCGACACGATTTAGCAGGTCGATCGCGGGGCGCAACCGGTGGTCGCCAAATTTGAGGTACTGAGTGGGGTCCCAGGTCATTAAGCGGGGCCTTTCATGACGAGACTGGTGGCGTTTGGAGATAAGACCGGGCGCGAGTGTAGTCGAGGACACGCAGATCAGGCGGTACCCACTCAAAAACTACTGATGAGCCGGGGTCCCACTACCGGTGGGCGTCCTTAGCCGTTGGTCTTCGACGCGCTGATCGTGGCATCCGTGGCCTCGAAAGCGCTCGTGTAGCCAATGGTGAGCGCGTTTACGTCGTGACAGCAGTTGAACCACGTCGTTCCGCGCTCCGCCGCCAGTTTCATGGCATCGCCGGGGTCGACGGCCGTCCCCATCGCTTTACCGTTCGCTCGGCAGGCCTCGCCGACGCGGTCAAACGCAGCGAGCACTCTCGGTTGGGCTATCGGGGACCCCGGCTCACGGTGAACTCCGTAACTTTGTGAAAGGTCGCCCGGTCCGACAAACAGAAGGTCGATACCATCAACCGCCGCGATCTCTTCACACGCCTCCACACCCTCTGCGTCTTCGATCATCACGCCAAGCAATACGTTGTCGTTCGCCAGGTCGAAGTATTCAGGCTTATCGGCGTTTCCGAATCCCGAGTCTCGGCCTCCACCCATCCCCCTCAAACCCTTCGGATGAAACTTGGCCATCTTGACGAAGGCCCGTGCTTCATCTGCGGTTTTGCAGTGCGGCCAGATAAGGCCGGATGCGCCTAGCTCGAGGGTCTTGATGACCTGGTTGTACGGCCCGTGCGGTATTCGTACGAATACGTCCAGATCACGAGCTCTTGCAGCCAGCACCAGCGTAGACAGGTCTCTGAAATCGACGTGGCTGTGCTCCATGTCTACCCAGACACACCCGTAGCCGACCTCGGCAATGGTCTCAACCACCGTTGGATCAAACACCCGGTTGATCTCCGGAACCTTCACCACCTCCCCATTCATCAGGGCGGTCTTGGTCCTGTTCAACCTGTATTCGGCTTTCATATGAGTCCTCAGCGGTTGTGTGCGGCAGATTTTGTCGTGGCTGACCTGTTATGGGCGATGACTCTAACCGATTGAACATGGATCGGCTTGAACGGCCTCTCTCACGAAATCGATCAGGAACCATCGGAGTTAGACTCGCGGCTCGGGGAGCGACGGGGAGTCTGTCGTACCGACGCTGGAGGTCAACACATCATGCGAGCAATCCGATATCACGACAATGGCAGCGCGGACGTTCTGAAACTTGAGGAGATTGCCGTTCCAGAGCCGGGTGCCGATGAGGTTCTTGTCAGGGTCCGTGCGGCCGGGGTGAACCCGGTCGATTGGAAACAACGCAGTGGCATGAACCCGAACCTGCCCGCAACTCCGGGTATCGATGTTTCCGGCCTGGTTGAGAAGGTCGGAGCTGGAGTGCACGGCTTCGAGGCTGGGCAGGAGGTCTGGGGCACGGGGCAGGGAACGTACGCCGAGTACGCAATCGCTCCCGCAAACAGTCTCGTGCCGAAACCGGCGAATATGTCGTTCGAGGAAGGTGCTTCGTTTGGCGTCGGTGTCCGAACCGCATGGGTCGCGCTTTTCGAGTCCGCTATCCTGGAATCGGGACAGACAATCCTCGTGCAGGGTGCGGCAGGTGGAGTTGGCATGTGGGGCGTACAACTGGCGAAGTGGAAGGGCGCAACCGTGATAGGCACGGCGTCCTCCGGGAACATCGATTTCATCAACTCGCTGGGCGTCGATGTTGCCGTTGATTACACGAATACGCCCATCGAGACGGTGGCCAAAGACGTGGACTTCGTTCTGGACACTGTGGGTGGTGCAGTGCAAGTGCAATCGTGGCAGACGTTAAAGCGAGGCGGCACCCTGGTCACCATCGTTGGCGACCCGGATCAGGAGCAGGCGGAGAAACACGGAGTAACGGCGATACGGGTCGGACGGCCAACCGACTCGGTCAAGATTTTCGACACCGTGAACGAGTTATTCGCTGCCGGAGGAGCGAAGCCGCTGGTCCAGAAGGTGTTCCCGCTGGATCAGGCGAAACAGGCGCACGAGCTGAGCGAGACGACTCACGGGCGTGGCCGGATAGTTCTGAGTGTGTCCGGCTAACGCCACGCGTTACAGGATTGCGACGCGTTTCTTTTCGAACTGCTTCCAGTCCCATTCCGTGCCCCATCCGGGGGCTGCGGGGTAGGTAACAGCGCCGTTGACCGGCACGACCGGGTTCATCAGCCCGATTGCTTCACCCATAGCCGCGCCGTTCGGCGGCGGAGCGATCTCGAACCAGTCCACGTTCTGGATACCGCAAACTACGTGCGCGTGGACAAGCCCGAAGAGCGGGCCGTACGCGTTTGGTTCGACATTTGTTCCCAGATCTGCGGCGGTAGCGGCCAGACGTTGTACTGCCGTAGTGCCGTGACGAGCGTGGACGCGGAGCACATCGACCGCTCCGTCCTTCAGCCATAACTCGCCCAGTGCCGGATCGTGCATTAGCGTCTCGGCACCCGCTATGGGAATGTCCAGGAGATCGCACAGTTGCTTGTTCTGATCGTGTAGTCGATCGTCTATCGGCTCCTCGAACCAGATAAAGTCGGTTGCCTCAAGTGCCCTTCCAACTACCAGGGCCTCGTCGTAGTTGTAGCTGGCAAGTGCCGCATCGTGCATCAGCCCGACGTCTGGACCAAAGTGGTTCCTGAAGCTCTCAAACGCGTCGATGTTGTCTTCGTACAAAAACGCCAGGTGGTCCTTCAGCGTCGAATACCCGGCCTCGATCCCACGTTCACCGTCCCGGATCAACTCTTCGACTGTGCCACCGGCGGTGTTGTAGTACGCCGTGGCGCTCTTCCTTGACCCGCCAAGCATCTCCGCCACAGGTAGCCCCTCCGCCTTACCAGCGATGTCCCAGAGGCAGTTGTCGAACCCACCCCACCAGACGGGGTTCAAGAACCGTGACGCCGCGCTCAATTTCGACCAGAGGCGATTCCGGTCAAGCGGATCCTCGCCGACAGCAAGCTCCCGCAGCGTTGCTATCTGCTGCCAGTTGAGCTCCGCGTACCGCCAGTCACCCACGGTGCAAACGCCCTCGATGCCCTGGTCCGTAAGGACCTTGATCACCTGTACCGGGACATCACCGCCTGGTGGAAAAGCCTGTTTCCAACGCGGAGTTGATGACGATCCGAACTCGACGACCCGGGTGACGGACGGGTACATCGGCAGTTCGAACACCGAAATTTCGATTGATTCGATTTTCATACCGTCGACCCTAACAAGAAGGCCCGCCATATGGCGGG
>JABIGL010000161.1 GCA_018650185.1 Chloroflexota bacterium
CCCGCCATATGGCGGGCCTTCTCAATTCTAAGTTTTCGGACCGGCAGCTGATGCCAGTCGGAGGCGAAACTAGTCCCGGTTGATGCCGCTTAGGTTGCTCTGGATGCCCTCAGTCGCCGCAGTTGCCCACGGAACAGTGAACATTTTGAAGCCCTTGGCGACGAACCAGTTCGGGTCCATTCCCGGCGGGATGAAGTACATACCCGGGACCACGTTATTCCTCTTGGCGGCCTCGGCCAGCTTGTCCAGTCCAGCCTCGTAACCAGCAGAGGTGTAGTCCAGAGTGACCCCGAGTTCGATGGAGTAATCCGACGGGCCGATGAGTGCGACATCGATGCCATCGACACTCAAAATGTCGTCGATATTGCCGATCGCCTCGTTGGTCTCGATCATCGGGATGATCACGAGGTCCCGGTTCACGGTGTCCATGTATTCCTGGTAACTGTTTGTGTCGCCCCACTGGCCACGCTCTCCACCGTTGGATCGCTTACCAGCGGGGTAGTACCTGCAGGACTCGACGATGTATTCGGCCTCTGCCCTGGTGTTGACCATCGGGACAATGATTCCCCTGGCACCGGCGTCCAGCGCGAAGAGGATCTGTTCTGAACTGATGGAGTCCACCCGTGCGAACGGTGCGGCCTTCTTGCCGTTGGTCGCCTGCATTCCGGGCGCCAGGTCTTTCATGTAGTGGGGCGAGTGCTGTGTGTCGAAGAGTAGGAAGTCGTATCCCGCATCAGCCAGCACGGCCGTAACTTCGGGGTGCGGGGAGCCAGCCGTCCCGACGATAGTCTTCCCGGATTTCAAAAGATCTTTGACTGCGTTCACGTAACTAGAACCTGTACCTTTCAGACCACGAATTCGGACTTTGGATACCTGACGTCCTCCTGAAGAGAGTTACCGGAGATAACGTCGGCGGGCGGATTCTCGCACAAAAATTGACCGTAGAGTTAAACCCCACGCATATTGGGTCACGGCGACTGGTCAGATGGCGCTGATCAGGTGGTTTACCGACCAGCGTTTAGCACCACGGAGGAGCCGCCCCTTCTCTGTTTGTCTCGCCCGGACAGCCATAGTCGATTGTTCCCCCCAGGATCGCTGAATCCAGGTTGTCGGTACCAACCGGCAACGCCAACAGATAGGCAACAAGATCGCTTATCGCGTCGTCACTGAGTTGATCGGCTACGGAGTGGACATCGCCGACCTTGAGTACGTCCTGCAAGGTTGGCGCGGTGCCGTCGTGGAAGTAAGGGGCGGTCAGCCAGAGCCCGCGAAGGCTCGGCGTATCAAACTGCGTGCCACGTCCGTGCGAGTTCTTTTCGAGTGCGGGATCCCCGGTTCCTACATCGTGTATCTCGCCATCGACGAAGGTTCCGGGAACGTGGCATTCAGCACATCCAGCCGCATGAAACACGCTTAACCCGGCGACGAAGTTGGCTGATTCCGTTTGATGGGGAGTTGGGAGTGAGACAAGGGAATCCATGTAGGCGGCGAGTGCGTCCAGGTCCACGGACTTCCCGGCATGCTTGGGTCCAAGTGAGTCGAATTCGTTACCGTCAATAAGGCCCGTTCCGGCCTGGATGTTACGGATCGTCAGTTCCGCGTCTTCAAGTTCGTCAAGGTCTCCTGACCAGTGGATCGGCAGCGTCTCTCCAACGCCAAACAGAGCTGGTGTGTTTCGAGGACCATCAGGGAATCCGAGCCATGTTCTCGCGTCCGCCCCACCGTCGAAATGGCACGACGAGCAGGCAATCCAGCCATCGGTCGATAACACTGGGTCCGCTGCGGAATTAAAAATCTGCTTGCCCAGGAGAATATCTGGAGCAAGAGGAATATTCGTGACCTTGACCGTCTCGATGACCGTTAGGGCCGCCGTATCGATCACGCTAAGCGTGCCGTCCAGAACATTGTTTACGTACGCTCGTCCGCCGTCCGGCGATATGGCGATCCCACGGGGGTTCGCTCCGACCACTAGGTGGGCGACACCACGATTGGTTTCCAGGTCAATTACGGAGACGGCATCACTTCCCGCGTTCAGTACAAATACCCGTTTGGAATCTGGCGTGATTGCTACGTCAAACGGAAGGCTGACCGGTTTATCCGCAGTGTCCAGGGTGATCCGTTCCTTTGAGATCAACGCTGGTTCGTCCAGGTTTATGACGTTGACCACCGGAAACACGGTGGAGTCAAAAGAAAGCGTCAGGTTGGAGACGTTGGCTCGTGTCTGGGGGACATAAGCGCGGCTGCCGTCAGGTGACACAGAAATTACCTGGGACACGTTGTTATCCAGCCCGGTGGAGATGGTCATCTCTGATGTGAACGAACGCGTCTCCACGATGGTGACATCGCCGTCAAACAGGTGCGTGACCAGCAATTTGCCGCCATCCAGGTCGAGTGCTATCCCTGACGGGAACGGACCGGCGTCGATCTCTCCAACCGTAGTCCCGGATGACAGTTGGATTGAACGTAACCTTCCTGTACCGAACTCGGTGACATACGCGTTAAGGCCGTCGGTCACGACCCCGTAAGGTTTTGCGCCGACCGGCCACAGCGCGACTTCTTGAAATGCAGAAAGGTTGACCGCAGACACCGTCCTGTCACCGTGGTTGGCGACCAGTGCATGGCTTCCGTCCGGGGTGATCGCAAGCGTCCTCGGGTCATCACCCACCCCGACTTCTGCCAGCACCGCTGATGTCTCGGCGTCCACGATGGTCACGGAGTCACTGTCGGGATTGACGGCAACTAGCAACCGGCCATCAGGAGTTACTGCAACCGCCGAGGACGACTGCGGCCCAACAAAAGGCTCCGTGCCCACAGAGATACCTACCGCCGGGACACGAGGAGGGATCATTGTCGGGATCGGCTCAGGCGTTACCGTCGGGACGACGGTCGGGACTGGCGTCGGGTCTGGTGCGGCGGTAGAGGCTGGAGCGGCCGTCGGGTCGTCCACCTGTACATCGCTGTCAACGTCGCCACTACAAGCAGCGACGAGTGTGATCAACACTGTTGCAATGGTTACCCGGATGGTTCGATCTCGCCAGGTTGGCATTAGTTAAATCAGGGCTCCCGGTCAGGATTTGGTGGAATTTCGGGGGTGCGCGCGCCGTGTGTCATCATAGCGGCGACCGCGGTGGATGGTGTTCCAGCGATCTCGCCATCAGCAAATAACGTAATTGTTAATGTGTCATACAGTCCGCCACCCGTGTCGAAATTCGTGGCGATCTGATTTAGCTCTTCGCCGTTCAACTCCCAAACCACCAGGCCGTTCTTGACATTGACCTGCTGATCAATAAGAACGTTACCCGGCATTGTGACGATTAGCCTGGCGGAGTCTCCCGCCCAACCGTCCGGAAGCAAGGTTGCGAATATGGCGCGATCACGATCCGCAAACCATTCGCCGGGCTGAAGTGAGAATAGGTCTGTGGCCCATTTAACATCGTGCGTTGCGCCATCCACGACGACGAAGCTAAACGAAAAACCGTCAGGCGTTAGCGGGCCACCCGTCGGAAATGGTGCAAGAACGACTCCAGCGCTCGTCTGGCCATCGTGGGTGACCGTTAACTCGACCGTCCACAGTCCTGCCTGATCCACCACAAAATCATCGTCTGGGTCATAAAAATAGCCGACGGCATTGGCACGTCCACCCAGTTGTCGCCTCGAACCATCCGGCGCTATTACCGTGTAGTCCACGAGGCTCGGAAGGGTTGGCATAATCGGACCCGCCATTCGGAACGTGTCTCCGGTCTCAAGCACGGCACCCGGACGTACAGCCATCGGCACCATGAAGATGTCTATCTCACGGCCATGCGTAGTGAAAAGCGGCCCTCCGTTTGGACCACCGCCTGCGCCCTGGAACGGCGGAAACAGTCGTGACCCCAACGGGTCGCCTTCCACGGTATGAATCCAGGAAGCGCCGTAGATAGCGTAGATTCCTTCATCCTCAACGGCATCCCTGATAACCGCGCCGCCGTAGAGGAATTTGAACTCCCCCGCAAGGTCTCCATCAGGGCCATTGCCAAGCTGTCCGTGATAGGCATCATCAAAGCGCCAGTACGCCCCGTTGATATCGTCGCCCTGGATCGTCTCCCGGACCCGAACTCCCGGCCGCTCCGCGCTACCGTACACGTACGACCAGAGTGATATTTCATCCGGGTGTGTTCCCGGCAGACCGGTATTTTCGGGACCAAGCGTGAGCGGCATCTGCCCGGCGCGTAGAGCCAGCTCCAACGAAAGATCACCGCCTGAGCCCAACTTCTCGGTCACTTCTCGGGCGCGCTCAATGAGATCGTTATCGTCGTCGAATGACTGAATGCTCATTCGGGTAATTACTGCCTGACCCGGACCCGGCTCGCTGTCTCCCCACAGCACGTCACCCGTGAAATACGGAAACTGCCAGTGGGCGTCATCTTCACTATCGAAAGAATCTTCAAACGCCCACGGTCGCGCTAGATCAGACTCGCCGTCAGGGCCCCTGCGACCATGTACTGCGAAAGGTGCGTTCGGCGTGGCAACCACCCCGCCGAATCTTGTTCGCCCCACCCATATTCGTCCGTCGTCCGCCGTATACCGGGTGTCTACGTCGACCCGGTACTCGCCATCACGATCAAATGTGAATGTCTCGCCATTCCCGTCCCACCACCCGTAGTTATTGGCGGTCCCGCTAAAGGTCTGCTGAACAACCTCTTTGTCGGCGGCGACGTGGGTCACGGTGTAAACGATCTCGGCGGGAACACCTGGGAGGATCGTAACCGTGGGGGCGATGCTGTTGCCGACCTCGAAAGGCGTGGTCGGGAGCATCGATGTCTCGATCTCAAGGTGGTTCGCTACGGTCACGTCGTAGGTGCCGCAGATCCCGTGCACGTTGCCGTTCGCATCCGAAACCTTGCCGTTCAGAGTGACGACATAATCACCGTCGGTCGGGAACGAGTACGCGAACGTGTCTCCATCGCCCATCAACTGCGGAATCTCGCGTAACTCACCTCCGCCAAGCCCTAGCGGCTGGTCCCAGGCGGTTCGAGGAGATTTGACGCCATATCTGGTCAAAGGGGCGGGGCCGAGCACATCTATGCTGCCATCAGGCCGCTCCACGGTCACCTTCAATGCGCTCGCTGAGAAGTCCGGGTTCAGGGCCGGTGCTCCAGGAAGTGCACGGTCCACCACATCCAACATCGGCGCAAAAGGGTCGAGCTGGTACGACCACGGAGTCCCGTAAGGGTCCAACCTCGGTATAGCAGCCTCGTGACGCGTGGACGACCGACCGCCGATATCGAACAGGCCGAAATCTTCACGAGCGACAAGCCCGCCGCGTGCGCCGTCGTCCACCTGGTCCGCAAGAAGTGTGGTCGTGAGTCGCATCGGGTTGGGATCTCCAACCACCACCGTTGTCAGATTAGGACGGTACTGGTTGGGATCACGGTTAAAGACGTCCGACGGGCGCAACCCGTAAACCGGAGGAAGCGCCGCATCAGTGACGTTCCACAGATTTCCGGCAACGAGGCTGTAGGTTCCTTCCCGCGTGAGTTCCGGGACGCTGATATCCATCTCAAAAGTGGCGACCCAGTGCCGCCCGTTGAATTCGAAGCTGATTTCCTGAGCGCCGACCAGGAAGCGGCCGATGGGCGTGCTTCCGAGGGTGCGTTCGATTGGTAGACCGGTTGGCGTCAGGAATGGCGAAACGAACTTTCCGGCCCGGCCAACCTGACGTCCATTAGCATCTCCAAGCAGGGTCATCTGTAACTGGAACTGCTCGTTGGCCGGACGGTTTGCGGCAGCAGTGAACACCGTCACGGTTCCGGATACGCGTGCCTGACCTCCTGGTTCGATGTGGTCCGTTTCGAGCACGCCGGTGACTGTAAACGGAGCGATTGCGTCTGCGCCGCAACACGGCTTTGCACCGGCGGAGAATGCGATCCCATCCGACGCCGGGATGACGGGAATCTGGATCAACACGCCGGGTGCGATCAGGTTCTCGTCGAGCGCGGCGCGCTCCGGGTTGATGAAGTTGCCCGTCGTGTCCTGCTTCACAAGGACGTGAGTGCCTTCAACTCCGGCGATATCGGTGGAGAACGCCCCTGTTTCATCGGCCGTGAGAACGACGAAATCGTTGAGTTCGATATTGCCGACCAACAGATTCGCCAGGGGGGGCACGGATCCGGCGCTACCAGTGACGACCGCGCTGTACAGGTCGGGGTCGAAGTCGATGGAGATGGCACGCGTGTCCGGCGTGGCCAATAAGCTACTGGCCTCTCCAGCGCTTCCAACTAATGTCCTCAGTGTTTCGCCGTTGGATGCGGCAAGGGCGACCGTCGTCTGAACTTGTTCAAACGTGTCAACTTCGCCGTCGATTGAACACGAGAATACCCGGTCATCTGTGATGAACGATATCGGAGCTGCTGCTACCGGGAAGAATGCGCCTGGTCCGTCATCGTACGGGTCGATGGCGATGTGGACGACCGGTGTGGGCGTCGGAGCAATCAACCCTCGCGGTGTCGGAACGGCCTCCACATCTGATCTTGAGGACGGGATCACCGTCGTTGTCGGCTTCGGCGTTGGCACCGCGGTTGGCGTCGCAGCGAGTTCGCTTTGCTTGTCGTTGATGGTTGGCGGCGGATCTATCGGCGGTATGTTTCCGTCGGCGGGCAGGGTGAATTCAGCAGGTTCTGGAGAAGGCTGCTGATCGAAGTACATGCTCCCATATACATCAGCCTGATCCTGGTCCGCTCCATCAAGCGGGACAACGAGGTCCGAGTCGCTGGAACACGCCACGATCAACGTAATCGCAGCGAGCAAGCCCACGCGGAACATGGATCGCTCCGATAGTCGCCAGATCATGCTGGACATCTTGTCAGCTCGAATACATCACCCGTTTCGGCGACGAGGTTACTCCGAGATCGTTGGACATGGTCCGCCAAAATACCCGTTATCAGATACATGATTGCGTTGAAGGGAGTTCAACTGTTCGATCGCAACTTTGCATTGCGATTCGGAAATATGCGGCAAATCATCATATAGATGAAACGCGGATGCGCGACCACACGTCGTGGCACGTGATCGACTCAGAGAATTACGGAACGATCATCACCTGGGATTCATGATCCCTGAGCCGGTCCCGGCAAATCACCGTTCGTGTTAGCTACGAGGTAGAGCATGTCATGCAGCGCGACGACCCCGACGATCTTGCCTGCAAGGTGAACAGGTAGGTGGGACACGGAGTCCCGCATCATCAGTCGGACGGCTTCGACCAGCGGAGCATCCTCGGTAATGGATGCGCGCCCCACCGTCATGATCTCTCGGATAGGACGGTTACGCAGCGAGTGGAGTGCATCCGGTATGTCTTCCACCCCACCGATCGGCTTGTCAAATACGGTGTAGATCGGATCACGTGAAAATGGCAAATGACGCATCGCAGGGACGAACAGGCTCTCGGTGATCATCCCGATGATGATGTCTTCATCATCAATGACCGGCAACGATCCGATGTTGTTGTCGACCATAAGCCGGGCGGCCTGCTCAAGCGTGGCATCGCCTGTGACGGTGATCGCAGGACTTGTCATGACCTCCCCCACGCGTATCACATCGGCTTCGGTCTCCACGGTAGGCGGAGAGGCCACGTATGGAAGGACGAGTACGGGGCACTCTGCGCCACGGACGACTTTGTCCGTAACCGATCCGATCATCCATCTACGGAAACGACTCAGACCGCTGGAGGCCATAACTACCATCGAACCGGGTGTCTCACGGGCCACGCGGATGATCTCTCGCTCCGGATCTCCACTCACAGCTATCGATTCAGCATCTATTCCCGCATCGGCGGCCTCGTTAACGAATTTGTCCAGGTACTCCCGAGCTTCAGATCGGAGCTGTCCGCCTGTGTAAAAGTGGCCTCGCCACGCGCCCCAGCTGGGTGGTTCCATGTAAACCCCGGCCGTCGCCGTGACCAGACGGAGCCGGGCATCCATCGCATCGGCCAACCCCCTGGCGGACTCCATCACAGATTCGGAATTCTCCGAGAGGTCCAGCGGAACGACCACGTTGGTGATCGGCTCGTATTCGGCTTCGGCATCTTCCGTCCCGCCGGATAATCTCCTGGGCCGTAGCAGCAGCACAGGCAGCGGCGATGACCGAAGCACCCGGTCGGCGACGCTTCCGAGCACACCGCGACTGACCGGCGATTCGCGATGCGTGGCCATCGCGATCAGGTCAACTTCTCGCTCAATCGCTTCTTCCACAATCCGTTCTTCGGGTGCTCCGGACACGACCTCGTATGAAATGTCCACAGAGTCGTCCCTGAACCGCCGCTCAACCGATTCGAGATATCGCGTGGCAGCTGTCACGGCGCGTTCATATGTGTCGCGAAGCCCTTCGCGGGCTGAGATCACTTCGGGTGGCACAGCTGACGGTCCAAATCCGCCAGGCGTGAGGGCAAACTCCGGCTTCGGGTTGGCCTCGATGACGGTCGTCAGGATAATTTCTGACTTCCACCGCGCGGCCAGTGGCATAACCCATGCCAGGATGCTCTCCGATGTTTCAGACCCGTCCAGTGGGAGCAGAATCCGGTTGAACATGATCTACCTCGTTGTGGGCGTCCCGCTTTTACCGGGTGGCCCGGCTGACCCCACTATTTAAGGGCCTTCCCTATGAACCTACGACCGAGACGATGAGGATGTCGTGAGATACAACCTCACACACATGATGTCTGAGTGCCGTTCAAGTTTCACGTACAGAGCCACAATTTGCAGCCCCCCTGGAACGAATATGTCCCGAACCGGGGATCGCCTTGCTCAACCCGGTGCCCCGCATCCAACTCCCCAAGGGAGGCTACAAAATTCGACTCGGAGGGGGCCACACCCTCGCGTGTGCTAGCCTCGCCGGATGGTCGAACTGGACAGCTCAACAGATGTCGTAATCATCGGCGGCGGAATCATCGGGTGTGCGACCGCCTATCGTCTCGCGCGCCGTGGAATGGCGGTCACGCTGGTCGATAAGGGGCCGATCGGGTACGAGCAATCGACCCGCAACTGGGGATGGGTCCACCAGCAGGTCCGCTACCCTCATCTGATCCCTCTTGCGGTCGCGTCCGTCCGCATATGGCAAGGACTCGCGGAAGAACTCGACGCAGATGTCGGGTGGGCCCAGGGCGGCAATATTAGCCTTGGCTTCGATGACGTCGACCTGGCGGAGTTCGAGATGTGGGGACAGGACGCTCGTAACGCCGGGCTAGAGACGACCGTCCTAACTAGCGATCAGGTTGCCGAAGTGGTGCCCGGAATGACGGGCCGGTGGACCGGCGCACTCCACCTCCCCACGGATGGCCAGGCCGATCCCTCACTGGTCACCACCGCATTTGCCGACGCCGCAAAGCGGCACGGAGCACATGTGATAACCGACTGCGCTGTAACGGCCATCGACACCGCGGGTGGAGCCGTAACCGGGGTGCTCACGGAGCGAGGCCCGATACACGCGAGCACGGTCATCTGTGCCGCAGGAGCCTGGTCAGGACGGCTGACCCGTCCGCTTGGTGTCCGATTCCCACAGCGTGCAGTCCGATCAACGGTCGTGCGGACAGAGCCCGTGGCGCCGGTCACTGACGCCACAGGATGGGCTGATGGTTTCACGTTCCGACAGGACCGCGCTGGCCGGTTTGTGTTGGCGGGTGGAGAAGAAGCGATCTATGACGTAGACCTTGGCCTTTTTCGGGACATGCGCTGGTTTCTGCCCGTGGCCTGGAAGAATCGTCGCTGGTTGCGTATGCGCATCGGGCGACCCCTATTCAGGGACCTGGCCGCACTCGTGCCGGGTTCATCGGCACGACGCAGTTTCTGGCAACGCCACCGGCAGATTGATCCTCCGGCGAACGCAAAAGCCGTGCGTGCGACCCTGGCGGCTTTCCACCGGGCATTCCCGGCTCTCGCAGGAGTAGGAATAGAGTCGGCCTGGGCCGGAAACATAGATTCAACGCCAGACCAGGCACCCATCATTGGACCGGCCGACGGCGGTCCAACTGGCCTTCTTATCGCGACGGGATTCTCCGGTCACGGCTTTGCTCTCGGACCGGCCGGAGGCCAACTTGCGGCCGATCTTGTCCTCGGCGACGAGCCACTGGTAGACCCGCATCCATTCCGACACGCCCGCTTCGCCGAACGCGATGTCCCCGCAGTTAACGCCCACCGGCGCTGAATTGCGCCGGGGGCATGATCTCTGGCCGTCGCCTGACCCTCGCGGACTTAATCGAAAGGCGGCAGATCCACGCCCAGAACCACACGCAGATAGTTGACGTTGTGGTTTAGATAATCGTCGACCGCAAGATCAAGGTTTCCGCCGATCGAATCGAAGCCATCATCACCCTCACGCGGGCCGTCCACGTCCAGCATGACCCAGCCCTTGAAACTCTGGTCTCGCAAAAGCTTCATCACGGCCGGGAAGTCCACGCCTCCACCACCCAGGTTGTGATACACGCTGGCCTGGGCATGCTGCTCCCGTGTGGGGGTCGCCTTGTTGCCACGGTACTTCTCGTACGTGTCCTTCAGGTGCACCTCGGCGATGCGAGGCAGGTAGTCGCTCATGATCTGGACCGCATCCAGCCCGCCCAGGGTCAATTGCCCGGTATCGGGTGTGAACCACACGTATTCAGGGTCGGTCATGTCGAGCATCGCTCTGACCTCATGCTCACGCTCGACCGGGCCCCAGACATGCGGGTGGGGCGCGAGGCGGATACCCATCTCTTTCGTCTGGCGGCCGATCTCGTTCAGCGTCTCGGTAAGGATCTTCAACTCGTCGTCCGTAGTGCCTTCGGCAGGGCGCGGCCCCATGTTGACCTTCCAGACATCGCAGCCGAAGGGCTGAAGGAAGTCGCGTGCGAACGCTACGTGATCGGTGATCGTCTTTGGTGTCTCTGCCGGGTCGGTGAAGATTGTCGACTGACCTTGAGCACCGTTTGAGACGTCGATCAGCGTCACACCCGACTCGTCGAACTTCTCCTTGAGTGCAAGCGGATCGGCGCGATGGTTCTCGATCTGCTTCGCATACGGCTCAATCCCTTGCAGGCCAAGGGCGGCGATCCGCTTGATCGCCCACTCAATCGGGTGACGTGCGTCCCACAGGGAGCTGGTTGAGCCGTACAGGATGTCCGGATTCTCCGGATCCAGGGGTCGATGAGACGTAGCAGGCATATGGCACTCCCTCAGGCTTGTGACGCGGTCGTAGTGGAGGGTAGTCCTACCGGCACCGCCCGCCAAGAGGGATGTATTCGGAAGATGCTGAACTACCCGCACTAGTTTCAACGGACGTCACATCGAGAATCAGCTCTGTCAGTCTGAAGATTCAAGCCAAGGCGGTAGCTGATCCTGTGTATTCGTGTTTGATGAACCACCGGCAATTGAATTCGAACCGACCACCTGTGGATGAACGGGCGATGTTTGCTTCGTAAGGACAGGGTGGATATATTCGTGACGCTTGGCAGCCCGAAACGTTTCCGAATCCCTTCCTAGACATTTTCCACCGACGCAGGAGGAGCAGACATGACGACGCACGATCACGATCATGACGACCACGATCACGACCACCAATCCCCTGCCGTAAAAGAGATGCGGGAGGCGTGCGTAAAGTTCGTCGATAGCCTCTCGGCGGACCAGAAGTCCAAGACGCTTTTTCACTTCAACGATGGCGAACGGGTCTTCTGGTACTACCCGCCTATGAACCGTCACGGTCTACCGCTGCGCGATATGGATGAAAATCAGCGCACTCTGGCATACGCCCTCATGGCCTCCGGGCTCAGCAAGTCCGCCAACTCGAGAGCGCACCTGATCATCGAGCACGAAACGATCCTCGGCCCGATGGAGAAAGCCGCCGGGATCAGGTCGTTCGTCCGTGACCCTGAGCTCTACTACTGGACCGTTTTCGGCGACCCGCTCGGCAGCGATCCCTGGGGCTGGCGCATAGAAGGTCACCACATATCGATACATATGCACATCTATCGCGATGAAGTCATTTCAACAACGCCGTTTTTCTTCGGCTCCAACCCGGCGATCGTACCGGCCGGCTTCCCGCACGCCGGACGTAACATCCTGGGCGACCGAGAAACCATGGCACTTGAGCTTGCCAACACCCTCGACTCCAGCCAGCGGTCGAAGGCCGTAATTGCCGAGGATGCGCCTTTTGACATCCTCACGTACAACAGCTCCAAAGCGCTGATCCCAAAAGAGGAAGGGATTCGCGGCGGGCAGATGAACGGCACCCAGAAAGAGATGCTCACTTCCCTGATCACCGAATACACGAGCCAGGTACGAGACGACATCGCTGATAAGGGAGTCGGCAAGGTTCTCAATCAGATCAGCGAAGACGGTGTAGAGAACTTCCACCTGGCCTGGTCAGGCGGCATGGAACACGGGCAGAACCACTACTATCGAATTCACAGCGGTGATTTCGTCATCGAGTACGACAATCGCCAGAACGATGCGAACCACATCCACTCAGTCCTCCGGGACGTGGAAAACGACTTCGGCATCGATGTCCTGAGAGAGCACTTGTTGCTCTTCCACGTGATCTAACAATCACGGCAGGAAGCTGCACCCTGACCGGGGGCAACCCCGGGATGGTGTGACCCGGAACTCGTTCCGCTCGGGGACGATGAAGTAGCGACACGTATCCGCGGCTTGCCCCTGAAGTGCCTCGGGACTCGGCAATCACGCGTCCCGAGGGCTACCACTGTAATTTGAGTCACGCTTAATTTATCTGACCGTCCTCATAAAGTGCGTCAATGAGCGAACCATCGAAGGCCGACGCGACATCCACGGCCGACTCAAGCACCTCGAACTCGACCAGCACGTCGGTGAGCGCTGACCACTGAGCCAGCGTTCCGCGGCCGATTCCGTCAGCCCGCTCCGCGTTCTCAAGGTCCGTCGTGAGCAGGAATCGTTGGTGTTCCGGGTCAGCTCCGTCCGCGTAGGTAAGCGTGATCGCCACGGCTTCATCCACGTGCGTCTTGATCCATTCGACTGCCCGTAACGTGGCGCGTAGGAATCGTTCGATTACATCACGCCGTTCGGCGAGCATCTCCTCGGTTACGAGGTAGGTCAGCCCCAATGTGGGCACCCCGAACTCCTGGGGATCAATTACGTTGATATCTAGGCCGGCGCGCCGGATGGTATCCGGTTCGTTATCCAGGAATACCGGGTAAACGTCCACGGCGTTCTCGATGAAAACCCGCGGATCAAATCCGACGGCCCTGAGCTCAACATCATCGACACTGAGCCCGACGTTTTTCAGAAGCGCATGGAGCTCCGCCGGAACTACACCGGCCTTGAATCCCACAGATCGCCCCTCGAAGTCCGATGGCGTTTCAATTCCCGAATCCGCACGGGTTACGAAACCCTGGTCACCGCGCTGTCCAAACAACGCAACGGCTTTAATCGGGATTTCATCGGCACGCCTTCGTAGAACTTGCGCGGCTGTGCCCGTGGTGAACTGAACCTCGTCCTCAAGTAATAGTTTCAGATGTTCATTCTGGCCGCTCGAGTGACGGATCGAGACGTTGAGTTTTTCGTCAGCAAAGAACCCCTGATCTTGTGCAACGTAGGCTGCGACAAACGGCAGATTGGCCTGTGCCCTGAACCCCGCCATAAAGGTCAAGTCAGCCAACTCCACGTCTTCGGCGCTACTTGAGCAGCCCGCCGTGAAGGCGGCGATCACAATGATCAGTACGCCGGTCACAGTAAGAATTGGCATCGGTCGACTACGCCTGTTTGATCGCCAGAATCGGTTCATTCCACTCCTGATTTCAGACTCGCTGGTCATTCACAGGCTCACGGACGAGTGATGCCAGAACAGAACCCTACGCTCTACGAGGGCTACGCTTGAAGTTAATACGATCCCCAACGCGGCGAGCACGAAAATCGCGCCGAACAGGGCCGGGGTGTCAAAATCGCCGTTGGCGATAAGAATGATTTGACCCATACCGGCTGAGCCGGACAGGAATTCCGCCACAACTGCACCGATCAACGATAGCGGGACCGAGATCCGAAGTCCGGCGAAAACGTACGGGAGCGATGAAGGCACGCGCAGCCGCCAGAATATCTGCCACGGAGAGGCATTGATCGTTCTCATGAAGTCGTGAGCCCGGGGATCAATGCTGCGCAACCCGACCACGCTGTTCACGAGCATCGGGAAGAAGGTGATCATTGCTGCGATCAATACCTTTGGAGCGAGCCCGAATCCGAACCATATGGTGAACAGGGGAGCCACCGCCACAACAGGAGTGACCTTTAGCGCCAGCGCCGGAGGATAGAGGGCCCGTTCCAATGCACGGGAGTGGGCCATCGCCACCGCGAGGATGAAAGCTCCCAGGCTAGCCAGTAACAACCCTCCGAGCGCCGCCTGGAGTGAGAGGCGCGCCCCTTCTGCGTACCGGCCCGGATCATCGATCAAGGCGGTCAGTACGGCGCTGGGCGTGGGAAGTAAATATTCCTTCACGTCTTTTACCCGGACCCATGTCTCCCACACCGCCAGCAGCAACGCGGACGCAAGTACGGGAGTCAGGATGATGATGACCTTGCGCCGAATTTGACGATTCAAGTTCGGTCCTCAGGAACTGCGGAAAGAGAGTCAGACGGATCGTTGCCGGATACGAGCAGCCCTTTCACATCAGCCAGCAAGGACTGATACCGAGGACCCTCCTCCATCGATTCCGAGCGTGGACGTTCAAGATCGATCTCCACCACGTCCGTTACACGGCCGGGCTGCCCGTTGATGACGACGACCCGGTCCGCAAGTAATACGGCCTCACGTATGGAGTGCGTGACAAATACGACCGATGTTCGCTCCTGCTCCCAAACTTTCAACAGTTCGAAGCGCATTTCTTCCCTGGAAATCTCATCCAGTGCGCCAAAGGGTTCATCCATCAGGAGCAATCGCGGGTGATGAACGAGTGCCCGGGCCAGAGCGACGCGCTGGCGCATCCCTCCGGACAACTGGCCCGGGTAGTACCGGGCAAAGTGTGATATTCCGACGCGTTCCAGTAGCTCATTGACTCGTTCGTCCGCAGCATCAACGTGCCCCGTGATATCAAGCGTCAGGCGAACGTTGGAGGCCACATCCAGCCACGGCAGCAGCCCGGGATCCTGAGTGACCAATCCGAGTTCTTGAGATCGCCTGGCTGACCCCGTGTCGCCCCCAAGAACTGATACCTGTCCGTCGGTCGGAGGTAACAGACCGGCAATGATGCTGAGCAGTGTTGTCTTGCCGCATCCAGACGGTCCAACGACAGCCACGAACTCGCCGTCGTTGACCGTCAGATTGACGCCCTGAAGCGCAGCGACGGTTTTGTTCCCGACCGGATATCGATGGGACAGGCCGCGCACCTCAACAGCCGGATGCGTTGAAAGGTTGGGATGCTGGGAGGTGCTTATCAAGTTGTTAGCGGCAGTCTGGATACGAAGGGAGTGTACGGGACACGATAACCATAACCGCCAATATTTTACGCCGCCAACCGACGTGATCGCAGCCTTCGATCATGTCTTCCACATCGGGCGACCCGGAGGCTACTACGCCAGCAATCAGATGTTCACTTCCCACCCTGGTGAACGGTTGAAACAACCCAGTTCATCGTCTTTCCATCGGGAAGTTCAAGTGACATCTCATCGGCCGCCGCCAAATCGGATGTCGTCGTCGGAAATCTGAAAACCGTAATCCGGCTATGTTCAGAGGACACCTTGTAATCCAACATATCCGCCTCATATCGCGTGCCGTCCAGGTTCAGCGTGAGCTCCGGTGGATCACCGGGCAAGTTTTCGATCCGGGTGCTCTCTGAAACCACAAATGCGGCCTGTCCATCTGGCATGTATATATCGACTGCACCCGCCGGGAACGATGTCTTGAAGTAGTCTTCGGTACCAAACGTAGCAGAGATTTCGATTCCATCGACCCCGCCGTATGAAACCCCATACAGATTTCGGCGAAGGGCCTGTCCGGGACTCGCCGCGGTTCCATCAGTCACGGTCGACCCGTCGATTTCAGCGCCGCCTTCATTCACCGTAACGGGTGATATCGTCGACTCCATCTCGGCGATCGCTGCTTTGATAGTGCTTGAAAATGCGAACGGTAGATCCCAGATGAGCGTATTGCCGGTCGATACTGGATCTACCAATAGAACTAGCCTGTGATCCTCTTCAATCAGTTGTGGCATCGGAGAGAGGCCCTCCACATCCCACTCGAAGCGCACCGTGCGGTGGTGAATATCACTTCGTGTTACACGGGACGCGGTCGGTTCAAGCCGCTCAGAACCGTCAACACGGAGCCAAACACTGGGTTGCTCGGTCGCAAATGTGTCCTCGTGAACATTCTCGTTCACGAAAATTACGATCGAATCCTCGCTGGCACCTTCAGACCCAAGAACGGCCGTCAAAAGTGCAGGATGCCCCAATATGGCGTCAACTTCAGCGTCTTCTGTTCCAATCGCGAGTTCGGTAAGGGCCAGTGATAAATCCCGAATGAGTCGATCATCCTGCACGAACACCTTCGGAACTTCGGTACTGATGACTTCAGACGTCTGCGGCTGAACCCGGGTAGTAGACGTACCTGATGGGTCCGATCGCAAAAGAACAATGGCGATCAATATGATCGGTGCAGCTGCGATCACAACAAGGCCCGGGAACACCCAGCGCTTTCCAATCCGTCGGACGCGCTGTCTGAGGCCTTTTGAAACGGCGACGGAGCTGTCGTATGTGTCTGAAACTGGCATGAAAATCTTCTAAGGCTTCGCCACGATAGTGACTTCTAACTTGTGCTCCTGGTCCGACCCCTTCGGTTGCACCTGCAGTAACTGACCCCATGGGCCGTACATGATGTAGTCCAACCGGAAGATGTAATGACCGTCCAATTTCTTCTCAGCGAGGCTGAAAAACGGACCGTGAGCCATGGAGAACATGTCGTAATCAATTACAACCCTGGCGTCCGAAACTGGTTGTCCAGAGTTGTCTTGTAGATAAAGATCCACCCAGGCTGTGAGCGTATTCGTCGGATATGGGTCGACAAATATCTCTGCCAGAAGGTCGTTGTCCAGTCTGATGACCCCACCGTTTTGCAAAGGTAGTCTGCCCTCTTCAGCGCCCTGTAACTTGACCTGTAGAAGGCTGTCTTCGGGACCGATGCTGGACGGTTGAACACCTGGAGCGAACTGGGCCTCGGTGTCTGTAACCAAGGTGACAGGGTTTTGGGAAGAGGTATCAGGGATCGAAGTGACTGCAGGCACCGCCCCAGTGACCTGCCCCCTGAAGCGATACCAGGGATTATGTTAGTCCGGCCGCCTCTGGGACGGCCGGCACAAATGTCTCTGGCGCCGGCGGCCTGTAGCCCAGGGAGCCATGAGGTCGGATCGTGTTGTACTCCCTTCGCCACATTTCGGTCAGTATTTGCACCTCCTTCAGCGTGTAAAAGATCTCACGGTTCAGAAGCTCATCCCGGAACTTCCCGTTGAAACTCTCCGCGTAG
>JABIGL010000176.1 GCA_018650185.1 Chloroflexota bacterium
CAAGCGTAAATTCGTGGAGCCAGAGCGTCAATTGTGACGGGTCCTGATTTAAGCGATCCGGTGCTATTCTGGCGGCCCGACCCGATACCAGACGCACTGGAGTTCCCCATGAGCCGAGTTGCCTTCTACTCCGAACCGAACGACCGTGTACGGCTTGCTGAATCGCTTGCTCCGGACGACCTTGATGTATCGGTCGTGGACACGGGCCTCTCGTGGGAAGAGCGCAAGGAGCTGCTGGCGGATACCGAAGTCCTGATACTCGGTGGACTGGCCATGCCGTACGAAGAGATGGTCCAGCTTCCAAAGTTAAAGATGCTACAGCTCATGAGCGCCGGATATGACCAGATCGACGTCCCGGCGGTGCGGGAACAGGGGATCTTCGTCTCCAACAACTCTCCACAGATCGCTCGGTCCGTCGCGGAGCACGCACTTGGATTGATGCTGACGGTGCAGCACAAGTTCGTGCCGGGCATCGAGGGCGTACGTGACGGCACTTGGCGCAATCCGGTGCGGTCCGGTGTTTACGAAGTCGGCGGCAAGACCATCGGGATCATCGGCCTTGGGAATATCGGGCGGCTCGTCGCACAAATGGTCCGCGGTTTCGGCCCCACCGAGGTGATCTACTACGACACGGCATCGATTCCGGCAGAAGTCGAGCAAGAACTCGGGGTCCGGCGTGTTGGTTTTGAAGAATTGCTCAAGATCTCAGACATCGTGACCGTGCATGTACCGCTTTTCTCGGGGACACTCGGGATGATGGATGCCCACGCGTTTTCTCTGATGAAGGAATCGGCCATCTTCATCAACACCTGCCGTGGTCCGGTGCAGAACGAGGCCGATCTCATCGACGCGCTGAACAACGGTGAGATTCGGGCGGCCGGTCTGGATGTGTTTGAGGTCGAACCGACGCCGGTCGACAATCCGCTCCTGAATATGGACAACGTGGTCGTAACGCCGCATCTTGCAGGCTCGTCCGAGGAGCGCGTGGAACGAGCGCTTGTCTTCTCGTACCAGAACGCCCGACGCGTGATGGCGGGCGAGGATCCAGAGGGCCAATTCGAGGTGCTGACATAGCGGATTCGAACCCGGGAGAACGCTGGTTGGGCCGGGCTACGGGCCTGATCCTTGACCTGGACGGCACCTTGCTAGATGGGGAGGACCGTCTGTCGCCTCGTGTGATTGAAGCGGTGGGACGAGCCGCCGAACACGTGCCCGTGGCGATCGCTTCGGGCAGGGAACCGACAGACGTAGCGCGCTATGCACGCGAAATGGGGCTGACAACCCCTCAGATTTCCGACAACGGTGGTCGTCTGCTCAATCCGACTGACAACTCCACCATCGAGTCGTACCCGCTGGAAGTCGATGACGCGCGGTCAATCACTTCGGCGCTACCCGGGCGTGGAATGCGGTTCTTTGCCGTAGATGGCTGGAAGATGGCCCGCTCTCTCAATGAGATCCAGACGTGGGAGATAACGGTGATCGCTGCTTCCACGTTCGATCGGGACGCACCCGTGGAGTTTCAGGAAGAGGCCGTGCGGAAGGCTGTGGAACTGGCATCGGATGACGTAAACGCGATTCTGTCGCAAGGGCACGACGGGAAACGGTGGTACGTGAACTACACCCGAAAGGGGATCGATAAGGGCACAGCTGTCCGGAGCTGGGCGCAGCGGATGGGTGTGTCACTGGACGGGGTCGTGTTTGTGGGCGATTCTCACAACGATTTGGAAGCGTTTGCCGTGGCGGGGATGCCGGTCGCCATGGGCAGTGCGTTGGATGAGGTGCGCGCCGCGGCGGCGGAGTCGGTTGGCGACGTGTACGAGGACGGTGTGGCGCAGGCGATAGAGCGGTTTGTGTTACCGGGCCAGTAGGACCGATCACCATCGACCCTCGGTCGGATACGAATCCGCCCCTACGTTGTGGTTGTGGTTGTGGGCCGGCTTCAACCGCCGGACGAATCGCCGTCCAGCTCTTCAGGTAACTCTGCGCCCGGATCGTTACCAGATCTCAGCGCTCGCACGCTTGCGCCGAGCGCCCTGCTCCACACGCTCAGCTCACGGCGTAGTGCTGACCGGAACGGTCGGCCGGACTCTCCAATATTGCGATATTTTCGCTGGCGTCGCCTGACAAGCGTTCGGCGGTGTCGTTCCACAACTTCCGTAATCTCGATCATCAGAGCACGCTTGAGCAGCCTGGAAGCTTCCAACGGGTCGACGTGCGCGCCGCCATCCGGTTCCCGGACGATCTCGTCGATGATTCCCATGCGACGACTGTCGATGGAGGTGAGCCGGAGCGCTCCCACGACTTGCTCGGCGGCGGCAGAGTCACGTAGCTCGGCTACAGCGGCTCTTTCAGGCGATATGGGCGTGTATATGGCGTTCTGGAGCATGAGCACGCGGTCCGTGACCGCAAAGGCAAGCGCCGCCTCGCTACCACCCTCCCCGATCAGCACGGAGATGGTGGGAACTTCGACATCGAGCAGCGTTGAGATGGTCTGAGAAATGGCGTGCGCCTGCCCGCGTTCCCATGCCTCAAGGTCCAGTGCTGATCCGGGCGTATCCACAAGCGTGACTATCGGCAGGTTGAATCGGGCTGCAAACCGGATGGCGCGGCGGGCTTTACCGAAGCCCTCGGGCGTTATCGAGCCGCTGGCCGATAGACCTTCCGGGGTGTCGTCTTCTGAAGACGAGATCATTCCGCTTGGAGGTGTCTTTTCCTGGCCGATAACGACCACCGACTGACCCGCCAGACGGGCGATACCCGTAATAACTTCGGGCGCGTCGGCGTACTGGCGGTCGCCATGTAATTCAACGAGGTTGGCGAAGACTTGATCTATGAAATGTCGCGCCGTTGGTCGATCGGGATGACGAGCGAGTTGCACCATCTCCCACGCCTCCATACGACGCGGTCGGGTGCGCGGCGGTCGTCCACGACGTCGCTTGGCGAGCCTGAATTCCGGCCTTAAGAGTTCGAGCACGGTCGATACGACGTGCTTGATCTGCTCTCGATCTACGACGCCGTCGAGCATGCCGTGGCGGAAGTGGACCTCACCGGTGTGCTGGCCGGGTGACAACGAGCCACTGGCCTGCTCTTTAACCGCCCGGAACGGGGCGAAGCCGACATGCGCACCGGGTTCGGCGAAGATCAGATCTGCCTGTGTGCCGAAAGAGGCGTACACCTGTCCGGTTGCCGGGTCACCAAGCACTGAGACCAGCGGAACGCCGCGGCGGTGCATCTCGTTGGCGGCAACGGTAGTCTTCGCCATCTGCATGAGCGAGAGGACGCCTTCCTGTATGCGGGCCCCACCGCTGTTGATGACGGCGATGGCAGGGAAGCGCTTTCGCGCCGCAAGCTGGAGGGCCAGCGCAACCTTCTCGCCGACAACGAGGCCCATGCTCCCGCCAAGGAAGCCGAAATCTAGAACGATGAGTACAGCGGGCGTGCCGCCGATGGTGCAGACGCCGGTGATCACGGCCTCGGTGAGGCCGGTGCGGTCCTGGTTCTGTAGGATTCGTTCTCGGTACGAGACCCGTGCGGAAAAAGAGAGCGGGTCGAGCGAACGGATCCAGCGGGATGTCTCTCGAAATGTTCCCGCGTCGGCAAGCATGTCGACCCGTCTTCGGGCGGACATGGTGTAGTGGAACCGGCAGCGCGGGCAGACCAGGTATCGGTCGTAAGTCGGGCTGTCTTCGAGGCTTCCGCCACAGGCGAGACAGGTTGTACGAACGCCTACCAGGTCAAGTTCGTGCTGATCAGGGTGGTCAGGCGGATCCTGACCCGGGAACAGTGGAGTGATATTGGTCACGCGCAGCCTCGTACCACCAAGAGTACCGCGCTTTCCCAGAATCGGCACCGCACGGTGGCGCAACGGCTCTCCCGGAAACCACGGGTCGGAGTATGCACCGTTACTTGGATGCTAAAGAACCGGCCTCGGTTTGCCGGGTTCTCCAATGCCCACAACTCCTGCCTCTTCAAGCTCGTCCATAAGCCGGGCCGCACGCGGGTACCCGATGCGCAACCTACGTTGGAGCAGTGATACGGAAAGTGTCTTGTGTGCGCCCGCCATCTCGCTCGCACGATCGAACAGGGAATCGCCGTCGTGGCCGCCGTCACCAAAGTCACCGGTGTCTGCTGATGCGGTTATCGGTTCGATGGACGGAAGCCTTGGACCGTCCACGCCCTTCCAGAAATCGACCACAGCGGACACCTCTGGATCGCCGAGGAAAGCACCCTGTATGCGCATCGGCTTCGGTCGGTCGATCGGCAGGAAGAGCATGTCGCCCTTGCCCAACAATTTCTCCGCACCCTGCCCATCGATAATGGTCCGGGAGTCGATCTGGGACGTGACGCTGAACGATATACGGCTCGGGAAGTTGGCCTTGATGAGGCCGGTCACGACATCGACGGACGGACGTTGTGTTGCGACGACGAGGTGGATTCCTGTAGCGCGACCTAGCTGCGCGAGTCGGCAGAGGAGTCGTTCTACTTCAGAAGCAGAGGTCAACATCAGGTCCGCCAGTTCGTCCACCATCACGACGAGGTAGGGCATCTTTGTGACGGCCTGATCGTTGTAGGCGACGATGTTGCGGACGCCCGCGCTCTCAAGAACCTTGAAACGGTCGGACATCTCTTCCACAAGCGCCTTAAGGATGCCCACAGCGACGTCTGGCTCTACAACGGGCGGGGCGTAGAGATGGGGCACTCCGGTGTACGGGGTAAGTTCGACCCGCTTGGGGTCGATCATCACTATCCGCACTTCCTCGGGTGTTTTGTTCATCAGGAGGCCGGTGGCGATGGTGTTCATGCACACGCTCTTGCCTGAACCGGTCGCACCGGCGACAAGCAGGTGTGGCATGCGTGTCAGATCTATGACGACGCTCTCGCCGCCGCTTCCTACGCCCAGTGGGACCGGGAGCGGGGCGTCTTCGATGAACTTTTCGTAGGCTTCGGATTCGATAACGGTCCTGAGCGTGACCGGCGTCGGCCGGGAGTTCGGGACTTCAATTCCCACCAACGATGCACCCGGAACGGGGGCTTCAAAACGCAGACTCGGCGAGGCCAACGACAGAGCCAGGTCCTTCTCACGGGCGAGGATATTGTCTACCCGGACACGTTTGCCTCCGCCCGCTCGTGTGGTGGGTTCGGGCGCCCCTTCTTCGATTAATTTCTTGGATCCCCGTCCTTTGCCCCAGCCGGGCACGATGCCGTACATAGTGACCCGTGGGCCAACACGGACGTCACCGACTGAGACTTCAATTCCGTGGTCGGCCAGGGTTTCGACGATCAGTTCGGATGTAGCGTCAAGTTCAGATTCAGGAACGCCCCCTTCCGGAGCGACCTTGAGCATGCCGACATCAGGAAGGGGCCACGCGAATGGAGGCACGTGGAGGAAGGGTGGCAGAACGGGAACGGCGGGAACCGGGACACCCTCGATGAGTGATTCATCGCCCTCTGGGTCAAGCGTGTCGGCGAGGTCATCATCCTCAACCGGCACTTCTACATCAGCGACAATCGTGCGGGCCACGGGATCGACCTGCGTTTCCGCAAGAACATCTATTTCCGTGATGTCGAGTTCAGGGTTCACCGTTCCGGCGAGCGGAGGTTCAATGGCGTCAGTGGCGAAAGACGGATGCTCCAATAGATCAGCCTCTGTGCCGATCGACGCAGCGCCATTCATCAGTTCCTCAGCAGTTGGGCCGGAGGTGGCGCGTGATGCCCGCCAGGCGGATATCCGGGACCCCAGTCCGACACCGGCGGCAATTAGCAAAACGCCTATCGCCAGGAGCCCCGTGCCGATCAGATGGAAGGTCTTCGCCGCATAGGTCGGACCGGCGGCAGCGGCAGCGATTCCCACGAGCACGATGACACGTACGAACGCAAGTGCCTGCTCGCCCGTGGATCCTCCCGACTCGTCCCACACCAACGGCCATCGAGCTATGTAGTTACCGAATGAGCCGCCGTACGACTGGTTGATTGTGGCGGTACTGGCAAAGAACTCAGGTATTTGCAGTGATCCGAGAGCGCCGACTATCGCAAGCCCAAGCACGGTCGTCGCCAGGGCGTAGCGCCAGTAGAGCTTGAGTAGCTGTGGGGCGACGTTCAGTATGCCGATGGCGGCGGCGGCCCAGATGAACAGCGGGACGGCGGACCATCCGAGGTGGAACTTCAGATCATCGTACGCCAGCACCCACAGGATGAGTGTGGTGGCGATCACGATGACCGCCGCACGCGAGTAGGAGTTAACGGCGGTTGCTGTGACTCCGACCGAGGCGTACTCGTAGCCGCCTACAGAGAGGCGACGCGTCAGAGATCCAATTGTGTGAATTGCTCCGCTTATCATTGCGCCTCCTCTCGTGAATCTAAGGTGTCGGCATCGCCGTTAATCGATGGCTGATCGCCGCGTCATTTCTTTACGACACCCTCGCCCGTTCCTTGACATGGGTTTACACATCAAAGGGCACCGTGATGATGGTGGGTCGGCGGCGTGTGCGCTGGCTGAAGAAACGGCCGACCGTTTTCTTCGTCACAGCCTCGACCTCGTTCCACTGTAGGGATGTACCTGAATCACGGTCAAGAACGGTGTCCAACTCATCTATGGCATCTTCGAAAAGTGCCTCTGCCTCTGCGTAATGCACAAAGCCGCTTGAGACGATCCGTGGACGGCCGACGACCTGGCTCTTGGAGTTTCGTCCAAGGACAACCACGACGAATCCATCTCGGGCCAGCAAGCGACGTTCCACGATCACGTTTCCGTGCTCGTCCCAGATGCCATGGCCGTGAATGAATACGTGACCCGCTGGTATCTGGTCCACGACCTCCGCCGTGTCTTCCGTCAAGCGGAGCACATCGCCGTCCTGCAACAGGAAGGCGTCATCTTCATGAACGCCGTGTTCGATAGCGAGATCTACGTGCGCCCGCAACATGCGGTACTCGCCGTGGACCGGCACAAAGTGGCGGGGCTGCAGAAGATTCAGGACCGCACGAAGTTCTTCCCGGGCCGCGTGTCCGTGGACGTGGACGTTCCGGGTGTTGTGAGTCACGACGTTTGCACCCTGCTCGACGAGATCGTTGATCAGGTTGCTTACAGAGGTTTCGTTACCAGGGATAGGTGTGGCTGAGATGATGACGGTATCGCCCTCGCGAATGTCGACATCCTGATGCGTCCCCGCCGCCATGCGCGCCAGTGCCGATTGCGGCTCGCCCTGTGCGCCCGTGTTCATGTAGATGACACGGTTGTCGGGCAGACCGAGCGCCTCTTTGGCGCTGATGAGTGTCTCGTCCTTGATGTTCAGGTGCCCGAGGTCGCGAGAGATCTTCAGATTGTTGACCATGCTGCGGCCGACGATTGCGAGTCGACGCCTGTGGGCGACCGCTGCATCAGCGACCATCTGGATTCGGGCGATCTGCGAAGCGAAACTCGCCACCAGGACACGCCCCTCGGCGTTTCCGATCACGTCGTGTAGTGTCTGTGCGACCTCACGGTCCGAGCCGGAGTAACCCTCGTTCTCGGCGTACGTGGAGTCCGCCATGAGCAGGAATATGCCGTCTGCTGCGATCTCCGCCATACGCGCGAAATCTGTCGGTTCGCCGATGGTCGGGTCATTATCCAGCCGGAAATCTCCGGTGTGTACAACAGTCCCGAGCGGTGTTCGGAGTGCTATGCCCATGGCATCAGGGATGCTGTGACACACGTCAAACCACTCGGCTTGTAGGGTGTGTCCGAAGCTGTACATTTCGCCGGGTTTGACGATGGTGAGGTCGGCTTCCCGCAGGAGTCCGCGTTCTTTCAGCTTGTTACGGATCAGCGCCATTGCCATGTTGGGCGCATAGATCGGCACGGGCAGCGACTTCATGATGTGCGGAAGGGCGCCGATGTGGTCTTCGTGACCGTGGGTGATGAGGATGGCCCGGACACGGTCCAGGTTCTCGATCAGGTAGTCGATGTTGGGGATGACGATGTCGATGCCCGGCATGTCATCTTCCGGGAACAAGACGCCTGCGTCGATTATCACGATGTCCTCGTCGGTTTCGAGGACCATCATGTTTTTGCCGACTTCGCCCAGCCCGCCTAGCGGGAGGACTTTTAGTGCTTCGTTGGCCATATGGCTCCAGAGTTACGTTTGGGGTTATGTGTGGAAAAGCGTCGGGTAGAAGCCTGTTGTGGCTTAGCTACCACGGCGACGCTAGCTATCGATGTCGATTTGTACTGGTCTGATGTGGGTCTATTGTGCGGTATCTAGAGCCGCTAACGGGGATATCCATCTATCCAGATCAGCACGAGAAGGACTTCAGAACAGTCTGCTCTGACCAGGATCATCCTCTTCCGACGGTTTGGAATCCGCCGCGACTTCAGGTTCAGGGTCTTTCGTTCCTTGAGAAGAGTTCATCTCCAACGACTGTAGTACGGCCTCCGGCAGGTGCCTGATGTCGTTCTCAAGGGTTTGCCGCAATGTGGTGGATCGAAGCGCCGCCGCCGGGTGGTAGAGCGGGAATACGACGATGTCACGCCAGACCGTGGCGCGACCGTGCTCGTCTGAGATACGGGTACCGGGCAGGAACCTGTTCATCGCATGCCGCCCGAGGGTGGCGATGACGTGGGGTTTCAGCAGCCTGATCTGCGCTTCCAGGTAGGGCCAGCATGCGCGGACTTCTTCAGGCAGCGGGTCACGATTGTCTGGCGGACGACACTTCACCACGTTGGTGATGTACACATCTGAGCGTCGTAACGGCACTACTCCGAGCAGCTCGTCCAGTAATTTCCCGGCACGACCGATGAATGGCCGACCTTGCTGGTCTTCGTTAGCACCCGGACCCTCGCCGATAAACATGATCGACGGCGAGTCCGAGCCTTCGCCGGGAACGGCGTGGGTGCGCGTTCCCGCGAGGCCACATTTTGTGCAACTTGTGACGGCCGCGGCAATCCGGTCGATGGAGGACATCTCTTCGATGTACTCATCGCCTCTGGTGTTTGTGCGATCCGGGGCCACGCGTTCCGGACCGACAGGCGGTTCCGTCATGCAGTGCCTCGGCTCTGGCGGCCGTGCCCCTCCGCTTTCCAGTCAGTTACCGGCGGAGTGGGTGTGGAAAGCGGTTACTCGTCGCCTACGCCTTTTGTGCCGAGGTAGTCCACGACGTCCTGAACGGTGTTCAGGGTTTCGGCGTCCTCGTCAGATATCTCCAACGGCGTGTCGTCATTGCCGCCGAACTCTTCCTCGAGTGCCATGATCAGCTCGACCACGTCAAGCGAGTCAGCTTCGAGGTCCTCGGTGAAGGACGACTCAAGCTGAATGTCATCGGGCTCCACGCTGAGTTTGTCGGCTGCGATGTCACGCACCCGCTCGAAAACCGTCGCCATTCGTTACCTCCGTAACAGGGGTGTTTCTTAATTAACTGTTTTTGGTCTTGGTCTGTAGTTGTCGGGAGCCATCCTAAAAGCATGCCCCCGTGTCCGGTCAAGTATGTTTCGACTTCATCCGAAGGCCGATTATCCTAGCACCGTCCCGAGGACTCCGTTCACAAACCTTGGAGACGTTTCGGAACCGTACAACCTCGCTATCTCCACCGCTTCGTTCGCAATCACGGCCGGTGGAGCCTCATCATCCCCCTCAAACGCTAGTTCTGCGAGCGCCAACCGCAGGATTGTCCTGTCCACACGGTCTATCCGTGCAACCGGACGGGCCGGGGCCAGTACGGCAAGTCGGTCATCCAGGGTCAGCCTGTTCATTTCTACCGCCTCAACCAGCCGCAAAGCGAAGGCCTGTAAATCCTTTTCGAGGCCGTCACGTTCCGCTATCTGCTCCAGAGCCGTAGTCGCCGGATGTCCTGTGCTCTCCGCCTCATACAGTGCCTGTACGGCCGCAGCACGTGCAGCACGACGGCCTGTGGGAGTTTCAGATTCCGTCTCGAAATCCGGCTCCATGTGGATCAAACCCGGTGTTTGCGGTGAAAGCGTTTCAGGCGGCGGCTCCGGTAACGGAATATCGTCTCCGCGCTCGTCATACCGGCGCGGAGCAGCATCATCCGGATTTATATTGCCCTGATACCTTGGATTCGAGGGTTTCCGGGGATTCTGGGGCGCGCCGGTCAAGACAACCTCATAACTCAATGCCTGAACGACGTACACCAGAACTGTCAGTCACTGGCTCGCCGCTACTTAGCTGGCGAGCGCTACTACGGACTCCATGTCGGAGATGTTTGACATGTTGGCCTCACGATCGATCCGCCTCATCATCCCGGCGAGCACCTTGCCCTGTCCGACTTCAACGAAGTCGCGCACGCCGTTGCCGAGCATGAACCGAATTGAGTCAGACCAGCGGACGCAGGACATGATCTGCATGCCCAACTCTTCTTTGATCTCCGCAGCCGTCGTGATGGAACGGGCGTCGCAGTTTGCGATCACCGGAACCGCGGGGTCGTGCCAGTCGAGCGAGTCGATGACGTCCAGCAAGCCAGAGCGCGCCGGCTCCATAAGCCCTGAGTGGAATGCGCCGCCCACCGGAAGTGGTACGCATTTGCGTGCGCCACGGGCCGCAGCAAGGTCGATCGCCTTGGCAAGGGCCATGTGATCGCCTGAGACGATGATCTGGTCATCGGTGTTGATGTTCGAGATGTAGGTGCCGGTCTCGGTGCAGATTTCCTCGACGGAGAGCTCATCGATGCCGAGAAGTGCAGCCATGCCGCCGGGTCGCTCGTCGCATGCATGCTGCATGAGGCGGCCACGTTCTACAACCAGTCGGGCGGTGTCAGCGATGCTCAGTGCGCCTGCGACGGCCAGCGAGCTGTATTCACCCAGGCTGTGTCCGGCCACCATTGCGATGTCCGGGCTGCTGCCTTTCGACTCTTCAAGCGCCTTGTAGGCGGCGAGGGAGACCGCTGTGATGGCGGGCTGTGCGTTCTCTGTCTTGGTCAGTTCTTCCTGGGGACCTTCGAACATGATCGAGGTAAGCGACCGGCCGAGGGTGTCATCTATTTCATCAAAGACCGCTTTTGCGGCTTTCGAGCCGTCGTAGAGGTCTTTGCCCATCCCGACGCTCTGTGAGCCCTGGCCGGGGAAAAGGTAGGCGACCTTTTCAATCTGGGAGATTGCTGACATCAGGTTTTAACTGCTCCTGCTAGTGCGGTCTGAGGGGGCCGGTTGGCTTGATCTAGTGGTTGTGTCCTGCGTGTTCGTCGATCTCTGAAACCTCAACTCCCGGCTCCTGCACGTCAATTACGGAGCGGCCTTTGTAGTAACCGCAAGTGGGACATACCCGATGCGGCAACTTGACCGACCTGCACTGCTGGCAGACGGAAAGGGCACCCCGTGACAGGAAGTGATGAGCGGCACGGCCGCCCTTACGGGCACGGGAATGTTTTTTCTTTGGAAGCGGGGCCATATGACAGGTTCTCCAGAGGACCGATTCGAGATGCGAGTCTCATATCACCCAATTCAGTACGCAAGGTATACGCGTTGCGAATTTGGGTTGTTACGGCCCTGTTACAAGTGATTCCTTAGATTTTCAGGTCAAGCAGTCCAGCGAGTCTTGGGTCGATATTCCTGACTTCACACTCACAGGGGTTTGTATTTTGGTTGTTTCCACACTCCGGGCAGATTCCGGCGCAGTCTGGCTTACAAAGGTTCACGAGGGGCGTTTCAGATATGAAACCCTGCCTCAGCGCCTCTGACGTGTCCAGATCGTTCGCTTCATCTATCCAGAACTCTGGTATTTCCTCTTCTTCTACGATCTCTTGCCTCAGGAGTGATGATCCCGGGCCGAGGTCGCCGTTCACTGGAAAGTATTCGTCCTCCACTACGGTGTGGAGAACCGTGACTGCGGTTTCCAGGCAACGTGCGCATTCGTTGATGCCCGCGCCTGTGGCCTTGCCACGAAGGAGTATCCCGCGGTCGGTGCGGGTGAGTTTGACCGAGCCAGATATGCCATGAAAGTCTCCGCCTTCATGCGTGATGGACTCGTCTTCGATCGAATAGACGCGGGAAATTCCTAGCTCTCCAGAGAGAAGGGCCGCGACGTTATAGATCATGGGATTGGTGGTTTAGATATTCCGGAACGTGTTCCGGCTCACTGCCCCGTTATACGAGGCTTTACGAGCGGTCGCTGCACCAGATCCGGGCGCGGTCACTCACATGGTGTATTCGAATTAACCGGGAAATTATCGCGCTCAGGGTTCGCGGGTGCAACAAAGGCGTGTTTGGGCAGGGTGTGATGGAGGTCTGTATTTCCGTTTGTGAACGGTCAAACACTGGCGTTTAACCGTTTGCGTTGTCGATCAACGCTCGTGAAATGACCAGTTTCTGGATCTCAGAGGTTCCTTCGTAAATTTCCGTCACACGCTGGTCGCGGTAGATACGTTCAACGGTTGAAGGCTGGAAGTAGCCGGTTCCACCATGGACCTGCAGTGCTTTGTGGGCGACACGACCCGCTGATTCCGATGCGTACAGCTTCGCCATAGCCGATTCGACGCCATGCGGCAGGCCTTCATCCACCAGTGCTGCAGCCCGATAGGTCATGAGCCGCGCCGCGTCTACCTCTGTCGCCATATCCGCAAGCATGAATGCGATGGCCTGTTTGTCCGAGAGTGGTCCGCCGAATGCCTCACGTTGCGTTGCGTACGAGATCGCTGCATCCAGTGCTCCCCGTGCGAGTCCGATGCACTGCGCCGCTATGGACACCCGACTTGAATCAAGCGTTTTGAGCGCTATGGAGTAGCCCTCGCCTTCGCCGCCGAGCCTGTTTGCCACGGGAACCCGGCAGTCATCAAAGATCAACTCGGCCGTAGATGAACCACGCATACCCATCTTTCCGTGCTGCGGAACGATGCTGAATCCGGGCGTGTCACGTTCGATAACCAGCGCGCTTATGCCTTTGTAGCGAAGTGCCCGGTCATGGGTAACAAATACGACGAAGATGTCGGCCGCTTCGGAGTTAGTGATGAAGTGCTTCGTGCCGTTCACCACGTAGTCGTCGCCGTCCTGAACAGCCGTGGTGGACAGCATCAGGGCGTCTGATCCCGTGCCCGGTTCTGTAAGCGCAAAGGCACCGATTCGTTTTCCGGCGGCCATGTCCGGGATGAATCGCCGCAACTGATCCTCATCGCCATTCTTGGCGATGGTTTGTGCGGAAAGCGAGATGTGTGTGGCGACCACCGTACTTGTAGAGCCGCAAACTGCGCCAAGCTCCTCCAGCACGACCATGAGATCTCGGTAACCCCCACCAGCGCCACCAGCCTCCTCGGAGATGCTCAACCCGAGCAGCCCGAGGTCTGCGAGACCCTCCATCTGCTTCTTCGGAAACTTCTCTTCTGCATCTACTTCGACGGCCAACGGCGCAACTTCATTTGCGGCAAACTCGCTGACGGTGGCCTTAAGTAGTTCCTGTTGTTGCGTGTAGAAGGGCTGCATGGGCCTGATTTCTGCCGAAGTGGCTACTACCTGAACATCTCTATCTTTTTGAAGGACTCGGCCAGCTCCATACCAGCCGTCTTACCTGTCTCGGCCAGACGCTTCCTGGAGCGTTCGTCTCGCTCCGGATCCCGTAGGCCGACCTGGCTCACATGCGAGTGCAGGGCGTTCTGTCGTGTCTCGAAGTGGTCGGTGACATCTACGTAGGTGTCGGGTTCCTGCGGCCTGAACAACCAGATCTCTTCGATCTTGTGGGGTTCAAGTCCAGCATCAAGGTGCTCCGGAAAGGCCAGGTGGTCCCGAGAGTACGGGAACACGGCATCTAACGCTACGCGACCAGAGTAGTAGTGATCTCGATGACGTATGTATGGCCGTCCGGGATCGATGCACATGAAAAGGTCCGGCTTGTGCTTGCGAATCGCCCAGACAAGGCGCTCCCGGAACTCGGTGGTGTCATCCAGGGCCTGATCCGGAAACCTCAGGAACTCAACGCCAGCAAGACCGTACACGCGGGCCGCTTCAAGCGTCTCTTTCTCTCGAGTCTTCGCCAGGTCAACCGGATTGATCGATCGGTCACTCGTTCCTTTGTCGCCGTTTGTGCAGACCACGAGAGTGACTTTCTTGCCCTCTGCGCACCATTTAGCGATCGTCCCGCCCGCCGCAGACTCGGAGTCGTCCGGGTGCGGGGTGACCACCATTATCGATTCAGGTTCGGCCATGTTTCCTTCTTTTTATTTCCTTGTGAGCCCGCCGGGGTTGGATGTGGTCCTCAGCGGGTTGCCCAAAAGGGGCGAGTGCGAGCATCTTCGCGGCTCGTTGAGTATGTGCGGCCAAGATCATAGCGCGGGAGAGCGACGGCGGCGCGTTGACACTTGACGCGGGCAAACAGGAATATTGCACTATCCGTCGGCACTGATCCGACACCGCTCCAACTTTGTTCCTCCCGGCCACTGTGGCCCGCCAGGCTCTCCTTACATGCGAATTATCGGCGTAGACCCAGGACTCGTTAACACCGGATACGGTGTGATTGATGTGAACGGGCGGTCGCACGTCGCCGTGGAAGGCGGGGTTTCCAAAACGAAGGCATCAGAGGCGCTGGAGTTTCGGCTGGCTTCGATCTACCGCGACATCAAAGAAGTTCTCGAAGAGCACAAACCTAATGCAATGGCCGTCGAGGACCTTCATTCCCGGTATCGCAATCTGAAAACTGCGATCATCATGGGTCACGCACGCGGCGTCGTTGTTCTCGCTGCTGGCGAGGCGGGCATTCCGGTGTTCAACTACCAGCCGACCCAGGCAAAAAACCTCGTGACCGGATCAGGACGGGCGGACAAAGAGCAGGTCCAGCAGGCTGTAGCGGTTCACTTGAGATTGCCGGGACTGGATAACGAACACGTGGCAGATGCGTTCTCCATCGCCATCGCCCATGCCATGATGTCAGACAGCCCGGTGGCGAAAGCGATTTGACCGGTAATTCGGTGTTAACCAAGCGGGGACAAGAAATTTGATTAGCTATATCGAAGGCAAGGTCCATCGCTTCGACAGGTCTGAAGAGATCGTCGTGATCAACGCCGGCGGGGTTGGCTACCAGATCGTGGTTCCGAAGTTCGTGATGAGTGCATTGTCGGCACGACCGACCAACGTGGGCGATGAACTGGGGCTAGAAACGTATTACCACGTGACGGACAGGCAGCCGAAACCGGTCCTCGTGGGATTCCAGCGACCACATGAGCGGGCTTTCTTCGAGCAACTGATCCAGGTAGAAGGTCTTGGACCCGTGCGAGCAGCGAAGGCGATGATCTTCTCCGTCTCGACTATCGCACAGGCCATCGAGGCGGAAGATCTGCGGGTGCTTCAGCGTATGCCGGGCATCGGTGCACGGGCGGCGCAAAAGATTGTTGCCACGCTCAAGGGCAAGGTTGTGGAGACGGCCATGCTGCGGGATGAGGGCTACGATGATGCACCGGCCAAGGTTGCCGTTGGCGCTGGTACGGGTCGTGACGAGGCGGTCGAAGTGCTGGTAAATCTTGGTTACCGACAACCGGAGGCGGAACGGGACGTGGACGAGGCCATCATGGCGAACCCGGAACTGGCAACTGCGCCTGAAGAGTTGATTCGAGAGATATTCAAGGCACAGGCCGTAGCGGGATAAGCTCACGACGATGCCCAATCACCCCATGCATCACTCCCCAAATCACTCCAAGGATTAAAAGCGTTGGCAAGAGAGAAGGTCACCCTGGGTGGTGACGACGACCAGGCCAACGAAGCCGAACAGGCGGCAGACGCCGAGTTACGGATCGTTGCGGGTGAACGCGCCGATTCCGAAGACCAGGCGATTCTCCAACTACGACCTCGTGACTTTGAGGAGTACGTCGGCCAGAAGAACGTGATGCACAGCCTTAAGATCGCAGTGAAGGCGGCTGTAAACCGGGGAGAGCCGGTCGATCACGTGCTGTTTCACGGTCCGCCGGGACTTGGAAAGACGACGCTCGCACACATCATCGCCCGTGAGATGAACGTGCGATTGGAGCACACCTCTGGACCGGCGCTTGAAAGACCTGCCGACATGGTTGGACTTTTGTCCAATCTTGAGGCCGGGGCTGTCCTATTTATCGATGAGATTCACCGCCTGTCCAGCGCCGTCGAAGAGTATTTGTACTCGGCGATGGAGGATTACCGGGTCGATTTCGTTACCGGAGCCGGTGCGTACGCAAAGACACTGAGCTTCCCGCTCCAGCCGTTCACACTAGTGGGCGCCACCACCCGGGCAGGGCTTCTCAGTTCCCCTCTAAGGGACCGGTTCGGCATGGTCTATCACATGGAGTACTACTCGGACGAGGAGTTGACCTCTGTAGTGAAGCGATCCGCCGGGATTCTTGGCGTTGAGGCAAATGAGGAAGGCGCTGCGGAGATCGCACGCCGCTCACGAGGTACGCCGCGGATCGCGAACCGATTGTTACGACGGGTTCGGGACTTCACCCAGGTGGAGGCGGATGGTCGGCTGACGCAGGATGTCGCAGCAGCGGCGTTGAATATGGAGGGTGTGGACGAGCTTGGGCTGGACCGGCTAGACCGGCTTTATCTGACGACGCTTGCACACCAGTACCGGGGCGGACCTGCCGGGATCGCTGCGATAGCGGCGACTGTCAATGAGGAGCCGCAAACGCTGGAGGATGTGGTCGAGCCCTTCCTACTGAAGATGGGCTTCATCATCCGGACTCCCGGCGGACGGCGTGTTACTTCAGAGGGGTCTGTGCACGCCGGTATACCGCCGAGTCGACTCGGGGACGGAACTTCGCAAGGGACGCTGCTTTAGGGGAGCGACGGCTTTGCCGTCGTGTTTATCCTCCCTCACCCTAGCCCTCTCCCACGGGGGGAGGGGGCCAGATAGCCCCCGGCCAGGGTTTAGCGGCCCGATTCGCCTGCCACTGAGGCTGCGACTTCCTGGATGATCTCTTCCGGGATGTCGTCAAAGGACGAGTAGTTGAGCGAGTAGAGCTTGAAGTAGAGGCCCTTCTCGGCCATCAGCTCGTCGTGATTGCCGATCTCAACGATTCGACCGTCCTGGAGCACGATGATCCTGTCTGCACCGCGGATCGTCGCCAGCCGGTGGGCGATCATGACTCCCGTACGGCCTTCCAGCAACTTCGCCAGCGCCTTCTGGATCATCAGCTCGGTATAGCTGTCGATACTCGCCGTGGCTTCGTCCAGGACCAGGATCTCCGTGTCCGCAACGATTGCGCGCGCAAAGCTGATGAGCTGCCTCTGCCCGATGGACAGGTTGGAGCCACGCTCCTCGAGCACGGTGTCGTATCCATCCGCCAACTTCTCAATGAAGTCGTGCGCGCCGACGGTTTTCGCCGCCTCCACGATCTGTTCCCGCGTCGCTCCACGGGTGTTGTAGCGGATGTTGTCCAGCACTGTTTCTGAGAACAAGAACGGCTCTTGAAGGACCATGCCGACATGGTGTCCGATGGTCTCCTGCGTGATATCTCGGACATCGTGCCCGCCGAGCTTAATAGTGCCTTCCTGTACGTCATAGAAACGGTGCGTGAGCGCCGTGATGCTGGTCTTTCCTGAACCGGTTGGTCCAACCAGTGCCACTACCTCTCCAGGCTCCACTTTGAACGAAACATCATGAAGGACCGGATGAGTTGGGTCGTATCCAAATGTGACGTTCTTGAACTCAATCGAGCCGTCGATCTTGTCGAGGTCGGCGGCGCCGTCTTTGTCCTCAACCTCTGTCGGAATGTCCAGAAGTTCAAAGATTCGCTCCCCCGCCGCCATTGCCCGTTGAAGCACGTTGTAGTGCATCGTGAGGTTGCGGATCGGGTCGAAGAACTGTCGGACCAGCATCAGGAAGGCGATCATCGTCCCGATGGTCATATCGCCGTCCAGGACGAACAGGCCGCCGACTACGATGACGATAGCCCATGCAACGCCGGTCAGAAGCTCCACCACCGGCATCAGGATGGCGCTGAACTGGGCGGCCATTGTGGCGGCACGGAGATTGTTAGAGGTCAGGCCCTCGTATCGGGCCAGGTTGACCGGTTCGCGGCGCATGCCCTGAACGACACGAACGCCGTTCACGTTCTGTCCCAGCGCACCGTTGCATATCGACTGCGTTATTCGGGCGTACAGGAAGCGTTTTCGGGCACGCGGCAACCAGACGAGGCGCAGCCCCATCATGATCGGAATTACGGTTAGAACCAGGAGTGCCAGCCGGACATCAAGGAACAGGAGTACGGCGACGATTCCGATCAGGATCGCAATGTCGCCAAGGGCCTGGACCATCGTCTCCATGAATTCCTGGAGAGCACCGGTGTCACCCTGGGTACGAGACATGACTGCCCCGACTTCGGTCTTGTCTGAGAATGAGAGTCCCACGCGCTGTAGGTGGTGGAACATGGCTCGTCGGATGTCGAACAGCATAGCGTTCGACATATGGCCGACCACGACCTGCTGGATATGGTTTGAAGCCCAGTTGATAACGGCGACAACCAGCAAAACCCCGGTCACCCATGCGAGTTGGTTCCTGCTGCCCCCAATCTCAAGGGCGTCGTCCACGGCGTACTGGACGATCAGAGGAACGGCTAGCGTCGATAGGCTGAACGCCAGAACGGCGATCAACCCGACGATCACTCTCTTCTTGTATGGAGCGACGAACCCGAGGAAGCGCTTGAACACCTCCCCGTCAAATGAAGGTCCAAATACGTCATCCATGTCCAGGTACTGACCCGGAGGTAGACGCTTGCCCTCACCCATGAGGGTAGATTTGCGTTCGCGCTTGCCTGAAGAACCTACATTAGAGGCCATTAATCATCGCCTCCCGTCGGTTGTGGGGCATCACCCATCGTCAACCAGTCACCACTAAGGTCGTCAGTCGGTCGTACCTGCAGGTCGTGCATCTCCCGGTAACGGCCATTCAACTCCAGCAGTTCTTGATGTGAACCGCGTTCAATGATGCGGCCCTCATCGATCACCAGGATTTCGTCCGCTCCCAGGAGGCTGCTGAGACGATGGGCGATGATGATGGTGGTGGCATCCGCCGCACGCTTCGATATCTGATCACGGATCAACCGTTCTGTTGCGGCGTCAATTGCAGAAGTTGAGTCGTCAAATATGAATATCTTGGGTTGGAGAACGATCGCCCGGGCGATGGCCATGCGCTGGCGCTGGCCGCCGGAGAGGGAGACACCCCGTTCACCGACCATGGACTCATAGCCTTCAGCCATGCCGGTGATGTGCTGGTGAAGCTTGGCGTCTTCAGCCGAGTCGATGATCCGGCCTTCTTCCGCGTCCGGTTCCCCGTAAGCGATGTTGTCGCTCACAGTGTCCCTGAACAGGAAAGTGTCCTGTTGAACCAGTCGTACCCGTTGCCTGAGTGATTCAAGCGTTACGCCGCGTATGTCCTGGCCGTCGATAGTGATTCTGCCGGAGTCCACGTTGTAGTGGCGCGGTGCCAACTGGGCGATAGTGGTTTTACCGCTTCCGGGCGGGCCAACAATACCAACGGTGTGGCCAGGTCTGGCCTCAAAGCTGATGTTTTTGATGACGGGCATGTCGTCGTAGGAGAACGAAACGTCCTCATAGCGAAGTACCCCTTCGGTGACCTTCAGGGGCTGTGCGTTCTCGCTGTTCTGGATGGGAAGTTCCAGGTCCAGGACTTCGAAGAGCCTCGCACCACCTGAGGACGCACGCGCCCATGAGTTGATTAGCATCGGCAGCATTCTGATGGGCATCTGGAGGAGGCCCAGGAAGGTGAGGAAACGAGTTAAATCGCCGACGCTCATGTCGCCATCAATTACTTTAGTTCCGCCGAACCACAGCAGCACGGAGTAGGCGACCAGCAGGGAGAAGGACATGAAACTGCCGTTAGATGCACGGATCTCGGCGGCTTTGTCCATCAGACCTTTCACCTCTTCGGACGAAGTGGCGAATTTCTTCTCTTCATGTTCCTGACCCGCGAAAGATCGGACGACACGGACCCCGCCAAGGTTTTCCTGAAGGGCCGTATTAACGATTCCCATCTGCTCTTGAATCTGGATCCAGATGTTTCGGGAGCGGAGACGCATGATCGTGCCGCGGAAAGCGACGATGGGTACGAACGCCAACGTCAGCAGACCGAGTTGCCAGTCAAGTGTCAGCATCAGGTAGGCGCTGCCGGTGATCAGCAGGATCAGGTAGAGGACACGCAACATGCCTGTGTGGGCGAACATGCGGACACCGTCGATGTCCGAGATCCCGCGTGACATCAGGTTGCCGGTGTGGGCGTTGTCGTGGAAGGAGAAGCTCAAGCGTTGCAGCTTCTCGTAGTACTGATTCCGAAGCGCCGTAGCGAGTTTCTGTCCGAGCACTTCACCGGCGTACATCTGACCGTAGGCGAAGATCCCACGAAGAACGCTGACGGCAATGATGACGATAGCGGCGTCTAGCAAAGCAGAGCGGGCGGCATCGGATTCTGTTCCGGCATCTACGAGCGTTATCGCTTCGTCGACGGCGTTCCCAAGCAAAACAGGAATGAGCACGAAGAAGATGGATGTGCCCAGGATCGCCAGGGACCCGAACAGAAGGAGAACCGGGCTTGTGGTTGTGGTGAGTTTGGCCAACCGCCAGAGAACGCTGGCGGACTGAGCCGGGGGAGGTACCTTACGTCGGTTGGGTCTCCCCGCGACGCTGGCTAGGTTCTGGTTGGGTTTTGCTTTGCTGGCCGTCTGAAGCCTCTCAAATGTTGGACGCCATGGTGACGCCCTGCACGATGTGCCATTTACTCCGATTCGATGCCATCAACATCGGACGGGTGCCGAACCGCGATCACCGTCTGTCGCGAGTTCGGTTAGTCGATACTACTCCCGGAATCACAACGGTGTTTACCGTTTGTTTCCGGCGGGGAGTCTACGCCGTGCAACAGCGAGTTGCAGCGGCGTTCCGCGCGGGCTTCATTAATTACTTGGAAAAACACCACCCTGCACGAGTGGATATCGTTCGTGGAGCATGAATCCGAAGGGCGAAATTCCGCGGTCCGCACAAGATTTACTCCCGCATCTCCTGGATTAGGTCGAGGACAACAGGGGCGGACAACCGCGGATTTTTCCCACCGAGTTGATGTTTACCAGACTGCCGGCCTAGCGGAACGCCCTAGCCTCTTCGCTCCACGGGTCCACCAGAAATTCGTCAAATGTCTCGTGATTCAGCGCGACGCCGAGACCGGGTGTATCGGTCGGATTGATCCACTTGCCGTCGTACTCAAACATCGGGTCCATGATTTTGGCGAAATCCGGGAATCGGGTGTGTAAGCACTCGAGCCTGTAGAAGTTCGGGATGGTCATGGAGCAGTGGAAACCGGCCATGATCGAGACCGGCCCCAGGGCGTCATGCGGGCTGATCCGGACGTAAAACGGCTCGGCCAACGAGGCGATCCGCTTCATTTCCGAGATGCCGCCGGTCCATGAGATGTCCGGCATGATGAAGTCAACCAACCGCTCCTCCAGCATCGTCACGTAGTCGTAACGGGTGAAGTGCCGTTCTCCCATGCAGATCGGGATGTTTGTGCTCTCCCTCACCTGTCTGAGCGCCTTGAAGCTTTCCGGCGGCACCGGCTCTTCGTACCAGATCAGGTTGATGTGCTCGAGCGCACGTCCTCCAGCGATGGCTGATGCGACATCAAACCTGCCATGGGCATCCACCATTAGCTCCGTCTCGGGGCCAACTGCCTCACGGACGGCGTCCATCCAGTCGACGGCTTCCGCCAACGCACGTGGCGACAGGTATTCAACCCGCCCGGCGCCTGTGAACTCACCCGTCAGCTCGCGCTGCCACTTGAACGGGTCAGTTTTGATGGCATCGTGGCCGTCCGCGATCGTCTGCTTTGCGGCCGCCACCGCGTCATCTATGGTCACGCCGTCGTACCACTGGTCCTGTATGTGCGTGTAAAGCGGCACCCGATCCCTGACCGGCCCACCAAGTAGCTTGTAGATCGGCTGCCCCAGCACCTGTCCTCGGATGTCCCAGAGGGCGATATCGATCCCGCTAATCAGATGAGATATGAAGCCTCGTCCGCTGAGAGATGAGTACTGGCGGAATATCCGCTGCCAGATCTCGTCTATGTGCGCCGGATCTTCGCCGATCACCATCGCCTTCACCGCCTCGATACCGGCCACGAGCATCGGCCCGCTTCGGTAATCGGAGCACTCACCAAGGCCAGTGATGCCTTCGTCCGTCTCCACCTCCACAAACACCCACGGGCTACCCGGGATTGGAGAGACGATGTAGCTCTTTATATCTGTAATTTTCATTGTGATGTTCCGGTTTCAACTGGTCGGAATGGATCTGGAGAAGAATGGACTTCGCTTCTATCCGAAGCTGATGAACGAGTCAGGTTCCACGATGTACTGGTCCAGCACTTCATGGTTGAGCGCTATGCCGAGACCCGGCTCATCTGTTGGGACGATGCTGTCACCCTCGTACTTGAACATCGGGTCCAGGATTTTGGCGAAGTCATCAAACCAGGTGTGGAGGCATTCGAGTCGGTACAGGTTTGGCATGGTCATGGAGCAATGGAATCCGGCGACGATGGACACAGGGCCCATGGCGTCGTGCGGTGCAATCCGGACGTAATAGGCCTCCGCCATCGAGCCGATGCGCTTCATCTCAGAAATGCCGCCAGTCCACAGGATGTCCGGCATCACGTAGTCGACCAGCCGATGCTCGAACAGGGGCAGGTAGTCGAAGCGGGTGAAGTGGCGCTCGCCCATGCAGAGCGGAATGTTGGTGTTCTCCCGTACCTGCTGGAGGGCTGCGTGGTTCTGTGGCGGTACAGGCTCCTCGTACCAGATCAGGTTGACGTGCTCCAGGGCCTGCCCGGCGGCGATGGCGCTTGCCGTGTCGAATCGGGCATGGGCGTCGACCATTAGCTCGGCATCTGGACCGGCGGCCTCACGGACGGTGTCCATCCAGTCCACGGCCTCCTGGATGGCTGAAGGCGATAATATTTCGACCTTGTCCGAGCCCCAATGGCGGGGGCCTGACGGACGTTGCGACTTGAAGGGATCGGTCTTTATAGCGGTGTATCCCTCTGAGATCACGCGCTTCGTCTGGTCGTACGCATCCTGTAAGCCGTTGGCCTGACCCTGGTCCTGTATGTGCGTGTAGAGGGGAACGCTGGCCCGGACGGGTCCGCCGATCAAGTTGTAGATAGGTTGACCGAGGACTTTGCCCCTGATGTCCCAGAGGGCGGTGTCTATGGCACTGATCAGGTGGGACGTGAAGCCCCGACCATTGATGTTGGAGAAGCTGTGGAATATGCGCTGCCAGATCTCCTCGATGTTGGCGGGGTCTTCCCCAACGATCATCGGCTTGATCGTCTCGAACGCCGTGATCAGCGCAGGTGCGGCGTGGGTGTCCGTGGCCTCGCCGAGCCCGGTAATCCCCTCATCGGTCTCGACCTCGACGAACAACCACGGCCACGGGCTGCTCTTATCGCTCACCTTGACTACGTAGGTCTTGATGTCAGTGATCTTCATCTGGTTCTCCGGGAGTGCGGGCCGACTTTTTTGACTAGCCGCGGCAGCATACTCGTTTGCCGTTAGTCCGAAAACGCCCAATTAAATGACGCCGAGGTGCGAAATTGTGGCGGTTATGCCGTTCCTCCCTTACCCTCGACCCACTTTCTATCCAGTAATCCCAACCACAGCACAACAACGATTGGATCTCGCATGACCACCACGAGCAACGATCAAGCGTCAGAATCCGGAATGGCACGCATCCTCGGCGAGACAGCGGACACAGGGATATGGGACATCGAACTATCGGCCGACGGCCCTCTTGGAAGTCTTCCCGTGACCAGTGAGATGCTGATCGATGAGCCAAGCGGAAACATCTTCGGCATGACGCAGAACGCAGGAATGGGTTGGAACCCCGACGAGCTTCTGCGCACGCAGTTCATGATCTTGAGCACCGTCGGGGGGATGCGGGGTGAGGACGGAAAGCCGCTGGCGCTTGGCATTCACACCGGGCACTACGAGCTTGGCCTGCTGATCGCAGAAGCGGCCGATGAGCTACGTCAGTTGGGCGCACTCCCGTTTGCCGCCTACTGCTCCGACCCGTGCGACGGACGGACGCAGGGCACGACGGGGATGCTGGATTCCCTGCCCTACCGGAACGATGCGGCGACGGTGTTCAGGCGGCTGGCGCGGTCGGTCCCGACCACGAAAGGTGTGCTGGGCATAGCGACCTGTGACAAAGGTCTCCCGGCCATGATGATGGCTATCGCAGGACTTGGGGATCGGCCCTCTGTCCTCGTGCCGGGCGGCTCCACACTTCCGCCGACGGTCGGCGAGAACAACGCCGAAATCCAATCTATTGGCGCACGTCATGCACAGGGCGAACTGAGCCTTGTTGATGCGGCCTCGCTCGGCTGTCACGCCTGTGGTTCGCCGGGAGGTGGCTGCCAGTTCCTTGGTACCGCCGGTACGTCTCAGGTGATCGGTGAAGCGCTTGGCCTTTCTGTAACGCACTCTGCACTTGCACCTTCCGGTCAGGACATCTGGCTGGATAACGCCCGACGATCTGCCGAGGCGCTGGTCGAGCTTGAGAAGCGCGGGTTGAAGACGAGCGACATCCTCACGGACGAGGCGTTCGAGAACGCTATGGTGGTGCACGCCGCATGTGGTGGCTCCACAAACCTGATCCTCCATCTCCCGGCCATAGCGCACGCAGCCGGTCGCAAGATGATGACGGTGGAAGACTGGCATCGTTTGAACCTGCAGGTTCCGCGGCTCGTGGACGTGCTGCCAAACGGCCCCGTGATGCACCCGACGGTTCAGTTCTTTGCCGCCGGTGGTGTGCCGGAAGTGATGCTCCACCTACGACGACTCGGCCTGCTCCACACAGATGTCTTGACGGCATCCGGCCAAACGCTTGGCGAGACGCTGGACTGGTGGGAGACGTCGGATCGGCGAACCGCCCTCCGGAAGCGATTGCAGGATCAGGACGGTGTCAATCCCGACGACGTAATCATGTCGCCGGACCGTGCACGCGAACGCGGCCTCACAAGCACGGTAACCTTCCCGAAGGGCAACATCGCCCCGGAAGGCTCGGTAATCAAGAGCACGGCTATCGACCCATCTGTTGTGGACGATGACGGCGTGTATCGAAAAACCGGCCGCGCACGCGTGTTCCGCAGTGAGAAAGACACGATCACGGCTATCAAGTCGCGTGGCGATGACCGAGTGCAGCCGGGTGAGATCATCGTTATGACCTGCGGCGGACCGCTGGGCACCGGCATGGAAGAGGTGTTCCAGGTCACGGTGGCTCTCAAATATCTGTCTTACGGCAAGGAGATCGCCCTGCTTACGGATGCCCGGTTCTCTGGCGTATCCACCGGTGCTTGTATCGGACACATCGGCCCGGAAGCGCTTGCGGGCGGCCCGATTGGCCGGGTGCAAGATGGCGACATCATTCACATCGAGGTCGATCAGAACAAGCTTGAGGGCTCCGTCGATCTGGTCGGGCACGGTGATGAGGAGCATGGCGCGGACTGGGGCACGAAGGAGCTGGCGCAACGGGGTGACCCGGGTGATCTTGCGGCCCACCCCGGCATGCCGGACGACAGTCGGCTTTGGGCGGCCCTCCAGCACGCAAGCGGCGGCACATGGAACGGTTGTGTCTACGACGTGGACAAGATCGTGGAGACGCTGAACGCCGGGATGAAGGCACTCGGCCGGGCCTAAGGCCCGGCTGGGCGGCTATTTTTGGGGCCTTGGCCGGTGAATGAGTTCGTCTTATTAAGAGGGCTTTGCACCGATTCTGTGTCGGTGAAGGTCCCTCGACTTCGCTCGGAATGACGAATGAAGTGGTTCTGACGGACTCGTATCGTCATTCTGAGCCGGGGGCGAAGAATCTCCCGGCTCTCCGTGCGTCCGAGCGTTTTCTGCCCTCGTGCCTACTCCTCCACTTTTCCGTGGGGGTTGTGGTTCTGGATTAGCTCCAGGTACTGGGGCAGGACTCGCTTTTCGTATTCGTTTTCGAGCAGGTCGAGGAGCTTGATCGGGTCCGGGTCTGAGATGACCGTTGCACCTGTGTCTTTGTCCACAAGGCGCGTGATCTCTTCGATATGGTCCGCAATACCGCCAGATTCTCCGAGAACCCCGATCACCTTGGCTTCGTCGTAGGCGATTGCGAACTCGCCCAATGTGCCGGAGCGACCACCCGCTATCACCACCACGTCACAGGTACGGATGTTTTCGATTTCTCGGCCCATGAGGCCGCTGCCGGTGTACACCATCACGTCGTAGCCATATGTCGGTGAGTTGTAGCGTTCTACGTGCTCCCGGAAATTGAGGGCGGGTGATATACCGACGACGAACCCGCTCTCACGGCATGCGCCGATCACGGCGGCGTGCGGGATACCCGGGGCGGCGCCGGTGATGAGGGCATATCCGCGTCGCGCAACCTCTTCGCCGAACCGCTCCATGCGTTCGATCACCTCGGCCGCAATGTCGCCACCCGCCGATCCCATAACGCCAACAGCGAGGCGCGGGAAGTTGCGGTTCTTTTCTTCATGGTTCCTGGTAGTCACTCAACTCTCCCGGGCTCGACCCCGTGGGGGTGCCTGATTATCGGGAGTTCATCGTCTCATATGACTACGTATTGGTGACCCGTATCTACATACCGGTTTACGCACAAGGCCGGAGTCTGCGTTTCTAAACGGGAAGCGAAATGTGTCCAGCCACGAAGTACCCGGACATCGCTATCACCGTCATCTGGACGGTCTTTCCTGCAAAGGAGCCCAGCAGGAAATTCCGGAATGGCACACCAGCGGCTCCGGCCATCAATCCAGCCAGATCAAACACCGGGTTCGGGATGGCGGCGAGGAGGAACGAAGCCCATATCGGCTGTGTGCGAAACCAACCCAGTACGCGTGTCGTCACGCCACGCACCATGGCGTTTCTGGAACGCTCGATGCCTTCGACGGTCGATACACCAGCGGTTCCCGCGAAGTAGGTTGGCCACAAGCCAGCCGAGATTCCCGCCGCGGCGGCGAGCCCGACGGCAAACGGGTTGAGGAAGCTGGCGCTAATAAACACCATCCCAATCATTGGAACAGGCAGGAATAGGGTCACGCTGGCCAGGAGGCCCGCCAGGAATAGCGCGGTGTAACCGACCGCCGGGGATGCGGGTTGGCCGCCGAAATCGACACCCATGAGCGCCAGGCCGGTCGCGAGGAACAGGACGGCAAATGCCAGGATCGTGATGGTCCGGGTTAATGCGGGACTAATTACCGGAAGGGAACTGACGGGTGCGATCTGCATGTTGTGACTCCGCTTTATTGTTGGCGCTCAAGTCACTTTGCGGTGCTGTGGGTCCTACGTGGGGAGGAGGCGCGATTGGATTTTGTGTTGGAAGGGTGTGGATATGGACTCGAACATCGTCGCCGGAAGCGGGCGGAGCGAGCCCCGCCCCTACGATGTGTCGCCTGGCGTCGGCCCTCTCTCCCGTTTGGAAGATGTGTCCATCATGCGATCCCCAGCAGTAGCGGTAGTTCTGACAACGCATTTATCGTGTGATCTGCCAGATCACCTCGGTCGTCCGACTCGTCATGGTGGTTTAGCCAGACAGATGTCACTCCTGCGTTGTTTGCGCCCGCCACATCCGTCACCAAAGAGTCACCTACGTGTATGGACTTTTCGAGGTCGTACTCACCGACGGATGCTGCATGCAGGAAGATTCGTGGGTCTGGTTTTCGGAACGGCTCTGAATCAGCGAGGATCGCGAAAGAGAACTGGCCTTTGAGTCCTACTTCTGCCGGGTTGGTGTTCGAGTTGGTAATGACACCAAGCTGAAAATGCTGCTTTAGAGTTTCCAGCACCGGGATCGTTTCCGGGTAAATGGTCGTGCTGGTGACTCGGGTGGTGACGTACATATCGAACAGGTCTTCGATTACCCGGTCGCCGGTCAATCCAGCCTCACCAGCGGAGCGACGGATTGCCTCTTTCCGCAGAGCGTCCAGCGTGCCGTCTGCGTTTTGAGGTTCATCGCCAAGCGACATCCGGGTCGCCACCATCTCTTCAAGAGTTGGGATGCGAGCGCTCTTATTCGCCAACGTAACGATCTCTTTACGCAGCCGCCCCAACGCCGCCAGCATCCCGCTCTCGAAATCCCACAGCGTATCGTCGGCGTCGAACGTTATCGTCGTGATGCCCGTCAGCGACACGACGCGTGCCATTGGCCGATGGAATGACCAATTCTGTGCAGCAATGGCGACATCAATAGGCCAATCATATTACTCGCCTATTTTTGCGCCTCAGGCTGCTTTGCGGACGGTTACCTGTCCAGAGATTTTGTTGTACGCGTCGAGCGCAGCGACTTTGTAACACTCGGCGAGAGTCGGGTAGTTGAAGACGTTGTTGACCAGGTAGTCCAGCTTCCCATTAAGGGCAATCACGGCCTGGCCGATATGAATCAACTCTGACGCGCCTTCGCCGATTATGTGGACGCCAAGGAGGTCACGCGTCTTGGTATCTACGAGCAGCTTGAGGCGGCCCGTGCTGTCGCCGACGATCTGTCCGCGAGCCGTCTCCGAGTACCGCGCCATGCCGATCTCATACGACACCCGATCACGCGTCAGCTCGGCCTCGGTCTTCCCGACGATAGAGATCTCCGGGATGGTGTAGATACCAAAGGGGAGCAGGTCCTGAACGCCATCCGTCGGTGCCCCGAGCGCGTTTCGTGCGGCGATGCGCCCCTGTTCCATTGAGGACGAGGCCAGGGCCGGGAAGCCGATGACATCACCGGCGGCGTAGATGTACGGAACCGCTGTCGCATATCGCTCATCTACCGTCAGTCGACCACGTTCGTCCGCCTCGAGGCCGACATTTTCCAGCGCCAGTTGATCGGTCGCCCCCTGCCTGCCAATCGTGTACAGCAGTGCGTCTGTGCAGATGCGCTTTCGACTCTCCGTGACCGCAACCACCTCGTTTCCTTCGATACTGACCGACTCGACACCCTCGCCGAGTTGAAACACAACTCCGCTGTCACGCATGTGATAGATCAGCGCGTCCACAATCTCACGGTCCACGAATGGCATGAGATTTTCCTGCTTCTCGACGAGCGTCACATGAACGCCGAGTGCGGCGAACATACAGGCGTACTCCACACCGACTACGCCAGCGCCGATGATGGCCAGTCGCCCGGGAATGTCCTGCAGGTTGAGAATCTGGTCTGTATCGAAGATACGTTCACCGTCCACGGGAACGCATTCGGTGTGAGCAGGCCGACTTCCCGGTGCCAGGATGACGTTCTCGGCAATCATTTCGACCTTCTCGTGTCCCCGATCGACCTCCAGTCTGTGATCTCCGGAGAACGATGCCCGACCAAGCATGACTTCGACGCCGTTCCGCGCCAGTTGTGACTCCATCACAGCCACTTCGCGACGCAGGATGTGGTCAAGCCGGTACGTCAGGTCCGGGAAGTTGATGTCCCGCTTCACCGAGTAGCTGAGTCCGTAGAGTTCTCTCTCACGGAACCCGGTCAGGTAGAGCACGGCTTCGCGTAGCGCTTTGCTGGGAATGGTCCCGCCGTTGATGGCGGCTCCGCCGATGGTTGGGCGCGGCTCGATGGCGACCACAGATGCACCGAGCTTGGCGGCCTGGATTGCGGCGCGCTGGCCTGCCGGACCGGCACCTATTACGGCCACGTCGAACTGTTTCATGCCCCCCACACTATGTGCGGTTCATTCCGTTACCACGGCAAGATCCGAACCTACGAGTGGTTATGCGCCGATGAAACGTATCGGTGGGAGTGTCTGGGTGTTAGCCCAGCAGCCCTGCGTCTCGAAGTTCCATGTCGAGCAGAACCCTGAACTCATAGGGCACGATCGGTTCGGGTGATCTAGGACGCATGCCCTCCCATCCGAGAAGCTCCAGAGCGGCCTTCACTCCCGCTACTCCGTGCTGGATGATCAAGTGATCCAGCCTGGACGCCAGCGCCTGCTTCTCACGCGCCGGGTTGAACTTGCCCTGGTGTCCGAGTTTGACGATGTCGACCGCCAATTCAGGTGCGACGTTGCCAAGCCACATCATTGCGCCGTTTGCGCCGATCAGCATGCCCGGTAGGAGCAGCGATCCGTTGCAGGTCCAGAATTTGAGACTTTCCGGGACGTTTGGACGAACCCACGACTCGAACCTGATGTCGTGGTCGGTCACGTATCCGTACACGTTGTCCATCTGGCAGATCGCGCCGATGACCTCCGCCGGTGCCGCGGGTGCCTTTGTCGGTGTCTGATGGATGACGACGACGGGGGAAGGTGAACGAGGGAGCACATTGCCGAAGTACGAGATAACTTCGCCCGGCTCAACGTCACGGGGGATTCGCACTCGGATCAGATCTGCACCCAGTTCAGTAAATCGAGTGGCCTGACGGACGGTATCTGACGGCGAAGGGTTGTCGATCCCCGCAATGATCATTCGTTCTGATCCCGCCACCTCAGCCACGGTCTTCACGATGGCGGCCTTCTCGTCCTCGCTAAGGGCGTTCTCCTCGCCGTTGATGGTGCCGAGAACGAAGCCGCTAAGCGGCGAAGGCATGAGTCGCTCTATGTTGCGTGCAAGCATGCCGTGGTCGACACGATCTTCGGTGTCGAACGGCGTTGGAGTCGGTGCGACGACGATCGGGTCTTTGTCCAGAATAGCCATGCGTTCCCCCTACCGCGCTCGTTGCGCCTTGCAGCCGCTGGTCACCTCAGACAATAACGTATCTGTAAAAAATGGTGCAGTTTGAGCCGGATTTCGCCGGTTATCCAACGTAGAGGGTGCGCGGAGCGTCTCCGGGGCTGCTTAGCTCCAGCCCCTGTAGAGCTGTGACGCTTCCAGGTCCACGACTTCGTACTTGAGGCCGCTTTCCTGTGCGGCCTTCTCGCCGTGTGCAGTCACTATCCAGGCCCCACCGTTTGCGACCGATTTGCCGTCTTCCATGATGACCTCACCGGCTACCAACGACATCGTCGCCAAACCTGAGTCCGGGTCGACGACCGTGATATCGGCATCCGCGCCTTCGGTGAAGTGGCCTTTGTTGATAAGTCCCATCATGATTGCAGGGTTGTAGCTGAGCTTCCGAACGGCGTTCAACGCAGTGAGCGCTCCGAAGTTGACCAGCGCCATCGTTCGTTCGATTGCGACGTTGCGGGGGATCGCTCCGCCGTCGGTGCTCACGGCGTCTATCCGGAACTCGGCGTCGTCCGGTGCACCGTTGTCCTCGGGTTCGTACTGCTCGGTAGCCAGGGTGAAAGCCGAAGAAGCCGGGTTGACCGGGAAGCTCAGGCTTGCGGCGGTATTGGCGGCCTCCCAGATGTCGACGGCTTCCTGCCCGGTGACGAGGATTACACGCCCGTCCCGCACCGTCTGCGCGTAGCCGTAACCGTCCAGAAGCGCCTGACGCATACCGGCCTCTGTGGTCGGATAGCCACGCGCGGTAAGGCAGTTCTGCGGGACATTTGCGACCACGTTTCCGTCCTCATCACAGAGGCCGTTGGTGCCGTTCATTTGCGCCAGGTACGACTCGGTAACGACCTGCCCGCGGACTTCATCAAGGATGTCGAATGCCTCTCTACATTCCTGTTCGGCAGAAAGGATCATGCCGCGGCAATAAGAGTTGACGTGGGCTACATGGAGTCTGCCTTCGCCCAGCAGATCCGGCACTTCCCGTAGACCTTCCAGGGTGCTGCTGCTGTCTTTGGTTGCGAGGTGAAACGCTACCCATGCGGTCTGCTCGTTGGCGGCCTCGACCACCCCGGCGGTGGATTCTGGAGTGAATGGGTGGTAGCCGCCGATCATTTTGACGCCCACAGCGCCGCGGCTGAGAGCGTCCGAGACGACATCGCGCATCATCGCTATCGGTGGGTCGTCCTGCGGGATGGTGAGGTGAGGAATGAGCGCCATTACACCGGCGACATTGATACCGGAGCCGAGCCGTCGGATGCCGTCGGATAGGGATTCAGGCGTACCCAGCAGATCCAGGCACGTCGTTGTTCCGGATTCCGCCAGCATGGCGAGCCCGAGAGCGCGATCTACATTTCGTTCATCGCCTGCGGATGAAACGTGTGCATGGGTGTCGATGTGGCCCGGCATAACCCAGCGCCCTACAGCGTTGATAGCGCGGCCCCCGGCCGATGTCTCCAGCCCCTCACCAACCGCGTCTATCTTTCCGTGGTTGATCCCGATATCGCAGACGGCGTCCGTCTTGTTGGCAGGATCGAGGACACGACCGTTCTTGATTACGGTGTCGTAGGTGGGCACTGAGATCTCCAGTATCTGAGATATGAACCGGCCAGTTCGCTATTTCAAAATTTTCGCCGTATCGGCCTGTAGTTCTTCCGTCATTCCCGAGCAGTCGGGAATCCAGTGAGGGTTTCTTTAGATATGATCCCGGATTGTACGAGCGGGGACCCTGGATTCCCTCCTTCGAGGGAATGACGAAATTATGTTGCACCCAATTGGGAAACCGCTGCGACGAGCGACAGACCCTTCGAGAGCCTCAGTGTGGGTTCTGGTGGGGACGTTCTAGGGGCGGGTAGCGGCCCGCCCCTAGAACGGATGCGAATCCGTCCTTGCGGTTGGTTGCCTACCCCCTAATCCGCCATCGAATCCAGGAATTCCTGGCCCTCTGTCGGCCAGTTTATGGTCGTCCCGGCGGCCCCTGATTTGTAAATACGGGCAAGGTCGTCATCGTTGTCGATGCCCCAACCACGGACGGTGAGACCGCGCTCGTAGGCGTGGCTCACGGACTCCAGTGTTGCTGTGCCTGCGCGAGGGTATACAGAGTCGAACCCTAGCTTTACCGAGGCGTCCACAGTTTCTTCGGAAAGCTCGTTGATGAGCCAGCCATGGCGAACGTTCGGTAGTCGGAGTTTGGAGCGGTACAGCTGGTCAGCCCAGAACGACGACACTGTTATGCCCGGTGCGTCGAATGTGTCGGTACCAGCCACATTCAGCCAGCCGTGTCGTTTGAGAGCCTCGGCCACCATCGTCGGCAGTGCAGCCTCACGCGACTTGAGTTCAAGATGTGGGTGCGCCCGTCCGGCGTAGCGTCCCAGGAACTCATCCATGGTCGGGATGTAGGCGTCCGGGAACTCTTCCTTGAACTCGTACCCGCCGATCAACTTCAGCGCCTGGATCTCTTTCAGCGTGTGGTCCGACACCTCACCCTGGCCGTCCGTGACACGATCCACGGTCTGGTCATGAAACACGACGAGCTGCCCGTCTTTTGTGATCTGCGCATCCAGTTCAAAGTTGTCGAATCCGCGCTCCAACGCCATGTCGAAGGCCTCGAAAGAGTTCTCCGGCGCGCTGAACGAATAGCCGCGATGGGCGATGAGGGTGAAGTCCAATTCAGGCTCCGTTGATCTGGTTGTTGTACGCGTGGTTGAAGGCGGCGACAGCGTAGCAGCGGAGCATGATCCCGACAACGCGGCACGCGTCGTCGGGAATCAATCGTTAACGGCTTCAGACTCCGGTGATTCGACATCTGGCTCAACGTAGATGAACTCGTGCACTTTTTTAACGAACTCGTCCCGATGGGAATGATGAATCTCGTGGGCTGAGCCTTCGATCAAGATGTGTGAAACGAGCGGGTTCTTTTCGGCGGCCCATTTCGCATCCTCCTCTTTCACAGCCGAACCGTTTTCGGGGTCCGCCCGCATGATGAGCATTGGGCAAGTGACGCGTCCGATCAGGTCATCCGGATCAAAGTCGAGCTGCTTTCCGCCATCCAGCGCCAGTGTGAAAACGTCCGGGTCCAGCTTGATGAGGTTGCGGGCGAGGGCTCTGCTTACATACGCCGGTCTATCAGGCGACCGCTTTTGCAGCATGGTGAACAGCCCGATCTCCGTCATGTCAGACGCCGCGAGATCCTGCGCCCGCTTGAACCGTTCGCGATATTTAGTCGGGTTGCCGTCATCTGGATGGCGTTTCGAGAACAACGGGGGATCCACTGCGATCGCAGTCGTCACAAGTTCAGGATGATCGGCGGCGATCACCGTGGCGATAACTCCGCCCAGCGAGTGACCGACAAGCGCCGCCGGTTCTCCGACCACGTCGCGTAGGAAGGGCACGATGTCTTCTGCGTACTGGGTGAATCTGTACCCCCCCTGAACGCGTCCGGAATCACCGTGCCCCCGTAGATCCGGGGCGAATACCTGGCGGATCGTTGCGAATTCCGGGAGTAGGGATGTCCAATCCTGGCGTCGCGCCCCAAGCCCATGAATAAACACCACCGGTGGTCCGTTGTTTGGACCGGCGTCGTAGGCCAGTGAGGTTTCGGGCGCGTCGTATTTGTTGGACGTGAATTGTGGGGGCATGTTGGACACAGGAAGGGCGGGCCAAAGCCCGCCCGGTCCCGGTGAATTCTTTCCTGGTTTACTGGCCTGATTGGCTGGGGCTGGTTAGTAGAGCTGGGTTTTGCTCCGTTCATCCATGTCTGCCTGCATTTCCTCCACGTTGCCTTGCCCGTTCAAAGCATGGTCGTTGAGGATGCAGGCCATCGTCGGGAGATCGTCCCTGGACGGCCACGTGGTCGGATCCCAGAGGTCGGACCGTAAAAAGGCCTTGGGGCAGTGCATG
>JABIGL010000022.1 GCA_018650185.1 Chloroflexota bacterium
AGACATTCATGCCGACCGTCCCAGAGGCCGCAGGACTAACATAATCCCTGGTATCGCTTCAGGGGGCAGGTCAAGCGATGCTTGGCCATCGCGATCCTAGCGTTACGCTCCAGCGTTACTCGTACGCGTTGCCAGACTCAGGACGGGAAGTAGCGAACATCATGGACGGTGTGATCGCAGCCGCCGGGTGATGTTTTCTTTGGCATAGGTGGGGTGGTACATGTATCGGTTTGTACACCATGTTGTACACCATCCCGCTATGGATGACGGTGGACGGCGACGGCCATAAATAGGTTTATTTACGTTTGAAACTGGGCAACTACGGACACCTGCGGACAACCTTTTCATACCTCACACGCAGGAGGTCACAGGTTCGAGTCCTGTACCGCCCACCACACACCGTTCGAATGTGACCACGAACTCTCCCGTCCTGAGGCTCTCGAAGGACCGGTGTGACCACTGGCGCGGAACTCATCTAACGTGCGAGCCCAATTCACCGTAAGCCCCGCGTATAATTCGTAAACCGGTGGACGCCTGCGCGCTGTTAACTCATAATTTGTGTGCGGGTCGGTCGAGAGCTGTTGTTCTTGGCCGCCCATTGCACCTCTTGCCGAGGTGGCGAAATGGTAGACGCGCTACGTTCAGGACGTAGTGTCCTTACGGACGTGCGAGTTCGACTCTCGCCCTCGGCACCAGACGCCCTTCTTTCCTGGATTGGCTAAGAAGGGCTCGGAAATGACATGCGCCTGTAGCTCAGCGGATAGAGCGCAGCCCTGCGAAGGCTGAAGTCGTGAGTTCAAATCTCACCAGGCGCACCATCTCCCTTTCCCATTCATTCGACGCTTGTCGTACCTGGCGAACGCGGTCGAAATCCTCCGTTCCCGTTGTAGACTGAAATCCGGATGTGCGCAGGTTCGAAATAGAGATCGACGACGAACGTGTCACGCCTTTGTTCCGGGGTTGGGATGTGTACCTACCCGGGCGGTTAGCTCAGTTGGTTAGAGCACCTGCCTTACAAGCAGGGGGTCACAGGTTCGAGTCCTGTACCGCCCACCATTCTGGTTCCGGGACCACAAAAACTGGCGACAGTAAATCCACGACGACCGTCACTCCGTAACAAACGCCAGCGAGAGGGATCTATTTGGCCACGGTAACCGGTCCCGAGCTACTGGCACGGGAGATAGTTCAGAACGTCGAGAAGGTGATTGTCGGGAAAACCGACGTCGTCGAACTCGTTGTAATTGCGTTGATTTCACGCGGCCACGCGTTGATCGAAGACGTCCCCGGCGTTGGCAAGACAATGCTTGCCCGGAGCGTGGCTCGATCAGTGGGATGTGACTTCTCACGCATCCAGTTCACGCCAGACTTACTGCCCAGTGACGTGACGGGTGTGTCTTTCTATAACCAGAAGACATCCGAATTTGAGTTCCGCCCCGGCCCGATCCTCTCGCAGATTGTCCTTGCAGACGAGATCAACCGGGCAACCCCAAAGACCCAGTCGGCGCTGCTTGAAGCTATGGCGGAGCGACAGGTAACCGTAGAGGGCGTGACCCACACGCTTGCCGATCCCTTCATGGTGATGGCGACCCAGAATCCGATTGAGTACGAAGGAACATTCCCGCTACCAGAAGCCCAGTTGGACCGCTTCTTTCTGCGAGTCCAGGTCGGGTACCCGTCTTCGGACCAGGAGATCGCCATCCTGGATAGCCAGATCCAGGCCGAGCCGATCGATAACCTCACGTCCGTAGCGAATCCGGGCGATATCGTGCAGTTGCAGAGTGCGGCGCGCGACATCTACGTCCACGACCTGATCAAGGAATACATCGTCGCCCTCACCAATGCGACGCGTGACCACACCGATGCTTCGCTTGGCGTCTCACCGCGTGCGTCACTGGCGCTTATGCGCGGCGCACAGGCCCGTGCGTTGATCGATGGCCGTGACTTCGTTTCGCCCGATGACGTGAAATCGCTCGCCCGGGCCGTTATGGCGCACCGACTCATCATCTCTCCGGCCGCACGGATGCGTGGAGTGAACGGTGAAGACCTTGTCGCAGAGGTGTTGGATTCCGTTCCGGTTCCGGGCGCCGAGGTCGGCGGTCCGGGCCGCAGCTAGCCAGCAACCTTGTTGAACGCCCACCGCGCCGCCACCAGCCAGACTCTTGGCCTTCTGGCGAGGCCCCGCGGGCGTCGTATCGCCTCCTGGATTTATGACCATCGGCGGGCGGCGATCCTCGTCCTCGTAACAATCCTGACCTTCCTGTCAGGAATGGGTACAGGGTTCACGCTTTCATTCCGACTCGGCTACGTCCTCGTCATCATGCTGGTCATTGCCTTCGTATGGTCGCGAATTGGCTTCGCCCGCATAAATGCCAGGGTCCGACGCCCCAGTAGACCTATGCGGGTGGGAGAGCAGCTTTCGGAGACCGTGGAGATCGCCAATCAGGGTGGTTTGCCGAATCCGTGGATAGAGATCGAAGAACTAACCGACATACCGGGGGTGAAGGCCGGGCGGATCATCGATATGCCCGGCGTGGTGGTGAGACGCAGTTTCCAGGTGGAAGCACCGATGCTACAGCGCGGTGAGTTCACGCTTGGTCCGCTTGTCGTTCGGTCGGCCGATCCGTTCGGGTTGTTCCCGAACTCCCGTTCATACCAGGGCGCGGACCGGCTACTCGTCTACCCGAGCGCGATCCCGGTGCCTGACTTCGCAATGGCTCACCTCAACTTGAGCGGCGATGCCGGTGATCGTAGGCGTACTCACATAGTGTCGCCACACGTGTCATCCGTGCGCGACTACGTTGCGGGAGACAGCATGAGCCGCATCCACTGGCCCAGCACCGCCCGCCAATCACGATTGATGGTGAAGTTGTTCGATCAGGGTGAGGCCGGTGAAGTGTGGGTCGTTTTTGACCAGCACAACGCAACTGTGGCCGGTCGTGATGCGGAGTCCGTTGATGAGTACGGGGCGACCATAGCTATCTCCACCGTTGAGAAGTACCTGGGCATGCAGCTTCCCGTTGGTTATCTGTCCTACGGCAGCAGCCCGATCACCACTCCGCCGGTGCGTGGTGGCGGGCAACTCGAAGAGATCACACGCAATATCGCCATAAGCAAACCTACCGGCAGCACCGAATTGGTCGACATCCTCGCGGATCTGGACCCGTCCATCGGTGCGAACACTGCCCTGGTGTTGATCACGGGTTCACGGTCAACGGACTGGGTGCCTGCATTACAGGGGCTGGCCCGGCGCGGGGTTAACGCGAGCGTGGCGTTGCTGGACCGAGACTCGTTCCTAGACGAGGAGCAATGTACTGGGACCGAAGCTGACTCCAATAAAAACGTACTCGTTGATCTTGTGAGCGCGGGTATCCGGACCTACATCATTAAACAGGGCGATCCGATCGCCTCGTCGTTGACGGACTCCGTTCACGAGAACGAATTCGCCAGACCAGAAGAAGAGATTGTCGATCAGCCAGAAGAGCTAATAGAGGCTGCGGCGGGAGGCGTTGAATGAGTACGGGCTCACTCAACATGCCGGTATCCGCCGGGCTGGACATTACGGGGCGTGTGCGCAAGGAATTGGAAGTGGCGGGTCGCATCGCCGGGGTCAGCGGTACCGAAGGCCTGATCACTTACGTGCTACTGGGCTTGATGGCCCTGGTAGTCGCATGGTCCGTGCAATTGGCCGACTGGGGAGACTCCCCGGTCCTGATATGGACCGTACTGATAGGGACTGCGGTCGGCGTCGCCTTTGTAAGACCGGTTGGCCCCTGGCCGCTGAAACACCTTTTTGGCATCCTGATCGGCCTGCCGATATCGATATGGCAGGTCTCATCCAGTGCAGATGGGGCCAACGTGTTCGCTCGTTTTGGCGACGTGTGGACACGGCTGGACATCTGGATAGACATAGCCCGGGCTGACGGGATCAGTACAGACCCGCTGCCGTTTAGTGTTTTCCTGTCTGTCATCGCATGGCTTGTTGCGTACTTTGCGGGCTGGAGCCTTTTCAAGTTCAGAACTCCGTGGGCGCCGTCATTTATCTTTGGCCTCGCGATACTCACAAACCTGAGTTATCGATTCGGCCAGTTCGAATACACCTTCTACTTCTTCGCCGCCATCGCTATCGCACTGTTTGCACATGTGACCCTCGTGAATACACGGCGTCGCTGGGATGCGCAGGGCATCCAGCACTCGCATGGACTCAACGCGGACGCGATCCTGGCACCCATCGCAATCGGTGCGATTGTGGTGGTGATCGCCGGGTTTATGCCCATGTACAAGATCCGTCCGGACACCCTCGATCGGGCCTGGGGCGCGATGAAAGATCCGTTCCGTGACAGGTTGAGCGACGATGCGCTCAGGTTATTCCCAAACGTTGGCGGCATTGGCTCAGGTGATCTCCGGGCGTTTGACCAGGTGCTGGCGTTCAAGGGCCGTATCAAGTTCAAGGAAGAACCACTGTTCTTCATCGGAACCAGGTACGAGACGCTCAATCCGGCGCGCACGTATTCCGTCTACACATCGCAGGGCTGGCTGGCCGGGCCGGTGGCGGAGTTCAATCGCCAACCGGCTGATTCGTTACCGCTTGAGGGAACCCTGCTTGAGCGGATCTCTGTCGAGCAGCGGATCGTCTCGGACGACGGGAAACTTGGATTTGCCGTTCCGGGCGACTACGCGCTCAACATAGATCGTCCGTACATCTCGGAAGAATTGCCACCAATCAGGGTCCAGTTGAATATGGTCGAAGGTGACCTGGGTTCGAACCTCCCCGCAGACATCCTTTCGTATGCAGATGAACTACGGAAAATCTATCTGGAACCAGAAATTTTTGACCGCGCGCCGGTGGAGGACGTGATCGGAAATCTACTTCCACCCGACCTTGAGATAATCGATTTCGGGGAAGATAGAGATGTTTTGGAATCGATCACAATCCAACGGGTCACCGAACCAATTTTTGACCAGGTGGCTGCTCGATTTACGGATCGCACCGAGCCTGGCGAGCCTGTGGTCGTACAGCGTCTGATCTCGCAGGCGACCGGTGAACAGCTAGATGCGGCCGGGACTGAATATCCGCTCTGGGTGACCGATCGCTACCTCCAGCTACCGGATTCGGTTCCGGGCGAAGTAGCCGAGCTTGCCAATCAGATCGTCTCGGATGCAGATGCCATCACCCCGTACGAGATCACGGAGGCGCTGACAGCCCATCTACGTGGCTTTGGCTACAGCCAGGACATCGAAGGCCCAGGGCCCGAAGTGGATGGTGTTTCGTACTTCCTGTTCGACACGGCGAACGAGCCTTGTAGCGGGGCTTCGATTGGCTCTGGATGTGACGATGACAGGCCGAAAGGCTACTCGCAGTACTTCGGCTCGGCTCTTGCCGTGATGCTTCGGACGCAGGGTGTCCCGGCACGAATGGTGTCCGGCTTCAAAGCGGGCACCTTTGATCCCGTTCGCGCTGGGTTCGTGATCAAAGACGTGGACAGCCACGGTTGGGCGCAAGCCTTCTTCCCTGACTATGGCTGGATCGACCTGGAATCGACCCCCGGAGTCCCACAACCGCTACGCGGGACGTTGCCCGAGTTGGAGGTTACGTTCTCAGGAACAACCGATTCGTTCGCCGCCGGAGATAACCCCTTCACGGAGACCGGTGAGTTCCCTCAAGGTGAGGGCGACGGTCCCGATCTCGATGATCTTTTAAGCGCCACTCGCTCAGAGAGTAGTACGCCGCTTTGGCCGTTCGTGGTGGGTGTGGCAGGCGTGCTGGGCCTAGTCGTGAGCATTCTCGCCTGGCGTTGGCGATTCTGGGCGATGTCGCCGACGGGCCGTGCATACGCCGGGATGTCACGACTTGGCTGGCTATCGGGTACGGGCCGAAGGCGCTACGAGACGCCCGGGGAGTACGCCCTGAGACTTGGCGAGACCGCACGAGATGCTGATGAGGGCGCTCAGGACATCGCTCGGGCGTTTGAGCTTGAGACCTACAGCGGTCGGGAGATCCCGGAGGCCATTCACGAGGCTGTCCGAGAGGAGTGGCCATCGGTTCGATGGGCCTTAATTCGCAGAGCCTTGCTTCGCTTGATCGGTGTGAAGCCGAAGCCGCCGCTCAGGATTGCCCTGGCGAATCCGATTGAGCGACCGTTGTACTCGAGGATCGCACCGGTCGAGGCTGATTCAGCTACGGAGTAGGGTTACCGTGATCAGGCGTACCCGTCTGTTGTGTCCGGACTATCGGCGTCGATCTCGGAAAGTTTGACCAGCGTCTCAAGCGCGTCGCGCGCAATCTCGGCCTCTTCTTGCGGCGCGACCAGCCTTACCGGCGTCGCAGAAACGCCCAGAAAGCCAAACGTGTCGCCCGCCCGCAACTGGCACCTGATCTGTGCCTGTTCGAGCAAGTCCTGCCACATCTCCGCCGTCAGTTGATCAGGCGCGGTGGCGAAAACAACCCAGTCCATAGAAAAAGCCTACGCCGGGGCGGCTTCCGCCAGTCCCGGCACTACGACGTTATCACTTCCAATTAGTTCTGACAGATTTGATACGAGCTCGTCACACGGCTGGATTTGGAACGGCATCTCCAGCGTGACCAGTCGTTCTCCGGTCTCGACTTCCAGGATGAAGGGATGGTCTCCCTTGTAGTTCAAGAGCAAACGGATGATGTCCTCAAAGCGGTTCTTGTCTTCTACGACTACACCGGTTTCGGCCACACGGATGGAGAGCGCTGGTTCGCTGGGAGGTGGTGCCTCTTGCTGACCGTGGGAACCGCCATTGCCGTTAATTGATCCGTTCTGCATCGAAGCGTTGCTCATGGGCGCGGCGGGCTTGAGCCGATTCGGGTTCGGCGACGATGGAGCGACCTGGCCAGGCGCACCTGCTCCGAAAGTAGAGTCGTTGGTCAATGAACCCTCTTCTTCATGTCCGGGTAGTCGATACTCCCGGGCGTCTTCTACTGAAATTGATACGCGTCCGTCGCGTTCCCGCACACTACCGGTGAGCGAAACAAAGGTCCCCTGTTTCCAGAGGCTTTCGGTGGGCCCGAGCACGTTGGACCAGACCACCAGTTCGATGTCACCGCCCAGCAGGCCAAACTGGATGGACACGAAGCGATCACCCTTGCGGGTTGTTAGCTCCCGTACAAGGCCGACCTGGCCGACCGACGACTTCTTCTGGCCCGCCATATCGGCCGTTAGCTGGTTGGCAAATACGATCGATTCGTTCTGCAACTGGTACATCGCACGGGTGATCGGATTCTCCGTGATCTCAACGCCCAGCAGCTCACGCTCCCACAGCGTCCGTTCGTGGTCCGTGACATCGCCGCCGGTTGGCAATTCCAGCGCCGGTAAGGGCGTGTCCACGGCATCGCCGAGCATATCGAACATAGTGCTCTGGCCGGACTCACGTAGCTCCGTCTCGCGACGGATCAGGGACATGATCCGGTCGAGGCCTTCGATCATTGCGCCTCGGTCGCCCAGACGGTCGAAACCGCCGACCTTTATCAGGCTCTCTATCGCACGTTTGTTAAGGCTCCTGAAGTCGACACGTTTGCAGAAATCTTCCAGCGACTCGTAGGCCCCGTCTTCGTTGCGAACGTCAATGATCGGCTCGACCGCGCTCACGCCTACGTTCTTAACGGCAGCCATACCGAAGCGGATCGCCTCACCATCGTCGTTACTGTCGACGGAGAAACCGACCTGTCCACGGTTTACGTCAGGCGCAAGAACGGCGATCCCAAGCCGACGACATTCCGTGATAGCGGCGCTTAGCTTGTCCGGCGCACCGGTCGCTGCGTCTAAGAAAGCCACCATGTACTCGACCGTGTAGTTCGCCTTCAGGTATGCCGTCCAGTACGACACCATCGCGTAACAAACGCTGTGCGCCTTGTTGAACGCGTACCCGGCGAACGGCTCGATCAGGTTGAACATTTGCTGAGAGAGTTCCGGCGAGTAGCCATTGGCAATACCGCCGTTGATGAACTTCTCGCTCTCCGCCGCCATCACAGCCGCGTCCTTCTTACCCATCGCCTTCCGGAGGATGTCCGCTTCGCCGAGCGTGTATCCCCCGAATCGCTGAGCGATCAAAAGCACCTGGTCCTGGTAAACGACGATGCCGTACGTCTCTTCCAGCAGGTCTCTCAGGTCGTCGTGCGGGTACGTGATCTGCTTCCGGCCGTGCTTGGCATCGATGAAATCGCCGATGAACTCCATCGGTCCCGGCCGGTACAGGGCGATCATGGCGGCGACGTCCATCACCGAACTCGGTTTGAGTTCCTTGACGTAGCGTCGCATCCCGGAGCTTTCCAACTGGAACACTCCAGCGGTCTCTGCCGATGACAGCAATTTGAAGGTTGCCATATCGTCCAGCGGGATGTCCGGCAGCGTCAGAGTCTCGCCACGGGTCTTGCTGATCAGTTTGAGCGCTCGGTCAAGGATGGTGAGGTTGGTCAGTCCCAGGAAGTCCATCTTGAGAAGGCCGAGATCAGCCAGCGGCTTCATCGGGTACTGAGTCGTAGGTACAGCGTTGGCGTCTGAGCCGGTGGCACGTGCGAGCGGCACGTAGTCCGTAAGCGGCTCTTCCGTGATCATCACGCCCGCTGCGTGCGTGCTGGCGTGGCGGACCGTGCCTTCAATCCCCTGCGCCAGCGATAACAAGCGCTGACCTGCACCGCCGTCGTTTGCAGCTTGCTGCAGTTCAGGCGTCTCGGCGATGGCGTCTTCGAGCGTGATTTTGAGGGTGTTCGGGATCAGGCGGGCGAGTCGATCGACCTCGGAAAGCTCGGTGCCCAGCGCACGCCCTACATCACGGACCGCAGCCTTGGCGCCGAGCGTTCCGAAAGTCACGATCTGCGCAACGTGGCCGTCACCGTACTTGTCCAGGCAGTAGCGGATGACCTCCTCACGACGGTCGTCCTGGAAGTCCATGTCGATATCGGGCATCTCACGTCGTTCGTTGTTCAGGAAACGTTCGAAAACGAGACGCGTGGCGAGAGGATCAATATCTGTGACGCCGAGACAGTACAGAACGAGGCTGGCGGCGGCGCTTCCTCGTACGCCAAACACGATGCCTTCACGGTGGACAAAGTTGGCGATGTCCCAGACCACTAGGAAGTAGTCCGGGAAGCCCGTATTTTCGATCACCTCAAGCTCGTAATTGAGCCTGTCCCATACTGACTGATCTGCGCTCGGGTAGCGCTGAACCAGCCCCTCTTCGCAAAGTTGCCTCACGTAGTCGAGGGCAGGTTCTCCGTTCGGAGTCTGGTAGCGCGGCAGCCTGCTCTGCGTGAAGTCGATCTCGAGATCGACCTTGTCCGCTATGAGTCCACTGTTGGCGATTGCCTCAGGGTGCTCCGGGAAGAGCGCTGCCATCTCGGCTTCAGATCGAAGATAGAAGGTGGGATCTTCCATCTTCATCCGGTTGGTGTCGGAGACCAGGGAGTTGGTCTGGATGCACAACAGAATGTCGTGCAGTTCGTGATCGGACGGGTTCGTGTAGTGGTTGTCGTTCGTGGCGACGAGCGGTGTTCCGGTCTCTTTTGCAAGATCGAACACGCCGCGATTCATCGTGAGTTGTTCCGGGATCGCCTCGTGCCACATCACTTCCAGGTAGTAGTCATCGCCAAACACCTGGCGGTACCAGTCGACCGTCGCGCGGGCCTTATCCATGTTGCCGCTAACGACGTGGGTTCCGACCTCTCCGGACAGGCAGCCGGACAAGATCACCAACCCTTCGGAATATTTCTCCAGCAGCTCACGGTCCATCCGAGGCCGGTAGTAGAACCCCTCTAGCTGAGCCTTGCTGGCGAGCTTGAGCAGGTTTCCGTAACCAACCTCGTTTTTGGCGAGAACGGTCATGTGGTACGGCGAGCGGTCTGCCGGGTTTCGCGTAAGCCGACTGTCCTGTGCTACATAGCCTTCCATGCCAATGATCGGCTTGATGCCGACGGCTTTACAGGCGCGGTAAAAGTCGATCGCCCCGTACATCACGCCGTGATCGGTGAGCGCAAGAGCGGTCTGGCCGAGTTCTGTGGCCCGATTGGCCATCGCTTCGACAGAGCTGAGGCCGTCGAGAAGGCTGTATTCGGAGTGGTTATGGAGATGGGAGAACAAGGCGCGAGAAAATCCCTATATACCCGGCTTCGAACGGGGAATGCGCGACCCGTCCGATGGCGATGCTTCCAGCCTAGAACCGCTCGCCTCCCGGCGGAAGTACCGGTAGTCACCGGGTGTTCGGACTATAGACCGCGGAGCGCTCGCGCGTCGAGTCCCTAACTCCCCTAAATGTTGGTGTGGGAGTGGATTAATTCACCACAGGTTGTGGATAACTAACCTGCCTGAATCAGTGCCTCCTACGGGTCTCCAGTTGAGATTACTGAAGATCGGTTAGTTCGATCACTCCAGCGGACACCAGAAAGAATATGGCGATGATGAGAATCGCGCCGATGACAATGCTGACCCAGAACCAGGTTTTCGCGGTATCAGAACTTGTTCCGGGGAGCTGGTCTATCTCAGGAGAGGCCTTCACGACATAAGTGCCCATCCATTTGTCGTGCCAGGTCTGCCCGTTGGGATCTGAATAAGCGGTCCAAAACCCGGCCCCGATTGCGAGAAAACTGATGATCGAGGCCAACCCGCGCGTCCACATGTGATAAAAGCCAGCAAGTTCACCGGTGTCCCTCACGACCCTGATGCCCGTGAGACGCGCACCTATGTCCTGCCCTCGCTTGTAAAGGACCAGATTCCAAACAAACGCTCCGAGCGAGATGACCCATCCGATGACGGGAATGTTGGCGACTATCTGTACAGCGATGTTGGTTATCAGCCAGGCACCGGTACGCGTCCCCATCCCGGCCTGCTCTCCGGGGAACGGAGTTCCGTCGGTGCTGTGTGCGGAGGGGCTATAACTGGCTGGGTCGTACTCGGAGTAGCTCGTCGTGGCTGAAGAGTCCCCGTGGTCATACAGCAACTCGGCACCGCACTCACCGCAGAATCTGGCGTTGGGTACCAGTTGCGCGCCGCACTGGCCGCAGAGTTGGGGGGAGGGATTGCTCAAAAGGTCACTTTCTAACTAGAAACAACGGTATTGCCAGCGTGACGATCGCGCTGGTCAGCCTATTGCACGAACCTCTTGACTACCAGGAAGGTGTTCTGTCCTCCGAAGCCGAAGAATCGGAAAAGGACTAACCGAGGGCCTGGAACACTGGATATACGAATCCCAACAGTATCAGCGGCGCGAAGATCCAGAACACTATTTTGGCTCCTGACCCGCTACTGGCCTCAAGGTTCCCATTCCATGAATTTTCGTCCACAACGTAGGTGCCGAGCATCTTGTCGTGCCAGGTCCGGCGGTCATCGTTAAAGTACGCGGTCCAGAATCCTGCACCGAGGGCCAGAATGCTGATGATCGCCGCAATCCCACGCGCAAATGTCGTATAGAAGCCCGCCAAATCGCCGTTGTCCATGACAATTCTCACGTTGAAGATGCGCGCCCCGATGTCTTGACCTCTCTGGAACAGATAAAGGTTCACGAAATAGGCAATTGTGCCTATTATCCAACCGATAACTGGCAATTCATTGAGAACGCCGTATATCACGATCATAGCGAGCAGCGCTACCGTGCGGCGGCCCATGGAAGCGAGCTCGCCGGGGACCATGGTTCCATCGGAAAGCCGCGTGTGCGGGTGGTTGTCGGTAGTTCCTGAGGTTCGGGTGTCCGAGGAATTCTCTCCCAGGACGGCCCCGCAATCCCGGCAGAAGTTAGCGCCAAAGGCTACCGGTGCGCCGCATTGCGGGCAAAATCCAGAACTTGCTGAAGCCAACTAACGTTCTCCCAACTTACGTGCTGTAGGAAAGCAGATCCAAATCAGACCCACCGGTCCGCCTATTACACGTACCTCTTGAGCACCACGCAGGCGTTCTGGCCACCGAAGCCGAAGCTGTTGGAGAGCACCGTGTTGACGGTAGCCTCTCGCGCTTCGTTCGGCACATAGTCCAGGTCACACGCCGGATCGGGATTCTCGTAGTTGACCGTCGGGTGGATCACGCCGTCTCGAATCGTTCGGATAGCAGCCACTGCTTCTAACCCACCGGAAGCGCCAAGCGAGTGTCCGATCATTGACTTGGTCGAACTGATCGGCGTTTTTACGGCGTTCTCACCGAACACTGTCTTGATGGCGAGCGTCTCCGCCGCGTCGTTCACCGGTGTCGAGGTACCGTGGGCGTTGATGTAATCGACATCGCCGGGTTGGATTCCGGCGTCATTCAGTGCCATCTGCATCGCACGAACAGCTCCTGCGCCATCCTCCGGCGGATGCACAAGGTGGTGGGCGTCCGAGGTCACACCCCAACCGCCGACCTCGCCCAAGATCTCAGCACCACGGTTAAGGGCGTGCTCCAGGTCCTCAAGAATCAGAATCCCCGAACCTTCGGCAGGGACAAAGCCGTCGCGTTCAGCATCGAAAGGTCGGCTCGCCTTCTCCGGTGTTTCGTTGCTGTTGGTGGAGAGGGCGTGGATCGTAGAGAAACCGCCAAGTCCAATTTCACAGATACCGGCTTCTGCGCCACCGGCGACCATCACATCAGCGCCGCCACGTCGGATCACCTCCGCAGCTTCACCGATTGACTGCGTACCGGCGGCACACGCCGTGATCGTAGTGCCGATGTATCCCGTGGCCCCGTAGACACGGCTCACGTTTGCCGCCGCCATGTTTGGGAGCATCATCGGTATGTAGTAGGGCGAAATCCGCGTGCCGCTGCGCTTCACCATCACGCGCGCAGCAGCCTCAGTCTCCGGGTATCCGCCGATGCCCGTACCGAGCAGTACACCACATCGTGTGAGATCTTCGTTGGACAGATCTTCGAGTCGGTTCAAGCCCGCGGAATCTAGCGCCTCGCCCGATGCGATAACGGCGAACTGGGCGAACCGTGCCAGGCGGCGTGACTCTTTACGGTCCATGAAGTCGGTCGGGTCATAATCCTGAACCGTCGCGCCGATTCGACACGGGTAGTCGTCGATGTCCTCGAGCGGTAGGGGTGTCACCCCTGATTTCCCCGCTTTGAGGCCCTCCCAGAACGTGTCGGCATCGTGACCGAGGGCCGATATCACTCCGACTCCGGTGACTACGACTCTTCGCCTGCCGTTGCTATCTCTCATAGTGTTGGCATGGTGTTGGCACCAGATCCTGATACTTGGGATTGCTGTAAGTTCGGGTTTTAACGAGCTTCCGGGGTCGCCCCGGAGCTTGGGTCGTGGGACAACGTGCCGGGAGTGGGCGTCTCGTAAGACGGCATCAGCTCGCCACGCATGTCCGGGTATATTTCAGGTGTAATCGAAAGAAGTGTTTCTCTTACCTCCGCCGCCACGAATAAAGACCCGGTAGCAACGATCACATCTCCGGGGTTGGCCAAGGTTCTGGCCTCCCGGAGCGCGCTATCAACATCCGACGTGACTGCGGCAACCGGAACATTATCGCGCTGTAGGGCTTCGGCGACGGTTTCCGCACTTACGGCTTTGGGATGGCGCGTACGTGTGACGATTACGGTAGGAGAAAGCCGGGAAAACTCCCGGGCGGTCGCCGTGAAATCGTGTCCACCCGACCCCGCATACACGAGGACCGTCTGGCCGGTTGACGGGAATAACGATTCCAGGGTGGAGACGAGGGCCGCTGCTGAAGCACTGTTATGCGCGCCGTCGACGATGACCTGTACCAGTTGGTCCGGAGCGGTCAAGACCTCGGCCCGTGCTGGCCACCGGACGCGTGCTACACCACGTGACACCACTTCAGGGCTGAGCGAGACCCCGTTTTTGGTCTCGAACACTTCGAGCGCAGTAATCGCCGTGATGAGGTTGTCAATCTGGTGTGGCCCGGGAAGAGGAAGTTCCAGTTCGTATCGGTTTTTGGCCCCCTGAAGTGTCAGCCTCTGCACCCGCGAGCCATTTTTTGAGGTCACCTGTTCCGGGCCATTTACAAGCGTGATGCGTTCATGCCCGTATATGACTTGAGCGCCACGTTCATCCGCGGCGGCTTCGATGACAGGTCGTGCTGCGGGGGCCTGGTTACTGACGACGACCGGTACGCCTGGTTTGATGATCCCGGCCTTCTCAAATGCGATCTTGGGCACGGTATCGCCGAGGACGGCCGTGTGGTCCAGGCTGATCGGTGTAATAACCGTTACATCCGGTGAAACCAGGTTTGTGGCGTCGAGTCGTCCACCAAGCCCGACCTCGATTACCTGGACATCAGCGTTTACCGACCGAAACTCGTAGAAAGCCATCGCCGTCAGCATTTCGAACACACTGACTTTGCCCACGTCGCCGCGCTCTTCGACCGCCTCTACGTCCTGCCACAGTTCCTCGATCAACTCCGTAAACCTGTCCGGAGTGATCTCGTCCATATCGACCCTGATCCGTTCCGTTATGCGGTGCAGATGAGGGGACGTAAACAGGCCCGTGCGCAATCCCGCCGCCTTGAGAACGGAGGCGATCAACGCTGCGCTGCTGCCCTTGCCCTTGGAGCCCGCAACGTGGATCGTCGGTGTTGCAAGCTCCGGGTTTCCGAGGCGTGCGAGAAGTACCTCCATGCGACGGAGGTGGAAATCGGGTGGCTCGTTTACCCGGGACTTCCGCTCAAAATCTGCCAGCGATAGGAGCTGAGCGACGGCGTCTTGGTAGTTCAGCGCTAGAACTTTCTGGGATTATCGGGGCGTGTTGGCGTCAGGTTCGGGGTGAGCTGGTAGTTGAGTTGCCACATTCCGCCAGGCTCACCGCATCAAGTTCAGACCTCAATTCTAAACTTGTGGCCCTTATGCAGGTCGGTGTTTGAAGCCGAATTTCACCGAGAACCGGCATGGACCGACAGAACGGGTGGATCAAACCGGCGCAATCCGCTCGCTACATAGCACCGACCGCGGTATATTCCGGCAGCCATTCCGGAGTAATCGTCCGGATCAATCAAACAACTAACTGGAGAGCCAGACATGGGTCCACGGATCGGCATTATCGGCGGCGGCGCTATCGGCGGATACACAGGCGGGATGCTCACAAAGGCCGGTCACGATGTCACGATCGTCGACCAGTGGCCCGAGCATGTGGCCGCGGTAAAGGCCAACGGCCTCACGATCCAGCACGGTGACGACGAGGTCAACGTCGCCGCAAACTACATCAACATCAACGAACTCCAGTCGATCGATGATCCCTTCGACTACGCTTTTGTTGCAGTGAAGTCGTACGACACAGAGTGGGCGGCGACCTTGATGCGCCGGTACCTGAAGCCCGATGGTGCCTACGTGGATTTCCAGAACGGTATCAACGACTACCGGTTGGCTGAGACGGTCGGCCAGGAGAACGCACTCGGCTGTGTAATCACGATCGCCGCCGGTTGTTACGACCCCGGTGTCGTGATGCGGACCGACACGAACCCCGTGGCGTACAAGATCGGTGAACAGGACGGCTCGGATACAGCCCGAGTGCGGGAGCTTGTCGAAGTCGTGTCCTCGGCGTCTGAAGGCACCTTCTTCACCGACAACCTGTTCGGGGAGCGCTGGGCCAAGCTGGCCATCAACTGCATGGTCAACCCGATGGCTGGAATCACGGGACTCACTTCTGACAAGATCCGAACCGACCCACGCGTACGGGACATTCGTACACAGGTCGGTGCCGAGGTCATCCGGGTCGGACGCGCGCTGGGACACACGATTGGCGACCTTCTAGGCGTGCCAGCACAGATGTTTATAGACGCGGCTGAAGGCCGGAACATCGAAGACCTTGAGATCGAGATGGACAAACAGGCCGCCAATTCGGGAGTGTCCGGAAGGGCCTCATTCCTGCAGGACGTCATCAAGCACCGACGCACGGAGATCGAATTCCTGAATGGATTCGTAGCAGAGCAGGGACGCAAGGCAGGTGTGCCGACACCGTTCTGCGACGCTCTTGTCGGGATCGTTCGTGAGGCGGGTGTCGGCAAGCTTGAGCCCGACCCGGAGAACCTCGCGCCGGTCGGACAACTGCTCAACAATTAATCCTGACGGGCGGAATCATCGAAATCGCTCTTGGAATCGGACCGACCAATCTGTGAGCCACAAGACAAGATTAATGACGGCCGCGAAGGCTCGAACACAAACGAGCCTTCGGCGGTCGTTCTTGTTTGGCGTGGTTGCGATGGTCTCTCTACTCGTCGTCGCATGTGGCGCGGGTGGGGACGAGACGCTTACCTTCACGTTTGAGGTGGGTGACTCACCGACTCTCCTGGTTGGCACCGGTCGCGGTGATGTGTTAGTTCAAACCGGGCCGGATGGCGTCATTACGGTCCGTAGTGAGGTCACGGCAAAAGACAACGTCGCGCTGGATGTCACTGCAGACGGTGATGTGGTGACGGCCCGTTCAGTCACGACCGTTAGCGGGAACCTGTTTGGTGATACCGCTGAGGGCAGCGTGGATTTCACATTCACCGTTCCGCCGGAGACCGTGATCGAGGTGGGCGCGGGAGACGGCGCTGTCTCCATTGAGGACGTTCAAGTAGGCGGCAAGGTGTCGTCATCACAGGGCACCGTGACGCTTAGCCGCGTTTCCGGGGATTTCCTGGGAGGGTCCGGTACCGGTGATGTCACGATTACCAAGAGCTCGGGATCATTTCAGTTCACCGTTGGAGTTGGTGCGATCAGGTTCGATGGCAAACTCAGCGCTCGTGGAGCCAGTGAATTTGTGACCGGGATCGGGGACGTGATCGTGTCTATTCCTGAAACTATGGGCCTCGACATAACGGCTGAGGCGCTAACCGGCATCGTGTTGAGCGATCTGACTCTCATGGACGAGGTGTCGACCTCGACCGCTAACGGAGAGCACCTCAGCGGAATTCTTGGAGATGGTTCGGCCAAGCTGTCGATAGCGGTTGGCACGGGAACAGCAGATATCCGCGGCCGGTAGATCCGGCTACGTTGGTCGGACCGGGTATCGAGGTCGGCGTGATTTCAGGTTGGACGAAGGCCCGTTTGGACGGGCGTCATCAAGCAGCGCTCTGGTGGGATCGCCCAGTGCGTAACCGGATTTGCGGTGGTCCGCCAGCACATCAACCGAGTGGTCACTCAGGCTGGAATCGGGTCGATTGGGCTCGCCGCGGAACCGGTGGCAGGCGCGCTGATCCACGGCCGACGGCACGCTGGCCGCGGCGTCACATGCGTATGCCCAGGGGCACATGTAAGCGATGCAGCGTGTCATCTCTCCGGCAAAAGGCGCAGACTCCGGGCCAGCGCCCAGGAACCGCAACGCCGCAACCTGCCGATCCGAGAGCGTCCGAAGACGTCCCGGCCGGGGTCGAGCTGCTCGTGGTGATGTGAATCGTGAGGTCATGTGTGCCAGTGAACCAACAACACCGTTCACACGGAATCGTTACGAAACCGTGTAAGACGGTGCTTTGTAGCCGATCGCCAGTAAAAGCCCGCTTGGGGTTTACACGCTAGCCGTTACCCGGAACCCGGTAAAGCCGATGTTGGCGCAGACAAGCGCCGATCTGCCTAGTGGGCCGTGACACTTCCGCCGTTGATGTTGATCGACTGGCCGGTGATGTACCTTGCTCGGTCTGAGCACAGGAAACCGATCAGATCAGCAACTTCTTCGTCCGTTCCGGCGCGCCCCATGGGGATTCCCGCCTCAAGGTTGGACCAGAAATCACCCCGACCAAGGACGTCCATCCGGGCTGTCTCGATCGCGCCCGGGCATACGCCATTGACGACAATGTTGTGCGGGGCCAGTTCTTTAGCAAGTGCCTGAGTAAAGCCGTTAATGGCGAAGTTGGCGGCGTTGTACGCAGACGTGTTCGCCGAGCCTTGTTTACCGGCCGTGGACGACAGATTGATGATCGCACCACTGTCAGCGTTTCGCCCCAGCATGTGCTGTGCCACAGCCTTGGCGCAAAGGAACGATCCGACGACCTTGATGTCCAGCACACGCCGGAAAAGATCCTCGTCCAGGTCCACAACGGCCACGCGGTCCTCACCGCGTCGGAACGCGGCATTGTTGATCAGGATGTCGATGCGGCCGAACTCGTTCAGGGTGTCGGCGACCATCTTGTCGACCGCTTCCGAACTGGATACATCAACTACTAGTGGCAGCGCCTTCTGACCATGCTCTCGGACCTGATCCGCTACTGAGTCGATGTCACGCCAGCCGATCGCCTTCTCATCGTCTGGGAAGGCCTCCGGGTCCCGTCCCGTCCCGGTCACCACAACATCAGCGCCCATCTCCGCCAGCCTGACCGCTGAGGCACGCCCGATTCCTCGGAGACGTCCCGCGCCGGTGACTATCGCAACCTTGCCCGCAAGTTCTTTGCTCATCGATTACTCCCAAAATGCCCTGAATCTTCGGGCCTAACTAACCGGTTAACCGGGTCTTTCACCTAAGGTCAATTCACTTGTGAGGAGCCCCGCGCTCCCCCTGAAGAACGTGATTTCGACAACCGTGCCCGCAGGATTCGCCCGCAGGAACTGTTCCAGCGCCAGCGTATCCGGGATCGCAGTCTCATCGATCTGGATGATTATGTCGTCCACCTGCAGAACCCCATCCGCCGGGCTACCGGAGACGACGCCCAGGACGCCAACACCACGGAGAACTGGCAGAGAGAGTTGATCGGCGAGTGTAGGCGTTATGTCAAGAGGTTCAAATCCGATAAATCCGGGCTGGATACCGACCTGCGCCACAAGCCGGAGAGCCACATCGTGGGCCGTGTTGATCTCGATAGCAAACCCGATGCCGTCTCCGGTGGGGATCTTGGCTGTGTTGATGCCAATCACCTCACCCATGGCGTTCAGAAGCGGGCCACCGCTATTACCGGGGTTGATGGCGGCGTCAGTCTGGATCAAATCGGAGAGGACCTCGGTCCCGTCCACCAGTGAGCGGTCCAGCGCACTTATCACGCCCTTGCTCACGGTCGGACCGCCGGGCAGATCAAGCGCATGGCCGATGGCGACAACGTCTTCGCCAACGCGGATCGCGTCCGAGTCGCCGATTGCTGCGTTTGGAAGGCCGCTGATATCGACCCGCACTACGGCGATATCGATCGACGAGTCCACGCCAACGATCTCCCCGATGAGGATCCTCCCGTCCGCCAGCGAAACACGTACTTCAAGCGCGTCCTGAACGACGTGGCGGTTCGTCATGATCAGGTTGCCATCCTGGAACACCACGCCGGTCCCGGTGCCGCTCCCGGATGCCGTGACGACGCCGATATGGACAACAGAAGGTGTTACGGACTCAACAAGATCGGCGGTCCCTAGTGCGGGCGGCACGGCTGTCGGGAATGTGATCGGTGTTGGCGTTGGCGGGATGACGATCGGTGTGGGGGTCAGGGGCATAGCGATCGGCGTCGGCGTTGGCTGCGGCGTGGCCGTCGGTTGGGGGGTGGGTTGCGGGAGCGGCTGAACGGTTTCCGGCTCAGAAGTCGAACTGCTACACGCGACGAGCGCGATTGCTGCCATGGCGATGCCTGTTTTTGGGAACCGTATGTGATTCAGCCAGTTATATCGTCGCCAGAGCAAAAATCCGTCATCCTGCGTACAAATGTCTGGAAATACATCGGCCCAAACGATCTCCGTCTGGTCGATGTCGGGATGGTACCGGCTCGAATGGGTTTCGGGAACGGGTGCACGTCGACTCGATTAGCGATCAACCGAGATGTACAGAAATGGCCATAGCCCAGCAGTCAGGCCCCGGATTGCCGGAAGTCGCTTGGCGTCAAATCCCGGACTTTGTGTTCCTGTGTCGGGACCGCCCAACTGATGACGAAACGAAGTGCCTCGAACGTGGGATCGAGTAAACTAAATTGGTTTTTTGGAGGCACAAAACCATCGATAGATCAGGATCAGGACCGTTCTTGTTTGGTCGATTGATACGTCGTCGCGGATCGGCGGACGCCGGGTTACTTTTTGGAGTGGGACTGGCGATTCTGATCGCCACAATTGTGATCGGTGGCGCTCCCGCTTATCTCAACAGCCTTGATCGCGTCGGTGTGGAAGGCGTGCTCGACGGTCTTCCCCCTATCGGCAAAAACTTGGTAGTGACCAACAACGGCATCCCCTCCCGGTTGAGTTCCGTCAACGCCGTTACGTCCGACATCGACTCAACGGCTAACGCCACGGTGGGTGATATCGCCTCCGACGCAAGACGTGCCCATCGCTCCCCCTACCATCGAAATCTCGATCCACTAACGATCGACGACTGGTCGCTGGCACGATTCGTGTTGATGGATGACTTCGTCGACAACGTCCAGTTCGTGTCCGGCCAGGCTCCTAAAACGCCGCTGAATGACCAGCCGGGAGCGACATCCGGCGTGGTTGCGGAGGCAGTGATCGTCGCCGATGGCGCTGAGGAACTCGGTATCTCTGCCGGCGACACGCTCACACTCAGACTGGCGTCCGGCGCGTCATCAGCCGTGGACGTGTTCATAAGTGGCACTTTCGTACCCGATAACGAACTCGGCGACTTCTGGATGGGGCTGGGTGGTCCGATATTGCGCCCGCCCCTGTTGCCGGGATTCGGCGGTGGCGTTGCGGGACTGTTTGTGACTGCCGAGGGGTTCGGGGCCATCGCCCTGGAAGCCGCAGCGACGCCGATGGATGGAGCGTGGATCCTGGACATTGATCAGGCTGCTCTAACGGAACTCGCAGCGGGCGAAATTGTCGAGCGAGCGGAAGGGTTTGAGTCGCGGATCGAAGCAGATGTTCCCGGATCGCTGGTACTGAGCGGACTTGACCGGGCTTTCAGCGCACTCGAGCGCAGGTCCGTATTCGCGCGCATACCGATGTTCCTGATGGCGACCATCCTCCTCACGATCGTCATCTACTACCTCCTGTTGGCATCCAGCGTCCTGGCGGACCGTCGGAAAGACGAGATTGGCACCCTTCGGAGTCGGGGCATATCTCTGACCCAGATGTCCAGGTTGTACGGGCTGGAAGCCGTCATTCTTGTAGGAATTCCTGTGGTGCTTGGCCCGCTGATCTCGGTCGTCCTGATCGCACAGGCAGGCCGGATCCCGCCCTTCGATGACGTCACGGGTGGGGGCACGCTACCCGTATCGCTCTCATGGGATCAGTTCCTGTTCTCGTTTATCGCAGGCATTGTGGCGGCCGCGGTTCTGGTGTCGCCGACGGTCCTTAGCGGCGTCGGAAACATTGTGGCCCAGCTTCGCAACCAGGCCAGGCCGACGCGCTCCCCGTTCTTCCAGCGTTACTTCCTGGATGCCGCGCTACTGGCCGTCACGGGGTTCCTCATTTGGGAGCTCAGCGCAAGTGGGAGCGAGGTGATCCGGGTTGATGAAGACGGCGGATTGAGCACGGATCCCACACTGTTCTTCGCACCCGCGTTCGCGTTACTCGGCGTATCCCTGATCTTTCTGAGGGTATTTCCACCGATGCTCAGGGCACTTGGGTTCCTCGCCTCCAGGTTTGGCCCGGCGTGGGCGGTCCTGGCGATCTGGAGACTCGGTCGAGCGCCCTACTTCTACGTACCGGCTGTGTTGCTGCTCATGCTGGCGTCCGGGCTGGCGGTTGTAGCGGCGACCCTCGCGTCCACCCTCGATGAAAGCGCGCAGGAGCGGGTGCTGTACGACACCGGCGCCGATATCCGCGTGGAGTCGGCGCGTGGCTCCATAGATCTCGTTGAGGAGATCCGAGAATTCCCGTCAGTCCAAGAAGCATCTGCCGCCATGAGACTCCAGGGAACGATCGGCAGCGGTGCGACAGGTCCCGAATTTGAGCTGTTGGGCGTTCAGTCGGACCGGTTCGGACAGATAGCCTGGTTCCGGCCTGACTTCTCAGAGCTTGGATTCAGCGAGATTATGGCCACAATCTCCTCCGGCGAGCAGCTGGAACCGCTCATATTTCCGACTGATGCGAACGAGATGGGGATCTGGACGCAGTCCGACGATGACATTGCCAACCTGTTCCTGTGGGTCACCATCAAGGGCGGTAGCGGGATCGTCGAAACCGTCACGCTTGGCCCTATCGCACAGGGAGACTGGCGGCTGCAGACGGTGTCCCTTGAAGGCATCGTCGCACCCATAGAACTGTTGTCTATAAAACTCTTCGAGCCCGCCGGGGACGATAGAGCTACCGCAGGTTCGGTACTGCTAGACGACGTTGTCTCGATCAATTCCGTTACCGGGGACAGGAAAGTGGTGGTCGATTTTGACGCCCCGGAACGTTGGACCGCGTTCCCAACCTCTGAGGGTCTTGATGCCGCTTTTTCGTACGAGCAAGAAGATGGTTCCACAGGTGAGATCGCAGGGACCGCAGTAGGTCGATTGACCTTTGGGCGTGGATCCGATGGCGGTGTTCGTGGCATCTACCGATCTTCAAGTGGCGGCCCGCTCCCGGCGATCGTGAGCTCTACCCTTGCGGCCAACGCAGGCCTCACCCCCGGAAGCGCTTTTATCGCCCGGCTGTCTGGCGGCCTGACGCCCCTGTTCACAGCCGGTGTGGTTGATTTCTTTCCGACACTTGATCCAGATGAAGATTCTGGATTCATGGTCGTAGACCTGAATGGACTGGCTGACTATGTCGACCTGAAAGGGGCCGTGTCCACCGCACTCATCGACCAACTTTTCATCGCCGTCACGCCGGGGAGTGACGATGCGGCGTTGGCGGACGTCAAGTCCGTACTGTCGGCTGCTGCGAGAGTAGATGTGAGACGGGACGAGCAGAACGAGTCGTTGGTCGATCCCTTGTCGGTTGCCGGGTGGCGGGGTGTGGGCCTCCTTGCCGGAATCACCACTATGATCGTGGTCGTGCTGGGCTATCTAACCTACTTGCGATCGTACGCGGGAAGGATGAATTCCGAGGAAGCGTTCGTACGTTCGATGGGGTTAAGCAAGCTGAACTATGTGGCAAGTGCCGTTGTTGAACATGTTTCACTGGGGTTGATTGGGGTCGGACTCGGCGTCGTGTCGGGGCTGGCGATATCTGGCCTTGCCGTTGATGTCTCCACACGTACCTCTTCCGGCGATGAACCGCTGCCGCCATTCAACCTTGCGACCCAGTGGGAACCGGTGCTGATCGGATTCGCCTTGCTCGGTGTGACCGCAGTAGCTGCGCTCGGACTTTTGACCACAAGGTACAGCCGGCGTGCGCTTCACGATGCGACGAGGCTTGAAAAGTGATCACCACTTCTCTTCGTCTCATCGCTCGCCGAAGCCTGGCTCATCTCCGTCTTCTCGTAGCAGTGATCGCCGGAATCGTCCTGGCCGTGGCGATTATGTCCGCCACGTTGATCTACTTCGACTCGCTGAGAAATCTCGCGCTCGAACACGCGCTGGAGCGACAGTCGCCAGAGTCGTTGGACGTCGTGATGCAGGCGTCGACCCCGACCGGGTTGCGCCCTTCACATGACGCAATCATCGCCCGAGTGGACGGCATCATTGACGGCGCAATCGGTGACGTCGTTGGGCAAAAACACCTCGCCGTTAAGACGGCGACCTTCGACTTCGAACCGATAAGTGAAGTATCAACGGTTGAAGACGGCAAGACACGACGGGTCGCGTTCGTGACATTCCCGGGCATCGGTGACGAAATCAGGATTGTTGAAGGGTCACCAGCCGGTGCCTCAACCGGGACAGCCGTGGGCGGGGAGTTCGCCCCGGAGATCGTAATTCCGAAAACTGCGGCAGACGCTTTCGACTTGTCGGTGGGGGAAAGGTTCACCGCTCTACCGTTCTGGGACGAGGACAATCCAGCACCAACCCCGTTGGTAGCTGGAATCTTCGAAAGGGTTAACCCGGACTCAGAATTCTGGCGTGTCTACGACGAGCTGTTCGCCTTTAACTCGTCCAACTTCTCGTTTGCCGTATCCGTGTTGGATGAAGCCTCGTTTGTAGATGGCCTTGCTGCGCATATGCCCAACATGACCGCGTCGTACGGGTGGACGCTGGACATCGACCCGGAAAGGATAGAAGCCGCCGAAGCAGATCGTATCGTAGGCGCTCTTTCAAGCCTCAAAGCGACGCTCAATCAAGACACCAACGCTTACCGTCAGATAACCGGGCTGGACTCGACATTGGCGGACTTCGAAACCCGGCTTTTCTTCAACCGCCTGCCGATGATCATCGTAATGATCCTTGTGGTGCTGGTGGTGCTGTACTACGCAGTTACGCTCGCCAGCTTGCTGGTAGACGCGCAGCGAGAAGAGATATCTCTTTTACGGACCCGTGGATCGAGCAGTACCCAGATCGTTGCGGTATTCGCAATCGAGGCGGGTGTGCTTTCGCTGGTCGCGGTCGCCCTCGGGCCGCCGATCGCCGCTCTTGCCGTCAAGTACGCCGGTGTCATGCCCTGGTTCAATGATCTAAACGGAGGGCAGGCTCTGCCGGTCCGATTGAGCTGGGCGGCGTATCAGCTAGCGGCATTGGGCGGTGTGTTCAGTTTCCTTGCGCTCTTCTACCCGGCATTCAAGGCGTCACGCGTTGGCCTGCTGACGCATCGCAGCCGTACCGGGCGTTCGACCGGTCCACCGGCGTTCCAGCGCTACTACCTGGACGTAGCGGCGCTCGGTGTGGGCGTCATCCTACTGGCGCAACTTCAGTCCCGGGGCTCAGTTGCCGCCGAAAACCTGGCAGGTGAAAAGACCGTCGACCAGGTGACACTGGCCTTCCCCGCATTGTTCCTCGTCGTCGCCGGTCTGGTCATGTTGCGACTGTTCCCGTTGATGATGGAAGTGCTGGCAAGACTGTTCTCCAGCCGGATGTTCTATCGACTCGTATCGCCAACCATGGTCCTCGGACTGTGGACGATGGCTCGAAACCCGGCGCACTACTCACGGTTGTCCCTGCTTTTTATTCTGACGGCCGGGCTCGGCGTGTTCTCCGCCAACTTTGGCGCAACGTTGGACCGCAGCGCCAATGACCAGGCTCTCTATGCAACTGGTGCTGACGTGCGCGTCACGAATGTGGCACCGAGACCACGGCAACCAGGTGCGGACATCATCGGCAATATCGACCGACTCGATGCCGTACACGTCGTGTCCCGAGTCATGCAGCGCGATGGAGCCGTAAACCGAGCCTTCGGGAGCGACGGCTACCGGATGGTTGGCGTTGACCCGGATAACTTTGCGGACGTGGCGTGGTCCAGATCCGATATGAGCTCGGATGGATTGCAGGAGAAACTCGACTCCATACGCGTTGAAACTCAGCCAGGCATCTCACTACCAGACGGCACCCGGTTCTTGTCCATGCGCATCCGGCCGAGTCAGCCGACACCCGGGATTAGCGTGATCGCTTCGTACCGGGACGAAAACGGCAGATATTCCGCCAGCCCGGTCGGTACGCTCGAACCCAGTCCGGCGAACGTCCGTGGCTTTAGTTGTCCGGCCCCGGGCCACTCTGATTTATCTGGTGAACCTTTGCAGCCCGACTGGTGCACCATCGGCGGATCTGCTGGCAGGGTATCGTTTTCTGCTTCGAACGAATCTGCTGGATTGAACCTGCTCGCATTTCGATTCAGCGGACTCAGTTCATTCCTCTCCGGGGAAGGTCCGGTGCCGGCCGGGACAATACTGATAGATGAGATCAGCGCTGTGGCGTCAGATGGCACTGTGACGGTTATCGAGTCCTTCGACGATGCCGATGCCCGGAATAGATGGAGCGGCACGCCTCTGCTACCGGCATTTGACGACGAAGATCGCCCGATACAGGGGGCTGTGAGGCTCAGCTGGGGTGAGTTCGAGTCTAACGCCGGATTTATGCTCTTTGCCGGACTTGAATCACCACCAGTTCCCGTGTTGGCCAGTACCGAATTCATGGAGCGTTCCGGTCGCTCCGTTGGTGATGTGATGGGCGGCATGTTGGAGTCCGAGAGCCTGACTATGGAGATAGTCGACGTGATCGATTTCATGCCGACTGTCGATCCCAACCAGAACCCGTTCATAGTCGCGGATATCGACGCCGTTCTCGCGGCTACCAACAGGTTCGGGGCTTTCAGGAGCAGCATCCAGTACAACGAGCTCTGGATTTCCGCCAAGGGGAGTGACACGGCGACGGTCGCTGATCAGGTTGTCGCACAAATCGATCTCTTGCCGTATTCCTATTCAGGAATCTCAGATCGAGACTCGACCCTCGGCGAAATCTCATCGGATCCACTTGTTCGCGCCGGCTGGTCCGTCCTGCTGGCGCTGGCTTATGCGACCGTCCTACTCGTGAGCGCGGTCGGATTCCTCGTCCACTCCCAGGTATCTTTCGACGCACGGAAGGGCGAATTCGCGCTTCTTAGAACCATTGGGTTGTCGATGCGCCAGCTTCTCTCGCTTGTCGTGCTAGAACAGGTGCTGGTCCTCGGCGTTGCTATCGGCATCGGTATCTTCATGGGAACCAGGCTCGGCGGAACTATGTTGCCCTTCCTGAGTAACTCGGGTGAAGGCGTCCGGGTAGTCCCGCCGATACTTGTCGAAATTGACTGGCCATCCCTTGGAATCACATTCGCCATGCTCGGGGCCGTGATCCTGATCGTGGTGGCCGTGATCCTTTACAGCGTTTACCGTATGTCCATCCAGTCCGTGCTCCGGCTCGGCGAAAGATGATCGCTCAATGAACTCTGAATCCTCATATATTTCCTGCAGGGACGTGTTCAAGATCTACAAGGTCGCTGACCTTGAGGTTGTAGCGTTGCGCGGGCTTGAGCTTGAGGTAGCGCGTGGCGAGGTCATGGCCATCATCGGAGCATCTGGCAGCGGTAAATCCACGCTTCTGAACATCCTCGCCGGATACGACGCTCCCTCTGCGGGACTCGTTCAGGTTGGTGACTACGATCTGCTAAACATGAGCTCCAAACAGATCGTGGAATACAGACGACGTGAAGTGGGTTTCGTGTGGCAACAGACGTCCCGGAACCTGTTCCCGTACCTGAACGCGCAGGAGAACGTGGAATTACCCATGCTGCTCGCCGGGGCGGGTGGCCGAGAACGCCGTGATCGGGCGATAGAGCTGCTGAACCTGGTGGGCCTCGGTGACAGGCTGTCCCATAAGCCCGCCCAACTATCTGGCGGTGAGCAGCAGCGTGTGGCCATAGCTGTGGCGTTGGGTAATCGACCTTCGTTGCTTCTTGCGGACGAGCCGACCGGAGAACTGGACACAGAGACCGGTCAGGAAATCCTGGACATGATGGCGACAGTCAATCGTGAGCTGGGTACGACGATAGTTGTCGTGACCCATGACCCGGCTGTCTCGCAGTCTGTCGGACGAGCGGTCGCCATCCGGGATGGTAAAACGAGCAGTGAGATTCGTGGCCGGGTCAGCTTTGATAGGCAGATCGGCGGCGGAAGACAGGATGTCGAAGAGTTCTTGCTAGTCGACTCCTCTGGCCGGGTACAGATACCTCGTGAAATGCTCGATAGCTTGAACATCCAACGTCTCGTGCAGGCCGATGTGGAGGACGAGCGCGTAAGAATTCGCCCATCCAACGCAGATGATGAGGAAGGCGAGACTCGATGACCGAGAACGACGCAGCGCAGCCTCTTCTTGTAGCGGACCACGTAAGCCGGACCTTTCACCTTGAGGGCGAAGAAGTTCACGCGGTCCGTGACATCAGCCTGACGATTAACCGTGGAAAGTTCGTCGCTATCGTCGGCCGTTCTGGCTCTGGTAAGACAACTCTGCTTAACCTGCTGGCAGGGTTGGATACGCCCACCACCGGGCAGATCACGTTCGAGGGCCGAGACGTTTCGGACATGGGCGAGAAGGAGATGACGGAGCTTCGTCGTCACCGAATCGGCATCGTGTTCCAGTCGTTCGGTCTGCTCCCATTACTCTCTGCGTTCGAAAACGTGGAACTTCCTCTGCGTATCGCCGGGGTCGGCGCGCGCATTCGAAACGAGCGGGCCGAGGAAGTTCTTGATCTTGTCGGGTTACTGCCACGTGCAAAACATCGCCCGTTTGAACTGTCTGGTGGTGAACAGCAGCGCGTAGCGATCGCACGGGCGGTGGCGATGAGGCCGTCGGTGATCCTCGCTGACGAACCTACTGGCGAACTGGACTCCACGAACGCCGAGTCGATCTTCGGGTTGTTCAGCCAGATGGCAGGTGCGGAAGAGATGGCGATCGTCACGACTACACATGACCAGACGCTGCTTGATATGGCGGAAGAGGTTCACGAGATTGGTGACGGCGTGCTGCTGGAGAGCGGAGCGACCGAGTCGCCCGGAGAACCAGCGATGACTCCTGAATCGGCAGAGGCTCCAGAAGAACCGGCCCAACCGGCAATTTCCGGGCCCGTCGACGACAGCATCTTCCGTCGGCCTGATTAACCCGCCAGACCCAAAGGTCAATTAACCTTTCGATATGCCTTACGTCACGTCGTCAGGTCGCCGTCTGTACTACGAGGTCGCAGGCGACGGCTTCCCGTTGCTCATCCACCACGGCTTTGCTCAGTCAGCGCAGAGCTGGGTCGATTCTGGTTGGATGGATCTGCTTTCACGGCACGCCCGCGTGATCTCCTTCGACATCCTGGGCCACGGCAGGAGCGACACGCCGCACGACATAGAGGCGTACCGGATGGAAGAACGCATGGCGGACGTGGTGGCGGTTGCTGAGGCTGACGGAGCGGATCGATTTGACATGCTCGGGTTTTCTTTAGGAGGCCGTGTAGCCCTTGGCATGGCCTTTCGAAAGCCTGAGCGCCTTCGTGGACTGATAGTCGGCGGGATGCACGCACGGGCCACTGCGCTTACGGCTGACAGCATGGTCCGCCGTACGGCGACCCTGAGAAAAGGAACGGTCCGTGCGCTTCGACGTGCGCTGGACCTTTCGAAAGATCTCCCGGACCCGGATCCAGAGGCGCTGGCTCTTTCCGACGAAGGACTCCTGGATTGGCCCGGTGTGGCGGACGATCTCCCGATGTTGGATATGCCTACGCTGATGTTCGTGGGCGAACAGGACCGGATGCAACCCTGGGTCGAGGAAGACGCCGCAGCTATACCAAACGTGAATTACGTATGCTGCCCGGCCGTAGACCATACCGGGGCGTTCGATCGGAGCGATCTCGCCGGACCGCCGGTAGTCGAATTCCTTTCTGAACTCTCAGCAAATAACGAAGGTCATTCCTGATGAACGGCATCCTGATCCTTGTGGGTGGCGGAGAGTTTGAACCCGAGATGAAGTATGTGGATCGCATCCTGCTGGACAAGGTGATCGGTCCCGCCCGGATTGCCATTCTGCCCACCGCCGCCGGTGCGAACCCGGACGCAGCGATGAAACTGGCCGAAGCGGGTGCAGCGTACTTCCGGGAGATGGGTGCTGAGGCTGAGGCGATTCCGGTCTTAGACAGAGATTCAGCCATGGATGAAGATCTGAAGGACCGCATCGAGGACGCCAACGTGGTCTATTTGACCGACGGTGACGCCAGGTATTTGTACGACACGCTCCAGTTCACGCACGCATGGACAGCTATCGGAAATGTGATCGAATTGAATGGGGTGGTCGCAGGGTCCGGTGCCGCATCGTCGGTGTTTGGAGAACACGCACCTGGGTCCGCCCTGCGCTGGGGCCCGGCCTTCAACATCCTCCCCGGGTCCGTGATCGTCCCGGACTGGCAAAACGCCTCATCGTTCAACCTGAAGTTGCGACGCTGGCGCAGGTTTGGCCGCTTCACATACCTCGGGGTCGATCGCCATACGGCGCTGTTTAACGAAGACTTCCACTTCACTGTTGTGGGTGAAGGTGGCGCTACCGTTTGGAGCAAGCTCCGTCACGAGACGCGGGACGATGGCGATCCGGTGCTCTGGCCTTAGACATTCGGGCGCCCTATTCCGCCATTCCCGATCCGTCATTCCCAACCCGCCAATCCCAATTGGCCATTCAGGGAACTGTCGGATGTAAGATTCTTCAGCATATTTCTTGGTACGCGGTTTGTCGCGCCAGCCTGTAACTCAGCAATTATCAACGGAACGCGCCACGTAGCTTCCGTTGCAGGGAGGACCCGACCATATGCCGAGGGCGATTGATCCAGATCCCGCATACAAACGCGCGATGGTTGTCGTGGCGCACGCGGACGATGCCGAATACGGCTGCTCAGGTTCCGTGGCCAAGCTGGTCCGTGAGGGGATTGAAGTCGTCTACGTGCTGTGCACGGACGGCAGCAAGGGCAGTGACGATCCTAAAGACTCGCAGGAATCGCTCGCTGCGGTACGCAAACAGGAACAGATAGATGCCGGGAAGGTTCTTGGCCTGAAGACGGTCGAGTTCCTGGGGTTCCCTGACTCTGAACTTGAGCCGACGTTGGCCGTCCGCAAAGCTATCGCCCGAGAGATCCGTCGCCACAAGCCAGACATCCTGATCTGCCAGAACCCGACACGCAGCCTCGAGGTCGCCGGATACGTCGGCCACCCGGATCACCAGGCCGCCGGCGAAGCTGCGCTGTCAGCCGTATACCCGACGGCGCGTGATCGCTTGACCTACCCGGACCTCCTGGAAGAGGGATTTGAGCCTCACAAAGTTCGTGAGGTGTGGGTAATGCTCGGTCCAGACCGAGGCGACTTCTTTAACGAGCTCGAAGAAGTGGACATGCAAAAGGCAGTGGCCGCACTCGAATCGCACGAGAGCCAGGTACAGTACCCGGAAGTCGACGGACGGATGCGCGAGTGGCGTATGCGAACCGGCGCAAAGGTCGGTATGCGCTATGCAGAGGCCTTCAAGGTCTTCACGCTCGGCTAACTAGCCCTTAGCGCGTTCCTGTTCAACGAGAACCCGTCGCAGGATCTTCCCCGACGGGTTTTTCGGTATTGCGTCGATGAACTCCACCTCGCGCACCTGCTTGAACGTCGCAACGCGCTCGGCGATGAAGCTCATCAACTCGTCGCCCTCGACCGACGATCCTGCCGCCCGGACGATAAAAGCCTTTGGAATTTCGCCGGCGCGTTCGTCCGGTTTGGCGATGACGGCGCAATCGGCCACGCCGTCATGCTCCAGCAGCAACCCTTCAAGCTCGGCGGGCGGTACCTGGAAGCCGCTGTACTTGATGAGTTCTTTTTTGCGATCAACGATCCACACGACGCCGTTGTCATCCATTCGGGCGATGTCACCCGTGTGTAGCCAGCCGTCTTCTGTGAGTGTCTCGGCGGTGGATATCGGATCATCGAAGTAGCCCTGCATCACCTGGGGGCCCCGCATGAGAAGCTCGCCCTCTTCACCGATGGGCAGTTCTTCGGTCCCTTCGTCCAGGTCAACAATCTTCTGCTCCGTGTCTGCCGTCGCCGGCCCAACCGAACCCGGCTGCCCGCGAGAAGGATCCACATAATCCAGGTTTGTGACCGGTGAAGTCTCGGTCATTCCGTAGCCCTGTATCGCCGGAACTCCCATCACCTCATGTACGCGTGTTTGTAACTCAGCGGAAAGGGGTGCGGCACCGATCATCATGCAGCGCAATGCCGACAGGTCGTGATCCTTCACGCCCGGGTATTGCGCCAGCCCCACCAGAACCGGCGGCGCTGTGTAGAGCACGGATACGCTGTGCTGCTCAAGCAGTCCCAGCAGCAGATCCATATCGAAGCGTCCCATCATCACCTGCGTATTGCCGATGGCGATGCAGGGGTTCATCAGAACGTTCATGCCGTAGATGTGGAAAAGTGGCAGGTGGACGAGCACCACGTCATCTGGCCTTGGTTCGGCGAACTCACCGGGTCTCTTGATGAACTGCTCCACGTTTGAGGTCAGGTTGTGATGCGTCAGCATCACGCCCTTGGAGAGACCCGTTGTACCGCTCGAATACGGGAGAACTGCAAGATCCTTCATCGGATCTATCTCGATCTCCGGTGCTTCAGCAGGACCAGCGGCTATCCGCCCCCAGAACGATGAAGCGTCTGATCCATCGGGTCGGATAACGATGATCTCTGGCTGTGCGTTGAGAAGAGGCTTCGCCGCCTCAGCCATTTCCATCAGGGATTCGTGCACGATGAGGATCGAAGCGCGACTGTTGTTCAGCTGGTTTGCAATCTCTCGTTCCCGGTAGCCCGAGTTGATGGTTGTGACTGTGGCTCCGGCCTTGAGAACGCCAAAGAAACCGATCTCGAACTCGGCGCAGTTGGGTGCGAGCAGGCCCACGCGGTCGCCCTTGACCACCCCCATAGCCGCAAGCGCCGACGCCAACCGGTCGCTGTGGGCATGCAGCTCTCCGAAGGTATATCGACGCTCTCCATCGATCACAGCGACCTTCGATGGCCAATTATTGGCGGCATCGATGATGTATTGCTGTACCGGGTGTACCGAGTACGGCTGGAGCGATGCCCTCATCGGCGTTGCACTGGTCATGGCGTACCTCCCATGGAGTCAGGGCCTACGTGGCTCCGACGGCGATCTGCTTATGGCAGGTCCAGGGTCACGGCTATCGCTGCGTTGGCGATTATTGCGAAGTCTCCGCCGGCCTCATCCGGTATATCGACGCCGCCTTTTACCGCTTTGACAGTGACCTGTCCGTGCGGCAGCGTCTCTTTGACGGCATCTGTGTCCACCTTGTCGGGCTGCTGAACGCCGATAGTGACCGTAACTTCCATCGATTCGATATCGACGTCGATCGCACGGGCTATCCCGAGCGAGCTGTGATGGAGTGCGTCGAACACGGCTCGCGTCGCTGCCTTCGTGTAGTCGCCGCCGTGCAGGTCGTTTCCGGTCCCCATTTCGAGGATCACGCGTTTCTGTGGCATGGGATTCCTCCTACGGGAGATCCAGGCGCACAACTGCACCTGCGCTAGCAATCAGGGTTCCGTCCGTGCCTTCATCGTTGAGGATCTCAAGTCCGCCCTCTACGACGTTCACCGTACCGGTGCCGTGTGGCAGGACGGCCAGGATGGCATCCTTGTCCACTTCATCCGGACGTGGAACTCCGATCGTCACCTCGACCCGCATCGAATCGACATCCAACCCGAGCGCGTTGGCCGCACTTAGCGAGTTGTGCCAGAGGGCGTCTCTCAACGCCCTGACGGCCGCCTTCGTGCAGTCCCGTCCCCTGATGTCCGTGCCCATGCCGATTTCGAGCACTACTCGTTTCCAGGCCATATTTGTCCCTCCTGCTGCGTTATCGCGTGATCCTCAAGGGTTGAGAACTAACTAAGCGACGTCCACGTGGTCGCCACCGTCGGCGGAGGTAGCGCCGGCGATTTCTCGTAACTGGTTCATGTGGTCCTGCATGGCGGTCTGCATCAACCGGGCGTCAGACGAGTGCATGATGAACCGCGCACCGAGGTTGATAGCGGTGGCGGAGGTTTCGATGGTCTGCTGGTGGATCATCACGGGGATGTCTTTCGCGGAGGACTTGGCGATGATGTCCTTCAGCACGTCGGTGTACTTATCGTTCGAGTAGTCGTCCGGGATGCCGAGGGACGTGGACATGTCGTTCGGGCCGATGAAGATGCCGTCGATGCCTTCAACTTCTAGAATCTTGTCCAGGTTGTTGTGGCCCGGTACCGATTCGATGCCGATGATGACGATCGATTCCTTGTGACGGTTTTCCAGGTATTCCTTCGATTTGTCGCTCGGGAGAACGCCATCGGTCACCGCCCGGATCAGGTACTCGCCCTTGAGCGGGTGCCACTTGGCTGTGGCGACCACGGCCTGGACCTCTTCAACCGTTTCGCAGTAGGGGACGAGAACGCCCGCCGCTCCTGCGTCTAGCGCCATTGCGACCCACTCTGATTTTGGGATCGGAACACGGACAATTGGGGTGACTCCGGCCTGTCGGAGGACCATGCAAAGCAACTGAATCTCTGCACGATCACGGGAACCGTGCTCGGAGTCGATGATCGCAAAGTCGAGGGTGCTACCGGCCAGTGCACCGGAGAACCTGATCCCCTGCATTGAAGAGATCATGCAGCCGAACACGTGTCCGCCGCCTTTTAGCGTCTCTTTAAGTTGAACTGCGTCCATTGCGAGGTGTCCCTTTCAGATTTGTCTAGAGAGTTCGAGTCTGATGAAGAATCTAGTCGATGGTTACCAATCGGGCGAGTCGTTCAGTCGTGGTTCACTCGGTATGCGCACAAGATAAACGAAGCGCGGCGTCTGCGCACCGGTTGATTACGGCTTATTCCACCTTCCGCCAGAACGGCTCGCGCTTCCGAGCGTTTTCAAGGATCGACGGATCCCATGAGCCGATGTCGAAACCTTCCGGTTGTGGAGGGCGACCCACCCAACCGATACGTTCGTGAACACGGCTGTCTGTGTAGTAGGTCTCGTAGACCAGCTCAACGAATTCCGAAAACTGGACCGGGAGGTCAGCTTCCACGGTTTTTACGGAAGCAATTTGACGTTCCTCGTCGAGGGCGGCAAACCCTCCTTCTACCCGGGACGCTATGTCCAGAGTCATGGCGTCGAGTATCGACAACATCCCGGACCGTAGCCGGCCGTATCGCATAGACCCTCGTTCTACGCGTTCGGCAAGGCCAAGACCGCCCGCTCCCGGCAGATCGTCTACCGCCGGGATGATCAGGTCCAGAATCCGCTTCATGACCACGCGGTCGACGTCCGTGAGCTGCCTGTCACTGGTTGGCATTTACATTTCCTGAGGTGAATCGGAATTTATAGATTTAGGAAGGCCCGGGGTTCGGTTAACCCTTCAGGTCATCACGTTCATGCACGATGTAGTCCGCCGCCCTGAGAGCGATTGCCTGAAGGGTCGGCGTTGGGTTCACGGCTCCTGCGGTCACGAACACGCTGCCATCAACGACGAATACGTTGTCCGCATCGTGGGACTGGCACCATTGGTCGACTACAGACCGTTCGGGGTCGTCGCCCATTCGCGCCGTGCCCATCAGATGCCACCCGCCGCTCCGTAGCAGCGGGTTTGCCATGACTCTGGTTGCTCCCGCTTCCCGGAGTACCGTCGTCGCTGATTTGACCGAGTGGTCCATCAGCCGGCGTGAGTTCTCGCTCAATGTGTAGTTGATTTTTGGAGCAGGTAGACCGTTGCTGTCCGTCAGTCTGTCGTCCAGCGTCACGGTGTTGTGTTCTTCAGGCAGGTCTTCACCGATTCCCGCAAGAACGACGTTATGCCCGAACCGCTCGGAAAAATCTTCGTGGTGCCCGGCACCCCAGGTCACCGGCTCGTGTGCCCCACCCAGCGCAGTCCCGAGGGGCCCGGTTCCGCGGTTCATCTGGTAGGCGTAGCCACGCACGAAGTCACGTTTCGGGTCTGTTTCGTAAAACTCTTGCGACATCAGGATGTTGCCCATCGGTCCCTGCCAGGTTTCTGAAAGATCCGGGATGAGACCGGTCGTGATCGAGTACGGATGGAACATCAGGTTCTTGCCGACCAACCCGCTGGAGTTGAGTAGCCCGTCCGGGTGGGCGTCAGATTTCGACATCAACAACAAGCGCGGTGTGCCAATACCGTTTCCGGCCATCACGACACTCCGGGCTGCCTGGTGCTTCGCGTTCCCGGCCCGGTCGAAATAGTTCGCACCAGTGGCACGTCCGTTTGCGCCCACCGTGATCTCGGACACACGGGCGTGCGTCTTAACCACCGCTCCGAGGCGTACCGCTTCCGGCCAGTAATTTACGTCGGTGCTGGACTTGGCCTTCCGCGTGCAGCCGAACCCAACCCGCCCACAGTAGTTGCAGGCGTCACGGCCCTTGTAGGGCATCGAGTTCATGTAGTTGTCGGAAGGCCACCAGTGCCAGCCGAGCCGTTCAAATGCCGCGGCCATATGTGCTCCGTCCTTGCCCAGAGGAATCGGAGGCATGGGCCGTGGCGAGCGAGGTGGAACCGCCGGATCTCCGTTGATCCCGGAACACCCCATCATCATGTCGTTCATGTCGTAGTAGGTGTCGAGGTCGTCGTAAGTAATCGGCCAGTCGTCTGCAACGCCGTCCAGCGATTTCACCCGGAAATCAGACGGGTGAAATCGCGGCGTGTGCGCTGTCCAATGGATGGTGCTACCGCCAACGGCGGCGAACATCAGCGGAGAGATGTCCGACTCGGCGTCGTTCACCGGGTAGTCCTCGGGGTTTCCACGTTTGTTCGGATCCCAGTTCCACTCATGCCGCCCCAGGATCTCCCAGTTCTTATCGTCAGTCGGGTAGAGCGACGGGTTGATCCAGCGTCCCTGTTCGAGACATACGACGGAGAAACCCGCCTGAGCGAGTCGCCAGGCGACCGCCGCACCCGAGGCACCGGCGCCGACGATCAAGACATCGGCGACGTTTGGCCATCCGCAACGATCTCGGGGGCGATCACAGTCTGTTCCACCTGTTCTTCTGGGGTCGATGCCTGGGTCATGCGGGGGCAGCTCCGGATGAGTCTTAATGAGCGACGATTGGTCCGGAAACTTATCACGAGACGCCGGTCTCAGGTTGGCGCACGCGTACCCACATCGGCGACCCGGCATCGAATATCGTGTCGAATTCACTAAAAGGGGGCAACCATGTCGACCATCACGGTCACTGGAACATCCGATAGCAAGTACGAAACCCGGATAACGAACGGCAGACACACGATAGTTGCGGACGAACCAGAGCCGATAGGAACAGATCTCGGCCCGAACCCGTACGACTTCCTGCTCTCGGCCCTTGGCGCGTGTACGTCCATCACCGTCTTTATGTACGCAGGGCGCAAGGGATGGCCGCTGGAGCAAATTCAGATCGAGCTATCGCACGACCGGGTTCACGCAGACGACCTTGAACAATCTGAAGACGTGTCCGGGCTTGTTGACGTGATCGAACGGAAGATCCGTTTTGAAGGGCCACTCGACAATGATCAACGAGAACGGCTCGCCTACATAGCAACCAGATGCCCGGTCCACAAGACCTTAACCACTCCGACTGTAATCGTGGACGAGATTGCGTAGCGGCCGGGATTAACGGTCGTTGACGATAAGGAGAGTGCTTTCTCCACGGTAGGAGCCGGACCCACCGGATGAAGGGATCACCAGCCGCTGCTCGTAGGCGAAAACCACAACCTGAGTCCTATCTCGCATCTCAAGCTTAGATAGAACTCGCTTCACGTGGGTCTTCACCGTGCCCTCACTGATGAAGAGTTCCTCGGCGATGTCGGCGTTCGTGTCGCCGTGCGCCATCAGCATGAACACTTCTTGTTCCCGAGCCGTTAACTCGGCTAACGCCTCTGCGTTCTCCGAGCCAAGCTCTCGGGGCACTGAAGCGAATGGGAGAACCTCCGGGGTTGAGGCGGTGTTGGCCGTTTGATCAACAGGCTCAACCACCTCTCCCACCGATAATTCCGGACCCAAACTTGTCTGCCCACCCGACGCGGGCGCAACTACATCAGGCTCCCGACGAGTTTCGATTTTGGAAGGATTGTCCCCATCGGTCTGTGGGGGCACGGGTCTACTTGAGCTTCGCATTGAGCGAGACCCGAGCATCAACCTGGCCCACCAGCCATGTATGGACGAGAAAACCAGGACCACGTGGGAAGCGACGACCAGTCCAACAAGACCGACCGGGGTGAGTAAAAGGGCCTCCTTCGGCGTTTCCAGGACAATGCCCAGTCCCCCAAGATCAAATACAGGCCCATCTGTACCGGCAGCTATCAACGGAGCGACCACCATCGCTCCGGTCACTGCGTACATAACTACGAGAGTTACGAATGCGGCGATGCCAATCGGGAACTGCAATCCGAGGTAGACCAGCCCGGTCCATGTCGTAGGGTCGACAAGTCTGACTTTTACCTGCGAGCGAAAGTTGCTGACGCCTTCAAGCCTTGATGGCGGGCGTCTGATCGGTGTCTCGTTTATGTACCCGGCCGTGATCGCTTCGAGATCGCCGATCCAACGGGATATAAATAGCGCCGCAAGTAATATCACCGGCCCGATCAGCGTCCAGATCAGTGAGCCACCAACTGCCAGGGTGACGGTAAGAAACACGAGGTACCCGATTCCCAGCGGGAACATCAAGAGCATGTGACCGGCCCGCAGGTAGGTCCGATAGTCAATTACTGGTTTGAGGACATGGCCGATCGGACCGCGACTGGATGGGTACGACGTGGTGAATGGGTTGTGGGTGTAAGAAGTCATACCAATAGATTCCAGCGACGCCTGCCTGAATACGTCTCCCTGGCGAGGTATTCTCGTCTATCGGAGCATCATTCTCCGGGGTGATCCTGCATCGTGTCAGCTACGACAGACTCAAAAGGACGCGGTCCGCCTAAAGCAGGTCGATTTCTGTCGATCCGTCGCCGCCCATGGCCTGTTCTGATCGTTCAAACGCGCCGACCGCTGGATGTCGCCTCAGTGCCTCACGGGTGGCATCCCGAAGAGCGCCGGTTCCCTTGCCGTGGATGACCCGGACGCTCGTTAGTCCCAGCAGCGCAGCCTCGTCCAGGAACGCCACCACCTGCTCGTACACCTCGGCCGCCCGAATACCGCGGATGTCCAGTTCACGGGTAGGCGCGTCGATCATCGGGGTAGACGTCGTGATCCGGGACTCGTCTGATTTTTTGACCTGCTCGACCGGCGTGATGACCTTTAGCTGCGCCACGTTTAATGTCACCCGCGCATTGCCGAGGATGAGGTTAGCGGAGCCATCTGTGTTGACCTCGGTAACGGTCGCCTGTGCGCCAAGCCCCCTGACCTCTACGAGATCACCGGGACCGACCTCCCGCGGTGGCGGCGGTGCCGCTTCTGGTTCGATCTTTTCGCTCTCAGCGGGACGCGTGACTTTAAATCGATCGGCGCGCGCTAGAGATCGCCTGACTCGTTCCTGTTCCTTTCGCACCACCGACATATCGCGTTCCTGGCTGGCCTGTCGCTGAATCTGCCGCAAGCTCGTGCGCACATCCTCGGCCTCCTGTTGAAGCTCTCGGCGGGTCTCTTCAACCAGGTCGTCCTGCGCCTCTGTAATAGCCCGAACCCGTCGTTCTAGATCCATCCGTGCCGATTCAGCCTCTGATGCGTTGGCTTCCGCAGCTTCCAACTGAGCCTCGATGGTCGTTCGCTCTCTCTGTAACTGCACCAGTAGCGCTTCGGTGGCCGAATGTTCTGGCGATAGCAGATCACGCGCCCGTTCCAGCACCACTTCCGGGAGGCCAAGTCGTTCCGCAACGGCCATTGCGTAGCTCCGCCCGGGTGTGCCCATAGATACTCGATAGCTTGGCATCATCGTGTCCGGGTTTAGCTCGACAGCTGCATTGCGCATGCCGGGCGACTCACCGGCGTGCTCTGCGACCGCCCTGTGGTGTGTCGTGACGATAGTCGGCACACGGTTCTCGACCAGGTGATCTAGGATCGCTCGGGCGAGCGCAGAACCCTCTTCGGGGTCGGTGCCGGTCCCCAGCTCATCTAGTAGTACCAGCGACTGGTCGTCGGCCTCCTCAAGAACGTCAACCACAGCGCCGAGATGGGACGAGAACGTGGATACGGAGCGTTCAATACTCTGCGCATCGCCGATATCCACGTATACGCCGTCAAATACCGAAATCTCGGTTAACGGGTCACCCGCCACCTGCATGCCGCACTGATGCATCAGTACGGCGAGACCGGCGGTCTTGAGGGCGACGGTCTTGCCGCCGGTGTTCGGCCCGGTAATCACCAGCGCCCGGAATCCGGGTCCCGCAGACAGATTGATAGGCACAGCGGCCTCGCCGAGCAGTGGGTGCCGTACGTTGACCAGGTTCAGTGCTGTGTCGTCACCGGCGGGAAGAGTTCGCGCCCTCGCCGCCCGCATCAAGTGGGCGAGACGGGCACGGGTGAAGATTAGATCAAGCCTTCCCGCAGCCTCGATAGCCATCATGCAGTCACCTGCCCGGTCGGATATCTGGCCCGAGAGCCGCCTGAGCACCTTTTCCTCTTCGCGTATCACCTCGGCCGCGGCTTCACGCCAGCCGTTACAAAGATCTACCGCGTCGAAAGGCTCCACGAACAGCGTTTGGCCCGTGTTCGATACGTCGTGCACGATTCCAGGCACGGCAGATCGCTGACCTGAACGGACCTCAACCACCAGCCGGTCGCCTCGGGTCGCTATCACCGGTGCCTGGATGGCGCTTCGAACAGAGGGTTTGGCAATTAAGCGTTCAAGGTGATTGGCTAGTTTGCGGTACTTTTCGCCGACACCTGAGCGCAATCGGCCAAGGTTAGGTGTGGCAGAGTCACGGATGTTGCCACGGTCGTCGATCGCCTCGCCGATGCGCTCATCGAGCCAGCGCAGGTCGGGGATCAGGGCCGCGATGGTGCCGATGATCGGAGTCCCCCGGCCAAGCGCGTGTGCCGCTTCACGGGCTTCCCACAAAGAGCGCATGACCTGCCCGATGCGGCGCAACTCTTCACCGATGAGCATGCCGCCAAGTTCAGCCCTTTCGATGTAGGGCCGCGGGTCGATCAACCCGCCGAGGCCGATGTCTCCAGACTCGTCCAGTACGCGGCGGGCCTCTGCCGTCTCATCTTGAAGCCGTTCGATCTCGGTTTCGTCCTTAGACGGCTCGATCTCAAGTGCAAGCTCACGGGCCCTGAACATCTGGGCGCGACCGGCCAGCAGGTCCAATAGCTTCGGCCACTCAATCAGATCGCGTGACCGTTCGGTCAGCGTTGGTGGTTCGATTGGATCCTGCGTGTCGTCTATGTGAGATTCGTGGTGTGCGCGCATTGGTTGGATATTCTAGTGTTGTAGACCCATCGCGCAGGAAGCACCAAGGTCGACAGATGCCGGACGAAGCGAAAACTGAGGTAACTAAGGTAATCGCCCGGTCCATTCCCGGAGGGGAAGTGGTGTATGACGCGCTCGAGGCCCTGTTGGCCCGCGCTGGCCTGGAGTACTCGGGCGGGTTTATCGAGGTGGATGGATACAGGGTCCACTATCTGGACTACGGTCCACGAGATACCGAACTACCGCCAATTGTGCTCATGCACGGCGCAGGTCCCGGTTCAGGCAACTGGTACGCGCAGATTGCGGCACTCCAGGAGAAGCGACGGGTTATCGCTCTAGACGGGCCGATGTTTGGCCTGTCCGACCTGGCGGAGCTTAAAGAGCATCCGACTGCGTTTGGCGCTCGTTTTCTGGTCCGATTTCTCGATGAAATGGGGATCGATCAGGTTGATTTCGCGGGTCTGTCGTTTGGCGGGGCGCTCGTGCTCACCGCTGCGATCGATCACCCCGAACGAGTCCGGAAGCTCGTTCTCGTCGATTCAGCGGGCTTCGGGCGCGGGATTCCATTTGCGTGGCGGCTCGTTCATGCCCCCTGGCTCGGGACAGTCCTGTTCAAACCCTCCCGCTTTATACGCGACCGTGTGTTCGAAAAATGGGAAGTCCGCAATCCCGAGAGGCCAGACAGGGACGCCTATACCGGGTACTCGTACGCTGTGCGGGTTCGACCCGGGCGCTCTGATGCGATGAAGGACGGGATGAAGCGATTCACCTCGTGGCTGGGACAGCGAAAACGATTCTCGGTCCGCGATCTAAGGCAGGTCACCGCGTCGACGCTCGTGATGTGGGGTGACGATGACCAGATATTTCCGGTCAGCCATGGTGAAAGGGCGGCCCGGTTGATTCCACAAGCAATTCTCGAAGTTATCCCGGACGCGGGACACGTCTGTTTCTGGGATCAGCCTGAACTGGCTAACGCGTTCTTGGTCGAATTCCTCAACGGCGACTGACCCCTGGCGCCGCGAATTGGTGACGACTTTTTAAGGGCGCCGTAACTCGCCCGTAACGGGACGCCGCGCATTATCGAATTCAGCAAACAAGTGACGGACGACGTGTCGAGCGTCTGCACGCTGAATTCGGAGGCTGCGTTGACTACGAATCTACTTTCTGTCCGACCCGGAACAGGTCGAACCGGCCGATCATTCATTGGAGTGATGCTGGTTGCGGCGGTAGCGATATTCGCATCGATATTCGGCGGAACCTGGGTTGCACATGCCGACGAGGCCCCGGGTACCAGCCCCACGACACTACCCGGAACAGTGCCGACTGAGCCCGATCCTGAGCCCGAGGCCCCCGCTGGACCGGAGATAGCTATCGCTGTCGCCGGTGACGGGGAGGCCGGTGTTGTTTGGGCCGCTCCGAGAGTTGGAGAGCCCGGTGATGGTGTCTCTTATCTGGTTACTTCAACGCCAGACTCGGGAGAACTGATCGTCGACGCGCCGGTGCGTCATGTCGTTGTTGAAGGCCTGACCAACGGCCTGGAGTACGTGTTTTCGGTCGTAGCGGTTGGTCCGAGTGGAAGCAGCGCCCCGACAACAACCAACGCTGTTACGCCTGATTCAGGCGAGGCGTTTTCGATTGAACAGCTACAGAAACTCGAACGTCATCTTCAAGACAAACTCAACAAAGCCCACGGTCGGTTTCACGATGCCCGGGGCAAGGCACGTGCGAAGTTCGAAAAGCATGAAGGGCGCGCTCTGTCGAACTTCGACAAGCACGTCGGCCAGGCTGAATCCCGCTTCCAGCGCTTCGAGGGGAAGGCGCATGCGAGGCTGGAACGGGCACGTGGAACCGACCGATTTGACAGGGTGCACGAGAAGACGACGGAACAATTGAACCGTGCGGAGGAGCGTCTCATTGAGCAGATCAATCGCCTTGAGGAGCGTCTGGACGACAAGTTAGGCGATCTCTCGGAACGACTCGATGATCAACTAACCCGGCTCCACGAGAAGCTTACCGAGCGACTCGATCACCTACGGGAACAGCTGCTGGAGCGACTCGAAGACGATGGTGAGCACGATGATGACGATGAGCACCACTCGGAGCCAGTACGAACGCCTCAGCCCGCAATTTAACGAACCCGGAGAGGGCACTCCCGGAATCGCTTACCGGGAGACCGGGCTTCCACCCCGTAGACGATGGGCCACGTTAACTCCAACGTGGCCCATCGTCGCGTCCGGGACCAGTCTGAGCCGACCAATCCGGGCGGCGCGGCTTCCGATCAAGGGCGAACACGGAATGGTGACCAAAACGCCAATAACTGGGCAAATAACCACCCCATTGGAGTTAGCCGCCTTCGTACTTGGGCCTGAAATCTTCTGCTCGGTCCTCTGGCTGGTAGCCAAGGACCTCTGAGGCGTGAGCGATATCTCGTACACCCCATTGATTGTCCGAGCCAGAATAGAAGATGTCGTACATCAAGTCGTCGGGAGCATCGAGGCACCGCTGCACGAGCTGTGCTGCGTCCCGGGTGCTGGTCCAGAGCGAGAACGACCTGTTGCCGGGCATATCGACATCGTTCGGGTTGATGTTGCTGGTCGGGCTCAGCGGTGAGTCTGTGCGATTGACCGAGCTAAAGCGAATACACAGCGCCGAGATCCCGTGGACGTCTGAATAGTAACGGCCGAGCGCTTCGCCCCAGACCTTGGTTGCGGCGTACAGACCTGAGGGGCGGATTGGCCACGTGTGCTTTGCGCGCTCGTACGAATCTGACTCGCCCTCGTACGTCCCGCCGATCACCTCGCCTAGATCGTCTTCCTGCTCATAATTCCACGTCACCTGCCCGGTAGAGGCGAAGATCACCCGTTTAACTCCGGCCTCTCGAGCCGACTCAAAAATGTTGTACGAACCGACCAGGTTGGACTCTCTGAGCTGATCCCACTTGTCGCCCGGCCCGCCGTTGGCCCCGAGGTGCACTACGGCGTCCTGGCCCTCCAGAGCAGCTCGAACGGAATCAAAGTCGGCGACGTTACCTTCGGTGATGTCGCGCCCGGGGTCGCCGACGAGGTCAAAACCCTTGAGCGTGTACCGGTCCGGTGAGTCGGCGAGCCGGGTCCAGACAGCAGTGCCGATCAGGCCTGTAGCGCCGGTGACAAGGACTTTCATGAGGTTCTCCGTATTGCTTTTACGCTGGTTGATTCAGATGGTTTGCAAAACAGGTTAGTACCACTGTCATCCTGAACTTGATTCAGGATGACAGTTTGCGGAATAGGGCGTTGCCGCCATGCGGTTCCTTACCCTTGGACAGTCGTAATCACCGTCGCTGGATCAGCCAGGAAGTCCTCCCGCAGCGCCGTGCCAATACCCGGGTCTTCTGGCGCAAACACGATGCCGTTCTCTATGCGCGGCAATCGGTCCACCACACGGCCGTACACCTCGTGGATGAACGCTCGCGTCGTTTCCTGGATGAATGCGTTCGGGGCGTGCATGCACATGTGAATCCCGGCAAACAGGTTCACCGGCCCGTTGCAGTCGTGCGGCGTCGCCGGGACCTTGTGAGCCTCGGCGAGCGACATCACCTTGCGGGCCTCTGTGAAGCCGCCGACAAACGTCGTATCAAACATCAAGATTCGTATCGCACCGCTCGACAGCATCGGACGGTAAGCCTCCGCGGTCGCCAGCGTCTCGTTGCCGAGGACAGTCAGATGGGTCCGTTCTTGTACCTGCCGTAACCCCTCCACGTTGTCCGCAGAAGTCACGTCCTCGACCCAGTACGGCTCCACCTCTTCAAGCGCGTTCACGATCTTCACGGTGGACGGGATGTTCCACATTCCGTGGAGTTCCGCCATGATCTCAATCTGGTTGCCAACCCGCTCCCTGATCTTTCGGAACGGCTCCATGCCCTTATTCACATCCTCGGCGGAGATGTGCTGGCCGTTCGTTTTTTGCACGAACTGGTCAAAAGGCCAGATCTTCATGGCCTTGACGCCTTCGGACAGCAAGCTCTCAGCCACGCTCCCGGCGTCGTTCAGAAAGCCTTGCAGATCGTCGTACTTGCCTGCTGGGGTTTCGTGGTCAGTTGGCGAGGACAATCCGAACGCGGTCGAACCCTGCCGGACGGCGTATCGCCAATCCGCGCAGGTGTTGTAGATCGGGATACTGTCCCGAACACGACCACCCAACGCTTGATGGACGGGCGCGTTGGTCGCCTGGCCGACTATATCCCAAAGTGCGATGTCTACCGCGGAGATAGCTCGCCATTCGGCACTGCCGTTCGGGCCGATGCGGCTTCGAGACTGCATACCTTCGTGTAACTCGGCCACCTGCATGGGGTCCTTGCCGATCAGGTAGGGCGCGAGTTCAGCGCGAATATGTGCTTCGGTCGGAGCAGACACGGCGGTCGATTCACCGAGGCCAATTAACCCGCTGTCGGTATGTATTCGGACCCACACCCAGCGAGGGATGTTGGAAGTCCGGACGGTCTCAACCTTTGTGATTCTCATATGGAAGTAATTAAAGCTCGCTGACTTGTACGGTTAACAGATCGCTCTTCAGGAACTTTTCCGTGAAATCCAGGCCCAAACCCGGGGCGTCCGAAACGGAGGCAAAGCCGTCCTCCACCTTCGGTAGCGCCGTAACGATATCGTTGTACCAGGTGGCGCGGTAAGACCTCACCGTCTCCTGGATGTAGGTATTGGTGGCGTTCAGGCTCAAGTGCACACCGGCCATGAAGGCGATCGGTCCGACGCAATCATGAGGCGCTATCGGGATGCCGAACGACTCTGCCATTGTGGCGACACGCTTGGCTTCAGATATTCCGCCGACCCATCCGAGATCGAACATGCAAATATCCGTCGCCTGCTTTACGAACATCTCTCGAAACGACCAGCGGGTGGATACACCCTCGCTGGCGATTGTCGGGATGTTTGTGCTGGTCCGGAACTGCGCAAGTGCGTCCAGATTGTCCATCTGTACCGCGTCCTCAAACCACAGGGGTTTGAACGGAGTCACCGCCTGGGCGATCTTGATAGCCGAAGGCAGATTCCACGACTGGGTCATCTCCACGGCGACTTCCATCTGATCGCCCATCGCTTCGTGGATCAGTCGGAACGGTTCGGTACCCGCTTCCAGATCTTCAAGGGATATGAACTGGCCGTTGGTTTTGGCGGCGAACTGGGAGAAGGGCCAGATTTTCATCGCCCGAAAACCATCTGCATGGAGGCTTTCGGCAAGTCCTACAGGATCAATCAGGGAAGCGTACGCGTCATCATACGGTCCCTTGGGTACGTAGTCGGGCGAACCAGGCTTCGGACCCTCAGTACGATCCATGTAGAACGGATAGCCGACGCAGGTGTTGTACACCTTGATTTTGTTCCGACTCAACCCGCCAAGCAGGTTGTAGACAGGCTCACCAACCCGTTTGCCAAATAGGTCCCACAGGGCGATGTCGATAGCAGACAGGGCCCGCATTTCCGCTCCACGAGAACGCATGCCGCCCGCCATCTTTGCCAGATTAGACCAGTGCAAATCCAACTGGCTGGCATCCTTGCCGAGCAAGTACTCGGCGGCATCGGCGTGAATGAACGCGTGTACCGGCGCGGGTGACCCCGGTGTCTCGCCGACGCCGAATAATCCATCATCCGTGTGGATCTTGACGAACGCCAGGTTTGGGTACTCGCCGTGATGGAAAGTCTCGATCCTGGTTATTTTGGGCGATTTCGCCACGATACGGCGGCTAAAGCTCCGTGGTCCGCACAGTTAACTGGTCGCTGTTCATGAACTTGTCGGTGAAGTCCAAACCCAGCCCCGGGTCGTCCGAGACCGACGCAAAGCCGTTCTCCACCTTTGGCAGCACGGTCACGATGTCGTTGTACCAGGTGGCGTTGTAGGCCCGTACGGTTTCCTGGATGAAGGTGTTTGTGGCGTTCAGGCTCAGGTGAACATCCGCCATGAAGGCGATCGGCCCCACGCAGTCGTGCGGTGCAATCGGTATGCCGAAGGCCTCCGACATCGTGGCGATTCGCTTGGCCTCAGAGATTCCGCCGACCCAGCCGAGGTCGAACATCGTTATGTCGACCGCCTGCTTCACGTACATCTCGCGGAAGGTCCAGCGCGTCGATACGCCCTCCGAGGCGATGGTTGGAATATTAGTCGTCTTGCGGAACTGCGCCAGAGCGTCCAGATTGTCCATCTGGACTGCATCCTCAAACCACAACGGTTTGAACGGAGTCACCGCCTGGGCGATCTTGATCGCCGACGGAAGGTTCCACAACTGGTGCATTTCGACGGCGACCTCCATCTGGTCGCCCATCGCCTCGTGGATCAATCGGAACGGCTCGGTGCCCTTCTCGACGTCCTCGGCCGAGATGTGCTGGCCGTTCGTCTTGGCGACGAACTGGTCAAAGGGCCAGATCTTCATCGCCCGGAAACCTTCTGAATGAAGGCTCTGCGCCAGACCGACGGGGTCCGTCAGGAATGCGTGTTGGTCCTCGTAGGGACCGTCTGGGCGGTAGTCGACCGAACCCGGCTCGTAAACGCCGCTACGGTTCACACCGTACGAATATCCGGCGCAAGTGTTGTAGACCTTGATCTTGTCCCGGCTCAACCCGCCCATCACGTTGTAGGTGGGCTCGTTCATCCGTTTGCCGAACAGATCCCAGAGAGCGATGTCGATTGCCGACAGGGCGCGCATCTCGGCGCCTCGTGACCGCATACCACCGGCCATCTTCGCCAGGTTGTGCCAGTGCCAGTCGACCTGGCTTGCGTCTTTGCCGAGCAGGTACTCCGCAGCATCGGCGTGAATGAACGCGTGAACCGGCTCAGGCGACCAGGAAGTCTCACCGATTCCGAACAACCCGTCGTCCGTGTGGATCTTGATGAAGACCAGCTTCGGGTACTCGGTGTGCTCAAAGGTCTCGATTTTTACGATCTTCGGCGATTTCGCCACGAGTCCATGCCTTTCGTGCAATAGGTCTCCCTCTCCCAGCTGGAGAGGGCCAATTGTTTCAGGGTGAGGGAGAAGTTCGTTAGGGGTACGGGTTGAAGCCTAAGAAAGCTGCTCGCTGGTCTTCGGAACATCCATCCAGCTGACCTCGATATCAGCCTTTTCCTGGCCGCAAACATCGCAGTCAGCGTTCCAGTGGCCTCCGGGTGGCATCGCCACGGCCAATCGCATCGAAGTCTCTTTGCCTTCGGTTGTGATGTGATGCGTCGTTCCCCGCGGAACCCATACAAGGTCACCCTTGCTGGCGACGAAGGTCTTCCCTCCGCTCAATTCCCATCGGATCTGGCCCTGTTGGACGTACCACCACTCGTCGAAATCCTTGTGGTAGTGGGGCATGTTGCCGCTACCTTCCGGCTGCGTGAGCCAGGTAGCGATGTTCCGTTCATCTGACACGACGAACTCATGCCACTCGTCTTCACCCTTGTGCTTCTCGTTAAGCGCGTCCAGCTTCGTGTGCAGCACTCCTGGCCAGTCGTTGTTGTCTATACGGGGAGAGATTGGTCCGGTAACCGTGTCCGAAATAGTCAGAGAGCCCGGTGCGATCACATCGGATATGCCGAAGATGTCCGGTGCGTCCGGCGCGTGGTCACACACTTCACACGGCGAGCGATAGTGCTCGGCCGGGGGCTGCGATACAGCGAAACGGAGAGACAGACCGTCGCCCACGTTCTTGATGTGGTGTACGGATCCACGGGGCACCCAGACCACGTCGCCCTCGGTGGCAATCACTTCCCGGCCACCCGTGTAGTGCCACTGAATCGTCCCCCGCATTACGATCCACCACTCGTCAAAATCCTTGTGCCAGTGGGGGATGTTGCCCGTACCCGGGTCGTTTGCGATGAGCGTCCCGTTATTCCGTTCGTCGTGGATGAGCGACAACGACCACGGTGCGGGGCCTTTGGCGTCTACGACATCCTGGATTCGCGTGTGAATCCTGCCCGGTGAGTCGGCGTTGTCGACGCGGGGCGCTATCGGACCTTGGACGGTGTCTGCGATTTTGACTTCGCTCGTGACCAATGCGTTCTCCTGAGTCTGGACGTTTCAGTACGGACGCGCCGCCCGCGGCGATCCGCATGTTACTCCTGACGACCGTGACTGCGAAGGGCCAGGGTGAGTCTGGGATCATGGCGATATCAGTGACCGCTGCGACATTCCAAACAAACCAGGGTTCGCCTGCTAGAATCCCGGCAACATGGCATTCAGCGCACTCATATTCCCGATGCTTGTGATGACCCTCACCGCAGGCGTGTTTACGACCGCATGGCGTAGCGATTCGCCGATGCGTGCGTTCAGGCGTAGTTTCCTGCTGACCTTCGCGTTGGTGCTGCTCACGCCCTGGGTTGGCGCCTACTCCGCAGAGACCGCTATCGTGAACAGCACGGTGGCCGGATTGCTGGCTGCGGGGATGTGGTGGGTGCTGCAACGACGGTTGCTGGCCGCGATCCCTCATTCGCCGGGCTAGTTAGTTAGCCCCGTGCCAGCTTCTCGATTCCCGGCTGAGTGAGCCGATACGAGAGCCAATCGTCCATATCCTCGAAACCGAGCTGATGATAGAACTCCCGCGTTGGATTCCAGTCCAGCACCGATAGCTCAAATCTGGCGCAGCCACGTTCTTCGGCGATGCGCGCCAACTCCTGCATCAGATCCAGGCCAAGACCGTATCCACGCGCCTGCTCCTCCACGTAAAGGTCTTCCAGGTACAGCCCTGGCTTCCCGATCCACGTCGAGTAGTTGTGGAAAAAGAGGGCGAACCCGACGGCCTTTCCGTCCAGTTCGGCGAGAAGTGCCTCAAACCGGGGCGAATCCCCGAACCCGTCTCGCAAGACATCAGACTCGGTCAGCTGAACTGTCTCCACCGGCTCTTTTTCGTAGATTGCCAGTGACCGAACCAGTTCGACGATAGTACCGGCGTCACCCGGCATGGCGGCGCGTACGTTTTTTGTTGGCATGCGGTGAGTCCCTCCGGAACGATTGGGTCAGGAAATGTAAGGGATCGTCTGCGGCCCCTCGGGCAGGACGCAAATCGTGGCGTCTCCGTCCGCCGCGTCGACGACCGCCTGGATATCGTCAATAGCTTCAAAGTGCGCGGCCTGAAGCTGCGCATCGGACAACCGATCCGTTTTCACGAGCACCTGTGCATGCATCTGGATTTTCGCCTGTATCTGGACCTGCCACTGGTCTGGCTCAGAGTAGCCCGGTGTTTCGATCATCTGCATCAACGACGCGGGATCAGGCCGAGATGAAAGGATTTCGGAATAAGAGCCGTGGTCGGGGATGCCGTCGCGACACTCTGAGGCACACACGATCAGCCCGCCCGGCTTGACCACGCGAGCCGCCGCCGACATGCCTTTGACGGCCTGATACAGGTTCTGGTCCAACGGATACCCGGAGTTGCTTGTCACTACCAGATCAAACGGCCGGGTGACCGGTTGCATCGAGTCCAATTTTGCCTGTGCGCAGGCAGCGACGTGCATCGCGAACAGCTCACCGGCGTATAAGCCCGTCACTTCCTGGTCGCTGTTGAGCACCACGTCCATGCTGAAGTCTGGCGGTGCTACCCGAGCGATGGCCCGAACGTCGTCGTGCACCGGGTTGCCTTCGATCACTCCCCATGTCGCGTCCGGGTGCCCTATCCGGGCGGCATCGTGGAGCGTGAGCACCGTGTCGATTCCGGCGAGCCCCGGTGCGATCATCTTTGGCCCGCCGCTGAACCCCGCAAAGAAGTGCGGCTCCACGAACCCGGTCGTGATCCGTAGATCGGCACCTGTCCATTCACGATTCAGCTTCACTGGGACGCCGTTGCCGACCATCCCCAGATCATCCAGCGTGCTCTCATCGCGCGCCACGTGATTCACGATACGACAGGCATCAAAGATCTCATCGCCGAGCATGCTCCGGACCTCATCATCCGTATTAGACCGATGAGTTCCAGTGGCGATAAGAATCGTGACATCTTCTGGCCGTATCACGCCCTCAAGCTCATCAAGAATCGCCTGCACCATTAACAGGCGGGGTTGGGCGCGGGTGACATCACACACCGAAATGGCAACGCGCTGTCCCTTACGGGCAATCTCCCTGAGCGGTCGAGCGTTGATCGGCGACCTCAGGGCGTTCTGGATAGCGCGTTCGGGATCCGGAAGAGCAGGTCTGAAGGTTGGCGTAATGACAGTGCTCCGCCCATCTGGCAGGTCCAACGGGAGGCGGCCATCGCCGTATGCAAGTTCAACTTTCAGGGTCGTCGACTTTCTTACTTAAACGGAGTTCGGAATCGGGTCGTTTGCCCGATGGTTGTTGTATTAAGCCCCATCGTACAGGGATGGTCACGCGATTGGTCCTTGAATGGGGTTGGCAGCTTGACCTGCATGCGGTACACCTCATGGGGGATCGCGCGCCATGTGGGGGCAGGGCTGCTTCGATTCCGGTAGGGGGGCATGATGACGTCTGACTGGCAGGCGTATACACCGGCGACGGAGCTCGCCGAAGCGGTCCGATCTCGCCGGTTATCTCCGGTCGAAATCACGGAGGCCGCGCTTAGAAGAATTGACGATTCTCAGCCCGTATTAAACGCGTTCATAACCGTCGCACATGACGAAGCGATGAAACAGGCGTACGAGGCCGAAAAAGCTGTCACGCGGGGCGACGAACTCGGACCCCTCCACGGTGTTCCCTTCTCGGTCAAAGACCTAGTCAACACCCGGGGCGTGCGAACCACCATGGGTTCGCTGATATTTGAGAACAACGTCCCGGAGAACGACGCAGTGCCGGTGGCCCGCCTGCGTGCTGCCGGGGCCATCATGGTCGGTAAGACCACTACGCCTGAATTTGGCCACAAGCCATTTACCCGTGCACCACTCTTCGGCGACACACCCAACGCGTGGGATCAGGACCGTATTGCCGGTGGCTCAAGCGGTGGAGCTGCCGTGGCTGCTGCTGC